>NZ_CP063362.1:1725000-2093333 GCF_016807805.1 Xanthobacter dioxanivorans | reverse complement strand
GGGTGGCCCAGTCCCGCGAGGGCGAACTCGCCATCGACGGCCAGACAGTGCTGTGGCGCGAGATCGTCGCGTTTCAGACCGCGAACCTCGCGCGCATCCTCGAACGGGTGGAAAGCTCCAGCAGCTTCACCATCGCCCTCGGCTTCTCCGATCGCCCGGGGGTCGCCGCCGCCTTGCGCGACCTCGGCATGAACATCATGGAGGACGACACCTATTTCGAGGTGGTGAACGCCGACCGCGAGGTGGTGTTCGGCGACGGCGGCACCACCGCGCGCTACATCCTCGATGCCAGCAGCGTCGACCGGGCGCTCAAGGGGGAAGTCCTGTCGGGCCTGCGCCAGGTGAGCGCGACGCAGGTGATCGTGCTCACCACCCGCACCGTTGAACTGCCGGCCCTCGGCCGGGTCGTGCTGGTGCTCGGCCGCAACGCCGCGCTCGGCATGGACCGTTTCGCCCGCGGCCTCAGCGCCACCACCACCCTTGTCACCCTGCGCGGCCGCGTGGTGGCGAGCACCGATTTCCGCCTGTGGGAGCGCGCCAAGCTCGCCATCACGCCGCGCCGGCCCAAGGCCGACCGCATGACGCTGGACGGGCGCATCTACAACGTCACCAGCATCCCCATCGACGACATTTCCGGCAGTGCCGTGGGCGCGCTGGTGAGCTTCGTCGACACGACGCAGACGGTGGAGGCCACGGCCTTCATCCGCCAGTGGGCGGCGGCCGGCGCCATCGCCCTGGTGCTGATCGGCGTGGTCGGGCTCAACGTCTTCCTGTGGTACAGCTTCCGCCCCCTGGAATCCGCCATCGACGTGCTGCAGGCGCTCTCGCGCGGCGACACCTCGGTGACGGTGGGTCACGTGGGCAACGACGAGATCGGCCGCATCGCCTCGGCGGTGGTGGCCTTGCGCGGCAACGTGCAAGCGCTGGCCGAATCGCGCCGCCAGCGCGAGCGGGTGCGCCGCCGGCAGGAGGCGGTCATCACCTTCGAGCTGCAGGCCCTGGCCGATGCCATCGATCCCACCGATCGGGAAGAGGTGCTCGCCCTGCTGGCCAAGGGCGGCGAGGGTTCGGAGCAGGACGACGAGCTCAAGCGCGTCGCCCGCGTGCTGCACGACCTCGCGCGCCGCATCGTGGAGCAGCACACGCGCCTGTCGTCCATGGTGGTGGAGCTGCGCGAGGCCCTCATCACCAAGACCAAGCTCGCCGGCCTTCAGCAAGAGCTGGAGATCGCCCGCCAGGTGCAGCTCGCCATCCTGCCCAAGGAATTCCCGCCGGACGCGCGCGTCGCCGTGCACGGTCAGATGACGCCGGCGCGCGAGGTGGGCGGCGATTTCTACGACTACTTCATGATCGACGACACGACCCTCGGCTTCGTCGTGGCCGACGTGTCGGGCAAGGGCGTGCCGGCGGCCTTGTTCATGGCCATCTCCCGCACCCTGCTGCGCTCTACCGCGCTGTTCGAGCGCTCGCCGGCCGGCTGCATCCGCCGCCTCAACGACCTGCTCGCGGTGGAGAACGAGCAGATGCTGTTCGTCACCGTGCTTTACGGCGTCATCGACCTCTCCTCGGGGAAGGTCACCTACGTGAACGCCGGGCACAACCTGCCCTACCGCATCGCCCGCTCCGGCGAGGTCACCACCGTGCCCTCCACCGGCGGCATGGCGGTGGCGGTGCTGGAGGGCTTCGTCTACCAGCAGCACGAGCTGCACCTCGCGCCGGGCGACACGCTCTTCCTCTACACCGATGGTGTGACCGAGGCGTTCGACGTGGACAACCGGGCCTACGGCGAGGAACGGCTCGAGGAGCTTCTCCACAGCGGCGCCGCCGAATGGTCCGTGCCCGAGCTCAGCGAGCGCGTGCTCGCCTCGGTGCACGTATTCGAGCGCGGCGCCCCGCAGGCGGACGACATCACCTGCCTGACTCTGCGCTATTTCGGCGGGCACGGGCCACGCCGCACGAGGTGAGGAAGAACCTCACCCGACCGACCAGAACCGGAAGAGGGGAAACACCGGCCGGGCGGCATCCGCCACACCGGCCCCGGCAGCCAGCGCCGGATCCGACCGGGCCTTCATGGCCTGGGGATTCCGTCGCCGAGCGTGAGAAGGCGCGCGCGTGATCCGGCCGGCCGTGATGGCCGGCAGGCGGACGCGGGCGCCGGCCGGCCACGGACGGGAGGATGGTGAAGTGTCCATGGAATTGCGCGCGACCGGCTGGCCCGCCGCGGAAGTTTCCACCCTGGGGGCGGTGGGCGTCGCCCATTTCTGCAGCCACTTCCTCCAGCTGGCCCTGGCGCCGCTGTTCCTGCTGATGCGGGCGGACCTCGGCGCCTCGTTCTTCGCCCTCGGCGTGGTCCTGTCGGTATTCTACCTCTGCTCCGGCATCGGGCAGGTCGTGGCCGGCATCCTCGTCGACCGCTTCGGCGCGGATCGCCTGCTGCTCGGCGGACTGATCCTGCAAGGAACCGCCACCGCGGCCATGGGCTTCGCGCCCCACTACGCGATGCTGGTGCCGCTGGCCGCGCTGGCCGGGCTCGGCAATTCCGTCTACCACCCGGCGGACCTGTCCATCCTCAGCCATCGCGTGGCGCCGGCCCGCCTCGGACGGGCATTCGCCGCGCATGTGATCGCGGGCAGCATCGGCTTTGCCCTGTCGCCCCTGGTCTCGGCGGCCATCGCCACCGGCTATGGCTGGCGCGCGGCGCTGCTCGCCATGGGCGGGATCGTGGTGCTCATCGGACTCGGCCTCCTGGCCTTCCGCTCCGCCCTCAAGGCTCAACCCGCCGCAGTGCCGCACAGCGCGGGCGGTCAGGCCGGCAAGGCGCCGGGCTTCCTCCAGGTGCTGGCCATGCCGGTGGTGCTCATGGCCTTTCTCTACTTCCTGCTCACCTCCATCTCCCTCTCGGGCTTCCAGAGCTTCTCCATCGTCGCGCTGCAGGAAGGCTACGGCGCCACGGTGGCTCTGGCGACCCTGGCCGTGGCCCTCTATCAGGTGGGAAATTCCATCGGCGTCGCCCTCGGCGGAGCGGTGGCCGATCGCACCAGCCAGCACCACCGCATCGCCATGGGCGGGCTGGCGGCGGCCTGCGGGCTCACCTTCCTCGCCGCGGTGCTGCAGGCGCCGCCGGAGGTGGTGGTGGGCCTCATCGCGGCCGTGGGCGTGGCCATGGGCCTCACCACGCCGTCGCGCGACGTGCTGGTGCGCAGCGCGGCCCCGGCCGGGGCCATCGGCAAGGTGTTCGGCGTGGTCTATTCCGGCTACGACATCGGCGCGCTGCTGGGGCCGCTCATGTTCGGTCTGCTGCTCGACCATCATCTGCCGCGGCTGGTGTTCGTCGGCGCCGCGGTGCCGCTCGGCCTCGCCATCCTGACCGCCTTCGCCGTGCGCCGGCGGCCGGCGGGCTGACCCGCAGCACCGCTCAATCCCGCTTCAGCACCTTGCCGGGATTGGCGATGCCGGCGGGATCGATGGCCGCCTTGATGGCCGCCATCAGCTGGAGGGCGACGGGATCCTTGTAGAGCGGCAGCTCGTCCCGCTTCAAAAGGCCGATGCCGTGCTCGGCGGAGATCGAACCGCCGAGGCCGGCCACGAGGTCGTGCACGATGCGGTTGAAGGCCTCCCAGCGGGCGAGATAGTCCGCCTTGTCCATGCCCACGGGCTGGCTGAGGTTGAAGTGGATGTTACCGTCGCCCATGTGCCCGAAGGCGCAGACCCGCACCCCGGGCAGGTGCGCCTCGCAGCGCCGTGCCGCCTCGGCGATGAAGTCCGGCACGCGGGACACCGGCACCGACACATCGTGCTTGATGGAGCCGCCCTCGAACTTCTGCGCGTCCGAGAGCGCCTCGCGCAGGCGCCAGAGGCCGTCCGCCTGCGCTTCGCTGGCGGCGACCACCGCATCCTCGATCTCGCCCGCCTCGAAGGCGGCGGCGAACACCTCCACCGCCAGCTCGGACAGATCGTCGCCGCGCCGGGTGGAGCTGAGCTCGGCGAGGACGTACCAGGCATGATCGCCGGCGAGGGCCCGCACCGTGCCCGGCATGTGCTTCAGCACCGTCTCCATGCCGAACCGCGGCAGGATCTCGAAGCCGCTGAGGGCATCGCCCGCCACGTCGCGCAGGCGGCGGAACAGGGCGAGGGCGGCGTGCGGGTCCGGCAGGCCGATGAGCGCCGTGGCCCGCGAGCGCGGGGCCGGATAGAGCCGCAGCACGGCGGCGGTGATGATGCCGAGGGTGCCCTCCGCGCCGATGAACAGGTCCTTGAGCGCGTAGCCCGTATTGTCCTTCCGCAGCCGCGACAGGCCGTTCCAGATGCGCCCGTCCGGCAGCACCACCTCGAGGCCGAAGGTCAGCTCGCGCATGTTGCCATACCGCAGCACCGCGGTGCCGCCGGCATTGGTGGAGAGGTTGCCGCCGATCTGGCACGATCCCTCCGAGGCGATGGAGAGCGGAAACAGGCAGCCGGCGGCGGTTGCCGCCTCGTGCACCTGATGGAGGGTGCAGCCGGCCTCGGCCACCACGGTCAGGTCCACCGGATCCAGATCGCGGATGCGGTTGAGCCGCCGCAGGGACACGAGAAGCCCGCCGAACGGCATCTGCCCGCCCACGAGGCCGGTATTTCCACCCTGCGGCACCACCGGCACCCCGGCCTCGGCGCAGGCGGCGACGATGAAGGCCACCTCCTGGGTGTCCGACGGCTCGACCATGGCCGGTGTCGTTCCCCGGAACAGGCCGCGCCCCTCCACCAGGTGCGGGGCGAGGTCGGCCGTGTCCGTCACCACGTGGCGGGCGCCGATGCGCGCGGCGATACGCTCCAGCAGCCCGGCGACGCGGGCGGCATCGAGGAGGAGAGGCTTCGGCGAGGCGCTCGACATGGCGAGACACTGCCGCAGCCTCTCCCCGTCCGCAAGCGCCGCATCCATCCCCCGCAGGAGGACGCGGCGGACGGATGGCTCAGGCGGCGGCCTTCAGCCCCACGTCGGGCAGTTCGGGCCGGGTCTTCAGGGCGGCCGCCATGAGCGCCTCGACCTCGGCCCGCTCGTGGTCCAGCAGCGCGAGGCGGGGCGGACGGGTGCGGAAGGTGCCACGACCCATGATGTGCTCGCACAGCTTGATGCACTGAACGAGGTCGGGGCGGGCATCCAGGTGCAGCAGCGGCATGAACCACTCGTAGAGCTTCATGGCCTCCGCGTAACGGCCGGCCCGGGCGAGGCGGAACAGGGTCTCGCCCTCGCGCGGGAAGGCGTTGGACATGCCGGACACCCAGCCCTGGGCGCCCATGGCGATGCTCTCCACCACCACGTCGTCGAGGCCGGCGAACATGATGAAGCGATCACCCACCTTGTTGCGTAGGTCGATGAAGCGCCGGGTGTCGCCCGAGCTCTCCTTGAAGCAGACGATGGTCTCGCAGTCGACGAGGGTGGCGACCACGTCGGGGGTGACGTCGTTCTTGTAGACCGGCGGGTTGTTGTAGATCATCACCGGCAAATCGGTGGCGCCGGAGACGGTACGGAAATGCGCCGCCGTCTCGTGGGGCTTCGACGAATAGACGAGGGCCGGCATGAGCATAATGCCGTCCACGCCCACCTTCGCCGCTTCCTTCGCCGTCTGGATGGCGAATTCGCTGGTGAATTCGGCGATGCCGCAGATCACCGGCACCTTGCCGCCCGCGACCGACTTTCCGGCCTCCATCACCTGGATCTTCTCAGCGGTGGTGAGCGAGCAGTTCTCGCCCACCGTGCCGCAGACGATGAGACCCGACACGCCGTCCCGGATCAGGCCTTCCATCACCTTGGCGGTGGCGTCGATATCCAGCGAATAGTCCTCGCGGAACTGGGTCGTCACGGCCGGGAAGACGCCTTCCCAGCTGATTGCCGGCTTCATCTCTCACATCCTTGTCTCTGGGTGGCGGAAGGGCCCTGCCCTCCCGCGCATGGGGTTGGGTCAGAGCTTCGCGCCTTCCTTGCGCAGGTCGGCGAGGATCGGGGCCTTGGGCAGCCAGATCTTGTCGTACTCGGCGACGATCTTCTCGCGGTCGGCGACCTCGGCCACCTTGACCGGGATGACCGCCTTGAACTTCTCCAGCAGCACCGGCTCGTTCACCACCGTCTCCTGCACCTGGGCGTCGAGGGCGATGCGGGTGAGGCGGCTGATGAGCGCCTTGTCGCCGGTGGACAGGGTCTGCCACACCCGCCCCGAGACCAGGGCGATGACCGGCATGAAGATGGCGTCCATCTTCAGCATGGTCTTCGAGACCTTGTCGAAGCGCTGGTTCCAGGAGAAGTCGAGGTCGGCCTCCAGGCCGTCCACCTGGCCGTTGGACATGGCGTCGAACACCGCCGGCGTGGGGATCGGGGTCGGGGCGGCGCCGAGCAGCTGGTAGAAGTCGCGGTAGGCCGGCGTCGTGTTGATGCGCAGCTTCATGCCGTTGAGGTCCTTGATGCCCGAGATGGGCTTCGCGGAGAACACGACGCGCATGGTGGTGATGCCCCAGGCGAGGCCCACGGTGCCCGTCTCCTTCGGCAGCACGTCCAGGAGGCTCATGGCCACCGGAGTACCCACCAGCTTGCCGGCCTTGGCGGTGGAATCCACCACCCACGGCGCATTGATGGCAGCGATGGCCGGCACGCGCGAGCCGAGCTCGGCGGTCATGATCCAGCCCATGTCGAGGGCGCCGGTCTGCATCTGCTGCAGCATGGCCGCCTCGTTGCCCAGCTGGCCCGACGGAAAGACGGTGAGGGAGAGGCGGCCCTTGGTCTCCTCCTTCAGCATGGCGCCGACCTTCTCGGCGGCCACGTTCCAGGGATGGCCCACGGGGGTGATGATGCCGAGGCGGAATTCCTTCGCCTCCTGCGCCCGCACCACGCTCGGCGCGGCCAGTGGCAAGGCGGCGCCGGCGGCGGCGCTGAGGAGGAAACGGCGTCGATCGAGGATCATGGCAGGCTCCGGAAAGCAGGTTGTTATTTGACGAGGATCGTGGACAGCGACGGCACGAGCGACAGCAGCAGCAGGAGCGCGCAGGCCGCGAAGAAGAACGGCAGGGTGACGATGAACATCCGCCCCACCTTCGCCCCGGTCACCGCCGAGGCCACGAAGAAGCACAGGCCAACCGGCGGGGAGAGGAAGCCGAGGACCAGGTTGATCACCACCACGACGCCGAAATGGACCGGGTCGATGTGGTAGACGAGGGTCGCCACCGGCAAGAGGATCGGCACCGTCATGATCAGGCCCGGCGCCCCGTCGATGACCGTGCCGATGACCAGCAGGATGATGTTGACCAGCAGCATGAAGCTGACCGGGCCGCCGGCCACGGTCTGCACCCAGGTGGCCACCGCCTGCGGCACCTTCCCGTAGACCAGCACCCAGGAGAACACCGCCGCCACCGCCACCAGGAACAGGATGACGGAGGAGTAGAGCCCGGCCTTGAGCAGCATCTGCGGCAGGTCGCAGAAGCGCAGCTCCCGGGTCCAGTAGCGGCCGATGAGGAGGGCGGCGAGCGCCCCCACCGCCGCCGCCTCGGTGGCGTTGGCGAGGCCGGTCAGGATCGAGCCGACGATGACGATGGGGATGATGAGGGTGGGGATGGCGTTCAGCACGATGTCCACCCGCTGGCGCCAGGTCATCGCCTCGCCGCGCGGGTAGTCGTAGAAGAAACCCATGATGTAGACGCAGAGGCAGAACAGGGCGGTCAGCAGCACGCCGGGGATGATGCCGGCGATCAGCATGTCGCTGACCGACACCTGCGCCAGCACCGAATAGACCACGAACATGATCGACGGCGGGATGATCGGCCCGAGCATGCCGGCATAGGCGGTGAGGCCGGCGGCGAAGGTCTTGTCGTAGCCCTTCTTCTCCATCTCCGGCACCAGGATCTGCGCCATGATGGCGACCTGCGCCGTGGCCGAGCCGAGGATGGACGACACCAGCATGTTGGCGATGAGATTGACGTAGGCGAGCCCGCCCTTCAGCCGGCCCACCACCGCCATGGCCATGTCGATGAGGCGGCGGGTGATGCCGCCGCCGTTCATGATCTCGCCGATCAGCACGAACAGCGGGATGGCGATGAGGCCGTAGCTGTCCACCCCGCCAAACAGCTGGGTGGGAAAGGTCTGCAGCAGCAGCGGGTTGCCGGTGGCGAGGATGAACGCCACCCCCGACAGGGCGATGCAGATGCTGATGGGCACGCCCACCAGCATGGTGATGAGGAAGGCGGCCGTGGTGATCATCAGCTCGCCGCCTCCGCATGGGCCATGGGGAAGCCGTGATGGACGCGGCGCGGGACGATATCGAGATCTTCGATGAGATTGGCCACGCCGTGGAGCGTGATCGACACGGCGAACAGCGGCATGATGAGGCTGACCGCCCAGGTCGGCCAGTTCAGCGTCTGGGTGTGCTCGGTGTAGAGGAAATTGAAGGTCTGGCCGGCGAATTCCTTCGCGTCGAAGCCGGCTGCGGCGATGCCCACCGGGTCCATCCAGATCCAGCACATGTAGGAGAGGCTGACACCGAACAGGACGGTGAAGAGCGTGGCCACCACCCGCGCCACCTTCACGCCCCGGGGCGGCAGGCGCTCCGTGAGCAGGCCCACCGAGAAGTCGAGCCGCAGGCGCGTCATGGCCGATGCGCCGGTGAAGGCGAGCCAGACCACCGCGTAAATGGCCGATTCGTCGATCCAGTAGATGGGCGTGCCGGTATATCGGGTCACCACATTGAGCAGGATCAGACCGAAAAGCAGGGCCATGAAGCCGATCACGGCCACCCGCTCCACCTTCAGCAACGTGGAGGAAAGGCAGAGCACGAAGCCCAAGGGACTCCGGCCCGCCGCGTCTATGGTTTTCGCGTCGCTCATGTTTTCGCTCTGGGAAGGCGGACCCTTGAGGGCCTCGATTTGTGCTTTCGTCCTGATCGTAGATTTTATACATTCGACGGGTCAATACCCGATCGGTGAAATTTCCTGTAGCTCGGTGTCTCAATGAAATCCGGCGTCGCTAAATCAGGCCTCAAGCATCGCACCCTGTCGGCGGCGATCCTCGACCAGCTGCGCCAGGCCATCCTCGACGGCAGCCATCCGGCGGGCACGCAGCTGCGGCAGGACGCGCTGGCGGAGCTCTATGGGGTCAGCCGGATTCCGGTCCGCGAGGCCCTGTTCCAGCTCGAGGCGGAAGGCCTGGTGCGGATGGTGCCGCAGAAGGGGGCCATCGTCTCCGGTCTCTCGGTGGAGGAGATCGACGACGTGTTCGAGCTGAGGCGCATCATGGAGCCCCGGCTGCTCGCCCGCTCGGCACCGCTGTTCGACGCGGAGGACCTGGCCCGGCTCGACGCCATCCACGCGCAGTTCACCGCCGCCGTGCGCACGCTCGACGTGAGCCAGTGGGGCATCCTCAATGCCGACTTCCACATGGCGCTCTACGCACGCGCCCTCCTGCCCCGCACCCGCCAGATCGTCGCGGCGCTCCTGCAGACCTCGGACCGCTATACCCGCCTCCAGCTCTCGACCACCGAAGCCATGGGCCGCGCCGAAAGCGAGCACGCCCGGCTCATCGCCATGTGCCGGGCGGGAGAGGTGGAGGACGCCTGCCGCTTCCTCGACGCCCACATCGCCACGGTCCACGCTGACCTGCTGCGGGTGATCGAGAACCGGGTGGCCCGGGCCAATGCCGGCACCTTGGCAAAGGGCGCCGTATTGGGCTAGAGCACGCGCCGATCCTCTTGCGCCGCAGGCGGATCGGACAACGCGTTCTCTTTCCTAGAATGAGAGGGCGATTCACCGATCAAATTGATTCAATTTGATCGGATCGCGCTCTAGAGCACGCGCCCCGTCCGGCTTGCGGCGCAGGCCGTGTTGAGAGGCGCGGCTTTATCGAGGCGGACCTGCCGCCCGGAGACCCCATGGCCGAACGCATCCTTGTCGCCCGCATCGGCGCCCCCCATGGCGTAAGGGGCGAGGTCCGCCTGTTCGTCTTCACCGGGGACCCCGAGGCGGTGCTCCACTACGACCCGCTCACCGACGCCAGCGGGCGCGCCTTCCGCATCACCACCCTGCGCGCGGCCAAGGACCATTTCGTCGCCCGCCTGGACGGCGTCGCCGACCGCACCGCCGCCGAGGCGCTGACCAATGTGGACCTGTTCGTTCCCCGCGCCGCCCTGCCGGCGCCGGAGGACGAGGAGACCTTCTACCACGCCGACCTCATCGGCCTCGGCGTCGAGGACGAGGCCGGCGCGCGCATCGGCGCAGTGACGGCGCTGCACGATTTCGGTGCCGGCGACATTCTCGAATACGCCCCGGCTTTGCCCGGCATCAAGGCCAAGACGCTGATGGTGCCCTTTACCCGCGACGCGGTGCCGGTGGTGGACGTGGCGGGCGGCCGGGTGGTGATCGCGGAGGCCTTCGTGGAGCGCCGTCCCTCCGCGCCGGAGGATGGCGAGGACACGGGGGCGGAGGACTGAGGGTCCCGTCCGGCGCCGGCGCCCCCTCGCCGGCGGACGTGACCCGGCGGCGTCATTTGACTTGCTCCCGCCCCTCCCCCATCACGCTGCGATGACCTTCCGCGCCAGTATCCTGACCCTGTACCCGGAGATGTTTCCGGGCCCGCTCGGCCACGCGCTGGCGGGCCGGGCGCTGGAAAAGGAGCTGTGGGCGCTGGACGCGGTGCAGATCCGCGACTTCGCCCTCGACAAGCACCGCTCCGTGGACGACACCCCCGCCGGTGGCGGCCCCGGCATGGTGATGCGCGCCGACGTGCTCGCCCGCGCCATCGACGCCGTCTCGCCGGAGGGCGACCTTCGCCCGCGCCTGCTCATGACCCCGCGCGGCCGGCCGCTCACCCAGGCGCGGGTGCGGGCGCTGGCCGCCGGCCCCGGCGCGGTAATCCTGTGCGGGCGGTTCGAGGGGGTGGACGAGCGCATCGTCCCCGCCCGGGGTCTGGAGGAGATCTGCGTCGGCGACGTGGTGCTCTCGGGCGGCGAGGTGGCGGCGCTGCTGCTGCTCGACGCCTGCGTGCGGCTCATTCCCGGCGTCATGGGCAAGGCCGAGAGCGGGACCGAGGAGAGCTTCTCGGCGGGCCTGCTGGAATATCCGCAATATACGCGGCCGCAGCTGTTCGAGGGTGCGCCGATTCCGGAGGTGCTCGTCTCCGGCGATCATGCCCGGATCGCCCGCTGGCGGCAGGCGCAGGCGCAGGCCGTCACCCGCGCCCGCCGCCCGGATCTCCTCGCCCCCTCCCCCGACCGTGACGGGACGATGAAGGAAAGGGAATGACACGGCGCCATTTCTCGGCTATGGAGCCGCGTCCCTTAACTTAAAACGACACCATGTGGCGCCGGGGCGTTGAGCTATCGGTGACCGCTTAAAGGTTGGCGACATGAACATTATCCAGACGCTCGAAGCCGAGCAGGCGGCGAAGCTCGCCGAAAAGCGTGCCGTTCCGGACTTCCAGCCCGGCGACACCATCATCGTGAACGTGAAGGTGGTCGAAGGCGAGCGCTCGCGCGTGCAGGCCTACGAGGGCGTATGCATCGCGCGCTCCGGCGGCGGCATCAACGAGAGCTTCACGGTCCGCAAGATTTCCTATGGCGAGGGCGTGGAGCGCGTGTTCCCGGTCTATTCGCCGCTGATCGATTCCATCAAGGTGGTGCGCCGCGGCAAGGTGCGCCGCGCCAAGCTCTATTACCTGCGCGATCGCCGCGGCAAGTCCGCCCGTATCGCCGAGCGCCAGGACCGCACCGCGGACGGCAAGATCAAGAAGAACAAGACCGCTCCCGCCGCCGCCGAGTGATCCGCGCCGCAACTCGGCCGCGACACCCGTCGAAGAGATCAAGCGCCGTCGGCACAGCCGGCGGCGCTTTTTTGTCGGTCGGTCCCGGCCCGCGCCCGCCCTTAGCCGGCAAGGTCGATCCCGAGCGCGAGGCATGCCAGCCAGCTCGCCTCATCCCACAGGGTAAACGAGCGCGTGAACACGCGCTGGCGCAGGAGGAGGGCGCCAACCACGGCGACCGTCGCGTAGAGCACGAGGAAGGCCGACACGAACGTAAGGAACGGCCCGTTGAGAAGGCTCGCCAGCAGTGCGGCCATCGGCGGCTTGAAGAGGAAACGCGCCACCACCGCGCGCGACATCGCATCCATCGTCGCGCCCCGTGACGGATGGCGGGGCGGCCGCGACGGCTCGAACGGCATCACCCCACCCCCTGCGCGCCGCCGGCAGCGGCCCACCGACACGCCACATGCCCGCCGGCCGTCATCGCCAGCCTGCGCGCCGGGGGCTGCCCGCGGGCGCCGGCACCCCGCCCCGCGACGGCGTGACGGGCCGGACGAGCGCGGGGAAAGGCGCGACCCTGGCGAAGCCCGCAATCGGACCTGTGCCGTGAAAGCGGCGTCTCCGGCTCGATTGCATCTGACGCTCCCTGGGAAGACCAGCGCGGATCCTGGCCCTGTGACCCGAAGAAGGTCAAATAAAGATTCCATAGTGAAAGCGCCGCTCAAAAATAAAACCGCATATATATGCGAGATTTTATACGAACGACCACGCGGACGTATCGATTACTTATCTGTCGCCATCTAGATTTACCGAACGAAACAAGGTGTTCGAACGGACACATCCATGAACCGAAACAGTGCTACCCCCCTCGCCTCCACCTCCGACCCGGCGCAATCCGCGCCTCGGCCGGTGCGGCGGACGGGGGCGATCCGGCGCTTCCTGCCGGAGATCGGCCTCCTCGCCGTCATGGTGGCGCTCGCCATCGCCCTGAGGGCCGTGGCGTTTTTCCATTGAAGACTTCGGGGTGGCGCAAGCGGCCCGCCGACTTCGGCTGAAGCAGGCTCGGCGGCCCGCGTCCCATCCCACCCCCGGCGCGCGGCGCATGCCAGGAACCGGGCAGGACTCAGAGAGAGGATCACAAGATGACGATCATCCGGCCAGCTTCCGCGGACGACCCCCACCGATGCATCCTGCCCGACTTCATCGTCGGGCAGGATCGCAGCGGCCGCTGGATCGTGCGGGACGAACAGGGCCTCATCGGCGGCGTCTTCAGGGATCGCGAGGCCGCCGAACGCTTCGCCGCCTTCGAGAGCGGACACCGAGCGGGTGCGGTCCGCCATGTCCCCCAGGGCGTCAGGATCGAGTTGACCGGCCCCCTGCCGCGCGCCCTCGCCCGGAATGTGTTCGTGCTGCCGGCGCCCCACCCCGCCGCCCGTCCGTTCGCGGATGCAGGGGCGCGGGCAAGGGCCGCCGGCTGACGGCGGCGGCGGGCCGCTCAGTCGCCCTGGCCGGGCTCGGCGGAGAACTGCTCTTCCTTGCCGGGCTTGCCGTCCCACTCCTTCGCGTCCGGCGGCGGATCGCGCTTCAGGGTGATGTTCGGCCACACCTTGGCATATTCCGCATTCAGCGCGAGCCACTTCTCCAGCCCCGGCTCGGCATCCGGCTTGATCGCCTCGGCCGGGCATTCCGGCTCGCAGACCCCGCAGTCGATGCACTCGTCGGGATGGATGACGAGCATGTTCTCGCCCTCGTAGAAGCAGTCCACCGGGCACACGGACACGCAATCCATGTACTTGCAGCGGATGCAGTTCTCGGTGACGACGTAAGTCATGATGGATCCCTTTCGAGGCGCTCGGGTAGCGCAGAGGGACGCTGGGTGCAAGGGCGCGCAGGGACGCGGCGCCAATTCAGCATCAAACCTCTGTGATTTCTTCAAAAAGTGCGCTGGCTGATGTAGCACTCCCACGCCGCTCGGAAAAGCCGACCACCCGCAGAAGCCGCACCTGGCGGTCGAGGGCGACGGTCAGCACCTGGCCCGTCTTCACCGGATGCGACGGGCTCGTCACCCGCGCCCCGTCGAGCCGCACGTGGCCCGCGCGCACCAGTTCCGCCGCCGCTTCCCGGGTGCGCACCACACGGGCGTGCCAGATCCAGCGGTCGACCCTCTGCCGGTCCGCTGGATCCGCCATGCTCAGCCGCCCTTCTTCTCCGCCTCCATGCGCGCCTTGAGGGCGGCAAGCGCGGCGAAGGGGCTGTCGGGGTCCGCCGGCTTGTCGCGCCGACGCTCCTGGTGCGCCGGGCGATGCTCGGGGCGATGCTCGGGACGCGGGCCACGATTGCCCTCTCCCTCCCGCGGGCCGCGGAAGGAAGGACGGTCGCCGCGTGGCGGGCGCGGAGCGCGCTCGCCCTCGGCGGCCGGCGCGCCGGCCGCCGCAGCAGGAGCCTGTTCCGGGCGGCGATGGGGCGGACGGCCCTCGCGTCGCTCGCCACGAGGCCCACCCTCCTTGCGCTCACCGTCCTTGCGCTCGAAGCGCCGGCCCTCGCCGGGCTGGCGCTCGCGGCGCGGCGCGCCGGGCGGACGGCCAGGACGCCAGACCTCGATCATCTCGGGTTCGGCCGGAGCGCCTTCCACGGCCTCGGGGCCGCCGGGGGCGGCGGGCACATCCACCTCGGCCGCCACCTCGGCGGTGGTGGGGTCGCCGGTCTCGTCGAGCACGGCAATGGCGGCCTCCGCCTCGATCTCGTCGGCGGCGGGCGCATCCACCTCCTCGGGCTCGGCCGCCGGCTCGGACGGTTCGGCCTCGGCGACCTCGACCTCGGCGACCTCGACGTCAGGAATCGCGGCCTCCGGCTCGGCGGGGCCGGCCTCGACCGGAGCGACGTCGGCGGAGATCGCCTCCGCCGGCTCCAACGCCACGGGCGCCGGCTCAGCCGACGGCGAATCGAACAGCAGGTCGGCCTCGATGGCGCCTTCCGGCAGAGGCGCGAACTCCGCCGGCACCAATTCGGCCGACGCGGGGACGGCCGACGCAGCCGGCGCCTCGGGCTCCGGCGGGGGCGGCAGGCGGCGCTCCATGCGGTAGCCGAGCGACTTCAGGATGGAGGCGAAATCCTCCCCCGAGCAGCCGGCGAGCGAGGTCATGCCCACGGTCACGGTGAAGCCGCGCCCGTCCACGGCACCCGCCGGCTTGGGGCCGGGCGAGTTGGGCCGCCAGGCCAAAGCCGGGCGGATGAGGTCGGCGAGACGCTCCAGGATGTCCACGCGCACCGCCCGCTCGCCGCACACGCGGAAGCCCACGGCCCGGTAGAGGCCCTTCTGGATCTCGTGGTCCACGGGAATGGACGTGCGCCCGGACGCCGCCAGATGCGGCAGCTCGTCGAGCCCCTTCTGGGCGAGGCCGCCATGCTTGAGCGCGTAGAGCTCGGCCGCGAGCGAGCGCGGGGCGGGCTTCAGCAATGCCGGCAGGTAGATGTGGTGGGCACCGAAGCGCACGCCGTAGCCGCGCAGGGTGGCGCGGGCGGCCTGGTCGAGGCCCTTCACCTCCTCGGCGACGCGGGCCCGCTCCAGCACGCCGAGGCTCTCGACGATCTGGAAGGCGATGCCGCGGGCGATGCCGGTGATGTCCTCCGCCGTGCCGACCTTCATCAGCGGCCCGAGCAGCTTCTCGATGTGAGCGGACAGCCACAGGGCGATGCGCGCGTCCACCTGGTCGCGGACCGGGCCGGTCAGGTGCTCGTCGGCGATGATCTTGAAGCGCGGCTTCAGCACCTCGTCGCCGGGGATCAGCTTGGCCACGGCCTCGCCGGTCCAGCGGATGGTGCCGTCGAAGGTGAGCACGAAGGCTTCGTCCACCGCCTGGGACAGGCGGGTGGCGCGCTGCTCGATCTCGCCCGCCAGCGCCTTCTGGGCGGCGGCGCGCAGGGCCTTGGCCTCCTCACCGCCCGCTGCCGGGTCGGGAGCGAACTGGAAGCCGTGGAGATGGCCGATGACATGGCCTTCGACGGTAACGTCACCGGTCTTGCTGATTTCAGTTTCGAGCATCGTGTTCTCTCGCAAGCGCCGCATGAGCACGCTGGTCCGCCGGTCCACGAAACGCTGCGCCAGCCTTTCGTGCAGTGCGTCCGACAGCTTGTCTTCGACCCCTCTCGTGACGCCTTGCCAGTGCTCCGGATCCTTCAGCCAGTCGGGCCGGTTGGCGACGAAGGTCAGGGTCCTAACCTGCGCGATCCGGTTCGACAACGTGTCGATGTCGCCTTCTGCGCGATCGGTCAAGGCGATTTGACGCGCGAACCACGCGTCGGGGATGCGCCCGCCCCCGCTCAGGTGCCCGAAAAGCGTGTTGACGAGGTCCGCATGGGCCCCCGGCGAGACCTTGCGATAATCGGGAACCTGGCACGCTTCCCATAGCCGCTCCACCTCGGCGGACGTGGTGAGACGCCGGGCTACCTCGGTGTCCCGGCTCATGATTTCGAGCACGGCCACGTCGTCGGCGGTGGGTGCGCGGGCCAGCCCCTCCTCGCGCGGCGGCTGGGCGAGACTGGCGATGAGAGCGGTGACGGAGCGGAAATCCGGGACAGCGTTGCGCCATTGCAACACCTTTGCGGTGTCGAACACATGCTCCTCGAGCCGGCCGACAAGTTCCTCCTCGAAGGGCGGACAGCGGCCGGTGGTGCCGAAGGTGCCGTCCCGCGTCGCGCGCCCGGCGCGGCCGGCGATCTGCGCCATCTCGGACGGGTTGAGCTTTCTGAACTGCCACCCGTCGAACTTGCGGTCCGAGGCAAAGGCCACATGGTCCACGTCGAGGTTGAGGCCCATGCCGATGGCATCGGTGGCCACCAGGTAGTCCACGTCGCCGCTCTGGTACAGCTCCACCTGGGCATTGCGGGTGCGCGGCGAGAGGGCGCCCATCACCACCGCCGCCCCGCCGCGCTGGCGGCGGATGAATTCGGCGATGGAATAGACCTCCTCCGCCGAGAAGGCGACGATGGCCGAGCGCCGGGGCAGGCGGGAAATCTTCTTCTCCCCGGCGAAGGTGAGGGTGGAGAGGCGCGGGCGCACCACCACGTTCACACCGGGCAGCAGCTTTTCCACCAGCGGACGCATGGTGGCCGAGCCCAGCAGCAGCGTCTCGTGGCGGCCCCGGCGGTTCAGTATGCGGTCGGTGAAGACGTGGCCGCGGTCGAGGTCGGTGGCGAGCTGGATCTCGTCGATGGCGACGAACGCCACGTCGAGATCGCGCGGCATGGCCTCCACCGTGGACACCCAGTAGCGGGCATCCTTCGGCTTGATCTTCTCCTCGCCGGTGATGAGGGCGACCTTGCCCGCCCCCACCCGCTCGACGATGCGCTGGTAGACCTCGCGGGCGAGCAGGCGCAGCGGCAGGCCGATGATGCCGCTCTCGTGGCCCAGCATCCGCTCGATGGCGAGGTGGGTCTTGCCCGTATTGGTGGGGCCCAGGACCGCGCTCACCCCCCGCGCCCTCAGGGTGCGCGGCAACACGGGCCATCGGGTGACGTCGTCCATCAGCTCTCGCGCAGGTCCGCTCGGTGTTCGGAAGGTCCGTATCATATCGGGACGGGAATGGCAGAACGAAAGGACCGGAGCGAACCTTTCGCGAACGAAAGCAGCGCGAATCGGTGGCCGGGCCCCGTTCGCCTCCCGTTCGCCCGGCCCCCGGCTGTCCCGAACTGGAACATGCCCGGCCCGTGCGGCGGAACGGGGGCGCAACAAAAGGCGAGCGAATCGCTGCGCCGGCCATCGTCCGGGTTTGTTCCCGGGCCGCGCGCTCCCCGGCACCGGAGGAGCCCGCCGGGGACCCCTTTCCCTGGGTCCCCCTTGGACACCCCCCTTGGACACCCCCTTGACTTGGCGCAGCTATTCGGCCCCATGGACGAATGGTCGCGGGCGGCCGGAGCTGGGCGAAAAAGGGGGCGGCGGTGTTTCTCAAGTGGGCAGAACTTTCCTCACCAGCCGTCGCCGCCATCGACAAGAACCGCCTCGTCGCCGTCCTGCCCGTCGCCGCCGTCGAGCAGCACGGTCCGCACCTGCCGCTCGGGACCGACCTCTTCATCGCCGAGGGCTATGTGGAGCGCATCTCCACCATGGTTCCGCGCGAGGTGGACGCCGCCTTCCTTCCGGTACAGGCCGTGGGAAAATCGGACGAGCACATCACCTTCGCCGGTACGCTCACGCTGGCCCCGGCCACCGCCATCGCCGCCTGGGTGGAAATCGGCCGGAGCCTTGCCCGCGCCGGGGTGCGGCGGCTCGTCATCCTGAACACCCACGGGGGCAACGTGCCGGTGATCGACCTCGTGGCCCGCACCCTGCGCGTGGAGCATCGCATGCTGGCGGTCACCTGCTCCATGCACCGCTTCGGCTATCCGGTGGGCCTGTTCGCCGACCATGAGCGCGCCCACGGCATCCACGGCGGCGAGATCGAGACCTCGCTGATGCTCGCCTTCCGGCCCGAGCTGGTGGACATGACCCATGCCGGCGAGTTCACGCCCTATTCCATCGCCATGGAGAGCGAGTTCGCGCGGCTGCGCGCCAACCATCCCGTGGGCTTCGGGTGGCTCGCGGAGGACCTCTCCCACGACGGCGCCATGGGCGATGCCCGCGGCGCCACCGCGCTGAAGGGCGAGGCGGCGGCGGAGTTCGGTGCCCGCGCCTTCGTGGAATTGCTGAAGGACGTGGCCGGCTTCGATCTCACCCGGTTCGATCACCACGCGTGAGCCCGCCACGCGGGGACCTGAGCATCCCTCATGCCCGGCCTTGTCCCGGCCATGACGGTGAAAAAGGCGCCCGGCGGAGGCGATGAGCCTCCGCCGGGTCCATGCCGGAATGCGCTTTCAGATATTGGTCTTGTCGGCGCCCTTGAGATCGAGGATCTCGCGCGCCTCGTCCGGCGTCGCGATGTCGAGGCCCAGGCCCTCGATGATCTTGCGCGCCAGCTTCACCTGGTCGGCGTTGGAGGTGGCCAGCTTGCCCGGCCCGGCCCACAGGGAATCCTCCAGCCCCACCCGGATGTTGCCGCCCATGGACGCGGCCATGGCGGCGATCGGCAGCTGGTTCCGCCCCGCCCCCAGCACCGACCACCGATACTGGTCGCCGAACAGCCGGTCGCAGGTCCGCTTCATGTGCATCACGTCTTCCGGATGCGGCCCGATGCCCCCCAGGAGCCCGAACACCGACTGCACGAACAACGGCGCCTTCACCAGCCCCCGATCGAGGAAGTGGGCGAGGTTGTAGAGGTGGCCAATGTCGTAGCACTCGAACTCGAACCGCGTGCCGTTGTCGTAGCAGGTGTTCAGGATGTACTCGATATCCTTGAACGTATTGCGGAACACCAGGTCGCGCGTGTTCTCCAGGTGCGTGCGCTCCCAGTCGAACTTGAACTCCTTGTACTTGTCGAGCAGGTGGTACAGCCCGAAATTCATCGAGCCCATGTTGAGCGAGGCCACTTCCGGCTTGAAGGTGGCCGCCGGCAGAACCCGCTCCTCCACCTTCATGTACGGGCTGCCGCCCGAGGTGATGTTGATCACCGCGTTGGTCGCCTGCTTGATCCGCGGCAGAAACGGCGCGAACGCCTCCGGACGCTGGTCCGGCTGGCCGGTCTCCGGGTTGCGCGCATGCAGGTGCAGGATCGCCGCACCCGCCTCCGCCGCCGCCAGCGCGTCGGTGACGATCTCGTCCGGCGTGATCGGAAGATAAGGCGACATGGTGGGCGTGTGGATGGCACCCGTCACGGCGCAGGTGATGATCACTTTCTTGGAGGATTTCGCGGGACGCGCGGGTTCGGCCATGGTCGTTTTGCCTTTTTGCGGAGTTGGAACGGAATGGGGGCGCCTCAGGCGCCGATATCCTTGGCGGCCTTGCGCTTGTGGGCGGCGAGGGCCATGAGGCGGCGGTCGCGCCACACCTGGCGCGCCTGGAGCTGGTCTTGCGGCAGGCGCGCGCGGCGCTCGGCAAGCACGGTGTCGAGCACCGGCCCGGCCCAGTCGGCACGGCGCCACTGGTCGGGCGAGATGCGCGCGTAGATCTGCTGGTAGCGCGCCACATAGTCGGCGACACCGCCCGGCGCGTTGAGGTCGATGGTCTCGAACGGCCCCATGAACGACCAGCGCAGCGCCAGCCCCTCGCGGATGCCGATGTCCACGTCCTCCACACTGGCATAGCCGTCGGCCACCAGCCGGAAGGCCTCTTCCAGCAGCGCGCCCTGCATGCGGTTCATGACGAAGCCGTCCAGCTCGCGCTTCATCACGATCGGCGACTGGCCCGCGGCGCGCATGAGATCCGCGGCGCGCGCCATGGTGGCGGCGCTGGTCCAGGGGGCGGGCACCACCTCCACCGCCGGGATGAGGTAGGGCGGGTTGATGGGGTGGCACACGCACACCCGCTCGCGGTGCTTCAGATGCTCGGAAAAGAGCGAAGGCAGGATGGCCGAGGTGGAGGAGGCCAGAACCGTCTCCGGCGCCGCCAGGGCGTCGAGCTCGGCATAGAGCGCCTGCTTGAGGGCGAGGTCTTCCGGCGCGTTCTCCTGCGCGTGGGCCGCGCCCTCCAGCGCCTCGGCATAGGAACGGGCGGCCGAGAGGCGCGCGCGCACCGCCTCGGGCGTGGCGCCGCCGAGGAGGTCGTTGGCGGCAAGGTCCGGCAGCACCCCCTCGATATAGGTGAGCGCGGCGTCCGGAGCTCCCTCGGCCTTGTCGGCCAGCGCCACGTCGAAGCCGGCGCGGGCGAAGGTGATGGCCCAGGCCCGGCCGATGAAGCCTGAGCCGATGATGGCGATCTTGGTCATGGAAGCCTCTTTAGGTCGAATGAGCCCGTGCCCCGGACCAGCGACACCGCAGGTGGAGCGCCGATCCGGGGCCCAGGGGAAAAGTCGGCGAAGCCGGCAATGCCCGCCGTCGCAGGAGCCGGAGCCGCCTTCGGCGAACTCGTGCGCTGGGCCCCCGGCTCTCCTTCCGCTCACGCTGCGGTCGGCCGTGGCGCGAGTCTGGCCCCCTCACAGCCACAGCACCTGGCGCCGCAGGTCGAGGTCGCGGGCGAGCGGCCGGGCGGGGCCCTCGTGCATCACCTCGCCACGCTCCAGCACCACTGCCCGGTCGGCGAGGTTCAGCACCACGTCGAGATGGTGGTCCACGATGACGAGGGTCAGCGACTGCCGCAGCCGGTCGAAGGCGTCGAACAGTTCTTCCGTCACCGCAGGCGACAGGCCCTCGAACGGCTCGTCCAGCAGCAACACGCGGGTATCGCCCATGAGCGCGCGGGCCACCGCCACCATCTGCTGCTCGCCGCCGGAGAGCAGGTCCGCCGCCGTGTCGAGGCGCACTTTCAGGCGCGGGAAGAGGTCGAGCACCTCCTCCTCGGAAAAGTGCTTCCCGGCCCCGGTGATGCGCTTCAGCCGGCCGAGCTCCAGATTGTGCCGCACGCTCATGCCGTGGAACAGGGCCCGGCCCTGGGGAACGTAACCGACGCCGCGGCGGGCGATGGCGGCGGAGGAGAGGCCGGCCAGCTCCGCGCCGGCGAGCGTGATGGAGCCGGAGGCCGGCTTCACGATGCCGGTGATGGTCTTCAGCAGCGTCGACTTGCCCGCCCCGTTGCGGCCGAGCAGCGCCAGGATCTCCCCCTCTTTCGCCTCCAGCGAGACGCCGGTGAGGATGCGGCTCTTGCCGTAGAAGGCGTCCACCTTGGAGAGGGTGAGCATGGGGGTGTCGGTGGCGGCCGATTGCAGGTCCCGCGCCGCCAGCGCCGCCGCCCCCGAGCCGATATAGACCTCCTGCACCCGCTTGTCGGAGCGCGCATCCTCCACCGTGCCGTCCACCAGCACCGCCCCGTCGGCCATGACGGTGACCGCATCGGCCAGCTCGAACACCCGGTCGATGTCGTGCTCCACCAGCAGCACCGGCACCTCCCCCGAGATCTGCTTGATGAGGTTGGAGACGCGCGTGCGCTCGGCGGCGGCAAGGCCCGCCAGCGGCTCGTCCAGCAGCAGCACCCGCGGACGGGAGGTGAGGGCGAGGCCCATGTCGAGCAGCCGCTGGCCGCCATAGGACAGGGCGCCGGCCTCCGCCTTCTCCATGCCGGCGACGCCGAGGAAGGCGATCATCTCCCGCGTCTCGGCGACGATCTCGGGGATGGAGGCGGCGTCGCGCCAGGGGTCGAGCCGGCTCGCATGGGTGGCCTGCACGCCGAGGCGCAGGTTCTCCTCCACGGTGAGGGTGGGAAACAGGTTGGTGATCTGGAACGAGCGCGACAGGCCCTTCATGCACACCGCCTCGGGCGCGAGCCCGTCGATGCGCTCGCCGGCGAGGCGGATCTCGCCGCTCTGCGGCGCGAACATGCCGGAGATGAGGTTGAAGGCCGTGGTCTTGCCCGCCCCGTTCGGCCCGATGAGGGCATGGAGGGTGCGGTCCTTCACCGCCAGCGCGCCATTGCGCACCGCCTTGATGCCGCCGAAGCTGCGCACAAGGTCCTTTGCTTCCAGGATGGGCGCGTCCTGGTCCCAGCGCGCCCGTGCCGTGAGGCCGGCGGGCAGCGCGCCCACCTGCGCCCCCGCCCGCTGGCCCATGGCGGCGGCTTCCTCGGTCTTCCGGCGCAGCGGCGCGATCAGCCGGCCCGCGACCCCGACCAGGCCGGTGGGTGAGAACACGATGAAGCCCATGAACAGCAGGCCGAAATAGAACAGCCAGTTGGGCGTCCACATGGACAGGAACTCACGGAACAGCACGAAGAACAGCGCGCCCAGCGCCGGGCCGAGAAAGCTGCGCATGCCGCCGATGACCACCATGGCGAGCAGCTCGCCGGAAAAGGCGATGGCGATGGGATCGGCCGAGGCGAAGCGGTGGTTGAAGGTCATGAGCGCGCCGGCAAGGGCCGTCACCCCGGCCGACAAGGTGAAGCATGCGATCTTGTAGGCGCGCGTGTCGTAGCCGATGAAGCGCGCGCGCTGCTCGTTCTCGCGGATGGCCACCAGCACCGAGCCCATGGGCGAGCGCACGAAGCGCTGGAGCTTGAACAGCACGATGAACATCACCACCGCCACCACGGCGTAGAAAGCGGCGCCGGTCTCCAGGTCGATGCCGAACAGCGTGCCGCGCCGCACGCCGCCGAGGCCGTTCTCGCCGCCGGTCACATCGGTCCAGCGGAAGGCGACCGAAAACAGCAGCGCGGTGAAGGCCAGAGTGAGCAACGAGAAATAGACGCCGCGGCGCCGCAGCACCACGAAGCCGACCGGAATGGCGGCGAGCGCCACCACGAGCGCCGCCGGCAGCGCCAGCACGACGCCCCATCCCGGCAGCACGTTCTGCTGAATGAGCGCCGCCGCGTAGGCACCAAGGCCGAACCATGCCCCATGGCCGAAGGAGACGAGGCCGGTGTAGCCCACCAGCAGGTTGAGCGCCATGCAGGCCATGGCGAGGAGCACCACGTCGACGGCCGAGGTGAGGGTGAGGCCGAGCGCCGAGAGCACGGACGGCAAGAGCAGGAGGCTTGCCGCCGCGACGAGAAGATTGGCGTTGCGCGCCAGCATGGCGCCTCCTTTTGCGGGGCGGGTTTCGGTCTCGGGGCGATGGGCGGGGCGGGGGCTCTGGAGCATCTCCGCCTCACTCGAACCTGAGGATGCGCTCGCCGAACAGGCCGCGCGGCCGCAGCAGCAGCACCATGAGCATGAGCAGGTACATGGAGGCCTCGGCCGCCGGCGGGATGAAATAGACGGTGAGCCCGCGCACGAGGCCCACCAGCAGGCCCGCCAGCACCACCCCCAGAACGATCCGAGGCCGCCGATGACCACCACCACGAAGGCGGCGGTGAGGATTTCCGCGCCCATGGCCGGATGCACCCCGGAGATGGGCGCGAGCATGATGCCGGCGAGCCCGGCAAGGCCGATGCCGATGGCGGCCACCGCGGTGAGATAGGGCGTGAGCGAGATGCCGAGCGCGCCGACCATGTCCGGATTCTGCACCCCGGCCCTCACCACCCGGCCGAAGGCGGTGCGCTGGAGCAGCAGCCACAGGCCGAGCACGGCGACGGCGGCGACCACGAGGATGGCGAGGCGGTAGCGCGAATAGATGAACTCGCCGATGAACACCTGCCCCTTCAGGAATTCGGGGATGGCGAAGGGGATGGGCGTGGCCCCGAACGCCATGCGCAGCGCCTGCTCGATCACCATGGCGAGGCCGAAGGTGAGCAGCAGCGAGAGGATCGGATCGGCGCGGTAGAAGCGCGAGAACAAGGTGCGCTCGATGACCATGCCGATGAGCGCCACCGACAACGGCGCCGCGACGAAGGCGGCAGGAAAGCCGAAGCGGTTGCCCACCTCCACGCCGATATAGGCGCCGATGGCATAGAAGCCGCCATGGGCGAGGTTCACGATGCCGCCCAGCGAGAAGATCAGCGACAGGCCGAGCGCGATGAGCAGGTAGGCGACGCCCACCAGGAGGCCGTTGAGCAATTGCTCGATGAGGAAGACGAGTTCGACGGGCATGGTGTCTCTCCGGCCTGAGGCCTCTTAAAGGGGCCGGAACAGGCTTGGCCAAGCGGTCGAGACGTCGTGTCCAGCCTCGTGCCGGGCATGACGGTTACGAAGGCCCCCTGGATCGTGGCCTTCACGGCGGTTACGGACCTTCTCCGAAGGCTGGCCTGACCTGCGGATAAGCCCCGCTGGGCCCCGGCTCTCCTTCCGCTTGACGCTTCAGTCGGGCGGAGCGCGGGAACGCCCCTGCCGCGAGCGGCAGGGGCGAGGGCCAAAGCCACGTCTCAGGTCGGGAAGGTGCAGGCGTTCTCCTCCGGCGTCGGCGCGATGGCACTGAGCGCGGTCTCCGGGCCGGGCACGGCGGGGCCGAGGATCATGAGGTCCCACTGGTCCTTCACCTCGGCCACCGGCCGGGCGGTCACCGTGTACATCTCCTGGATCAGCTGGTGATCCCAGGCGCGGAAATAGCCCTTGCGGCCCTTCAGGATGTCGAGCTCCGGCTCCTTCTCGAAGAAGGCGATGAGGTCGCCGGCGGCGGTGCTCCTGGTCTCGTTCATGGCGCGGGCCACCACCTTGGTGGCCACATAGTCGCCCCAGGCCTGATTCTCCGGCGGCTTGCCGAACTTCTTCACGAAGGCGGCGACGAACGCCTTGGAGTCCGCCGTCGGCACGTCGTGATGCCAGATCATCGGCCACAGGCCGCCGAACGTGCCCTTGCCCGCGCCCCAGGCCACCGCCGTGTCGAAGCCGAAGCCGCCAAACGGATACTTGAGGCCAAATTCCGAATACTGCTTGATGAAGTTGGTGATCTGGTTGCCGGCGAGGTTGGAGATCACCACGTCGGGGCGCGCCTGCCGCACCTTCAGCAGATAGGGCGAGAAGTCAGTAGCGTCGGTGGGCACCAGCTCGTCGGCGATCACCTCGCCGCCATTGGCGGTGATATAGCGCTTGGCGACGCGGGAGAGATCGTGGCCGAAGGCGTAGTCGGCGGTGAGGAAGAACAGCTTCTTGCCCTTCACCAGCCCGTCGCGAACCATGGCCGCGCCCACCGCCTTCACATATTGCGTGTTGGCGCCTTCCACGTGGAACATGTAGCGGTTGCAGTCCTTGCCGCGCAGGGCGTCGGAATTGCCGCCGGTGTTGACGAACACCACCTTCTGGCGTGCCACCACCTGGGCGATGGCGAGGGCCGAGGCGGAGGAAATCTCGCCGATGATCACCGCCGCCTTGTCGCGCTCGATGTAGCGCTCCGCCTTGGAGGAGGCGGTGGCCGGGTTCACGCTGTCTTCCATCACCAGGTTGATCTTGCGGCCGTTGACGCCGCCGGCCGCGTTCAGCTCCTCCACCGCCAGTTGCACGCCCATCTGCCCGTAGGCGCCGAGCGGGCCGAGGAAGCCGGTGAGCGGGGTGAGGTGGCCGAAGGTGATGGTGTCGGCCTGCGCCCGCGCGATGGCCGGCATGCCGACGCCGCCGAGCAGGGCGGCGGCGCCGGCACCCTTCAGCAGGGTGCGGCGACCGACGGGCGCAGAGGCGAGGGCGCAAAGAGGGGGTGTGTCTTTCACGGCTAGGTCTCCTCCCAATGGCCGGCTTGTCGTTGCGGAGACGGGATTTTTCCCTGTTCCCCGCGCCGGGATGATTGCCGAGTGGCTCGACTATCTGTTATCTGTGATCACACATAGCAGACGGGAAACATGGAACACAAGACAGCATCTGCGGACGCGCGGGACGACGGGATGGCGGAGGCCTCCGGGCTCGACGCCCGCATGGTCCGCATCGTGCGCCAGACGCTGGCGGACCAGGTCTATGGCGACCTGAAGGAGCTGCTACTGGCGGGCCGCGCCGCCCCCGGCGAGCGCTTCACCCTGCGCGGCCTCGCCGGCGCCATCGGCACCAGCGCCATGCCGGTGCGCGAGGCGGTCTCGCGCCTCGTCACCGAGAACGCGCTGGAGGTGCTGCCCAACCGCGCGGTGCGCGTGCCGCTGATGTCCCGCGCCCGGTTCACCGAGCTGCGCCTCATCCGCGTGAGCCTGGAGGGGCTCGCCGTCACCGTCGCCGCGACCGCCGCCACCGACGAGGAGATCGCCGAGGTGGCGCGGTTCGAGCGCCTGTTCGCCGCCGAGCGGGACAAGAAGCGGCCCGACGGCGCCGCCGCCATGCGCCACAACAAGGACCTGCATTTCGCCCTGTACCGTGCCGCGCACCTGCCCACCCTCATGCAGATGATCGAAGGCCTGTGGCTGCAGATCGGGCCGGTGCTGAACCTCGACTTCCGCGCCGGCCCCGAGCGCGTGCGCGAGGGCGAGGCGCACATCCACCACGCCGCCCTCATCGGCGCCCTCAGGGCCCGCGACCCGGAGGCGGCCCGCGCCGCCCTCGTCACCGACATCTGGAGCGCCGGCGACTTCATTCTCTCGCGCGGCGTGCTGCCGGACTGATCCGGCCTCCCCTTCCAGCCAGGACCTCTCACGGAGATATAGAAATGGACCTCGGCATCACCGGCCTCAGGGTGCTCATCACCGCGGGCTCGGGAGGCATCGGCCTCGAGATCGCCCGCGCTTTCCTCAAGGAGGGCGCGCGCGTCGAGGTCTGCGACGTGGACGAAGCGACCCTCGCCGCCCTCGCGGAAACGGCCCCCGGTGCCGTCGGCACGGCGTGCGACGTGTCCGACCGCGCCGCCGTGCAGCGCTTCATGGACGGCGCCCTCTCCCGCCTCGGCGGGCTCGATGTGCTGGTGAACAATGCCGGCATCGCCGGCCCCACCGGCCGGGTGGACCAGATCGACCCGGCGGACTGGGACCGCACCCTCGCCGTGGACATTACCGGCCATTTCAACGTGACGCGGCTCGCCGTGCCGGCGCTGAAGGAGAGCGACAACGCCTCCATCATCGGCCTGTCCTCGGCGGCCGGGCGCTTCGGCTTCCCGCTGCGCTCGCCCTATGCGGCGGCGAAATGGGGCGTCGTCGGCTTCATCAAGTCGCTCGCCATGGAGCTCGGCGAGTTCGGCATCCGCGCCAACGCCATCCTCCCGGGCTCGGTGGACGGGCCGCGCATCCAGTCGGTGTTCCAGAACAAGGCGCGCGAGCGCAACCTGTCGGTGGAACAGGTGCAGGCCATGGCGCTCGCCGCCACCTCGCTGAAGAAGCTCGTCCCGCCGCAGCACCTGGCGAACCTGGCGGTGTTCCTCGCCTCCCCCCTGGGCTCCACCATCTCCGGTCAGGCCATCGCGGTGGACGCCGACCTGCAGATGCTGTTTTGAGCGCCCGATAGCCCCGCCGCGCAGCGGAGGCGGGGCTATCGCCTTTGCCGGGGGCCTCGGCTAGGTTTCGTCCCATGAAGAGCGAACCCATCCGCATGCCCACCGCCGAAGACGTGGACGCCGCCGCGGCACGGCTGGCGGGCGTCGCCGTACGCACGCCCCTCGTCTTCTCCCCCGTGCTCAGCGCGCGCGCTGGAGCCCGCGTGTTCCTGAAGCCGGAGACGCTCCAGCTCACCGGCAGCTTCAAGTTCCGCGGCGCCTACAACCGCCTGGTGCAGATTCCCGAATCGCGGCGGCCGGCGGGCGTGGTCGCCTGCTCCTCCGGCAACCACGCCCAGGGCGTGGCCGCCGCCGCCCGGCTCCTCGGCATGCCGGCGGTCATCGTCATGCCGCACGATGCGCCGGCCCTGAAGCGCGATCGCACCAGGGCCCTCGGCGCCGAGGTGGTGGGGTATGACCGCCGCACCGAGGATCGCGACGCCATCGCCGGCGCCATCGCCGAGCAGCGCGGCGCGACGCTGGTGCCGCCCTATGACGACCCACAGGTGATCGCCGGGCAGGGCACGGTGGGGCGCGAGATCATGGAAGACCTCGCGGCGCAGGGCCTCGCCCCCGACCTCGTGGCCGCCAACGTCTCCGGCGGCGGCCTCATCGCCGGGATCGCGCTGGCGGTGAAGCGCCACACGCCCGGCGCGCGGGTGGTCGCCTGCGAGCCCGCCGGCTTCGACGACCATGCCCGCTCCTTCCGCTCCGGCGTGCGCGAGCGCAACGCCGAGCCGTCCGGCTCCTTCTGCGATGCCCTGCTCGCGCCGATGCCCGGCGTCCTCACCTTCGAGATCACCCGCCCCCTGGTGGGAGAGGCGGCCAGCGTCACCGACGCCGAGGTGGCGCGGGCGGTGGCGTTCGCCTTTCGCGAGCTGAAGCTGGTGGTGGAGCCGGGTGGCGCGGTGGCGCTCGCCTGCTTGCTGGAAGGCCGGCTGAACCTGTCCGGAGGAACAGCGGTGATCGTCCTCTCCGGCGGCAATGTGGATGTGGAGACCTTCATCCGCTGCCTGGGCGCCTGAGGCCGGCCAAGGTCCCGGCCGACCAAGGCATCGCGCGCATTAAGGCATCGCGCGCAGGTCGGCGAACGGGATGCCGCTGCCGGTCAGAACGATCTCGACCCTGTAGGGAACGGCAGCCACCAGTGCATCAAGGAAAGCACGTGCCGTCGCCGTGACGGCCTGGTCGACGAGCGGGGCAAGGGCGAACTTCGAGGTGCGGTCGATGCCGACATGCAGATGCGATTCGCCTTCCGCCGTCCGCACCTCGGCGATCTCACTGTGGAAAAGGCCGATCGGGTCGGCCTTGAACTTGCCTCTGGCCGGCTAGGCGTCCTTCGGGCCGGCCGAACGATCCGCGCAGGAGGTCCGCTTCTTCCATTTGGCGACTGTTTTCTGGTTGATCCCGTAGCGCGCCGCTCGCTCTTTGAGCGGAGCCTTCGATCGCTGGATCGCAGCTCGGATGGCGTGGGTGGTCGTAGCGCTGCCATGGAGTATCTGGCCCAGAACTCCTCCCGGAATGCGGGACCAGCTTCGCTGATTCCCCCACACTCTGGGACTGAACCCCTAGACGGCGTGACCGACCAGCGCCCCGATGGCCGCTGTCGCCGCCATGGCGATCGCGCCCCAGAAGGTCACACGGACGGTCGGCCTCCAGATGTCTGCACCACCAACCCGCGCGCCGAGCGCACCAAGTGCCGCCAGACAGATCAGCGATCCTCCCGAGACGATCGGCGCGATCAGGGCGGCGGGTGCCAGAAGGGAGATGGCCAGCGGAATCGCAGCCCCGACCGTGAACGTCATCGCCGATGTCAGCGCAGCCTGAACCGGACGCGCGACCACATGCTCGGCAAGCCCCAGCTCATCCCGCGCATGGGCGGTGAAAGCGTCCTTTGCCGTCATCTGCTCGGCCACCTGACGCGCCAGCGCCGGCTCGACACCGCGCCGCACATAGATTTGCGTCAGCTCGTTCAGCTCGCTTTCCGGCTGCTCGGCCAACTCTCCCCTCTCCTTCTGCAGATCGGCATTCTCTGTGTCGGCCTGGGAACTCACCGAGACGTATTCCCCCGCCGCCATCGACATGGCACCGGCCACAAGGCTCGCGACGCCCGCGACCAGAATCTCGGACGAATTGGTCGATGCCGCCGCGACGCCCACCATGAGGCTTGCCGTCGAAATAATGCCGTCGTTGGCGCCAAGGACGGCGGCGCGCAGCCAGCCGATACGCGCGATCAGATGGGTTTCCCGGTGGAGGGGTTTCATTGCAATGCCTGCTCGGAGGGTCTGCAGATCGCTGGCAGCATAGCGACGAAGGCCCCGATTGGCAGCTTCAAATTAGAATTAGTCTAATTTTCTGCAGGCCTTCATCCAGAGCGCTTTCTCCCACCCCACGGTTGAAGCGACCGTCGAAAAGCGCCACATGATGCCCTTCCGAGGCGCAAGGCGGTGTAGAGCTCTTCGCGCCGTTCAGTGATCTGCGAGCGCGCTTTTGCAGCAGCAGGGTCGCAACGGTGGCGAGCATTGGAAACCGGCATCGTCTTCGGCCGGGTCTCCGCCGGCTTGTTCGGCGCGAGCACGCGCTTGCCGCGCAGATCCTCGACCGGGTGTGGGAGGCGGTCTGAGCGGTCGCATCCCGCCCAATCCCACCTGATCCCGGCCAATCCCGCTTCTGTCCACCATGGACCGCCACGAGCCAACGCGCGTGCCAGGGCCGATGCTCGGACACGGAGTTTCCGAGATGCAAATTTTCTCGTGTTTTCAGTTATTTAGGATATATTTTTGGTGGAGCCAGGCGGAATCGAACCGCCGACCTCTTGAATGCCATTCAAGCGCTCTCCCAACTGAGCTATGGCCCCACCGGGCCGCGGGCTGCGCACGGGGATCATGAACACGAGGTTCTGAGCCCTTCCATGCGCCGGGAAGTCCCGCGGCGGGGTGCTCGGTGAATCAGATCCGCCGAGCGAGAGCGGCCTTTAAGCACAGGCCGCGTCGGGTATCAAGCCTCTTCGTCGTCCTCGAGGCCCTCACCGATCAGATCGGAGACATCGTCCCCATCATCTTCGTCTTCCTCGAGGAAGGTATCGTCGTCACCCGCCTCGATGTCGTCGTCCACGTCCACGTCGTCGGCCACGGACACCTTGGTGGTGCCCGCGGCCTCCTCGTCGGCTTCCTCGAGGCTGATCACCTCGGCATCCGGCTCCTCGCCGGCGGCCTCCTCGGGAACGGGGCGGGACTCGGCGCGGCTGGAACTGCGTGCCGCCGGTTCAAAATAGGACCTTGGATAGGATTCCCCCGTGAACGGCGACACGATGGGATCCTTGTTCAGATCGTAAAACTTGCGCCCCGTGACAGGACAGATGCGCTTGGTGCCGAGTTCAGGCTTCGCCACGGCAAAGATCCTCGGAGGGCTGTAAAAGGAGCGTGCTCCATTGGCGCCTGACTTTGCCCCTGTCAAGGGCTGATCTCCCCGAGGCCCTCCGATTACCCGCCCGTGACGCCCGCCGAGACCCCGTGCTAGACGACGCAATCGACAAGAGACGATCATCCGGCGTCAGGCCGGCAGACGCCCGAGGAAGCCCGCCCATGTCCGCACCCAGCGCAAGCGCCCCCGCCCCGTCCGGCCACGGAACCTTGCCCGCGACACCCGCCACGGCGCGCCGCTCGCCGCCCCTGTCCGGCCGCGTGCGGGTGCCGGGCGACAAGTCGGTCTCCCATCGCGCGCTGATCTTCGGACTGTTCGCGCAGGGCAAGACGCGCATCACCGGCCTGCTGGAAGGCGAGGACGTGCTCAACACCGCCAAGGCCTGCGCCGCCCTCGGCGCGCGCGTCACCCGCCTCGGCGAAGGCGAATGGGAGGTGGAGGGCGTGGGTGCGCGCGGGCTCTCCTCCCCCGCCGCCCCGCTCGATTTCGGCAATTCCGGTACCGGCGTGCGCCTGATGATGGGGGCGGTGGCGGGACAGAATGTCACTGCCACCTTCGATGGCGACGCCTCGCTGCGCCGCCGGCCCATGAAACGCGTGCTCGATCCGCTCGCCGCCATGGGCGTGGCGTTGGCCGCCGCCTCCGAGGGCGGCCGCCTGCCGCTCACGCTCAAGGGCAGCGCGACCCTGAAGCCCACCGTCTATGAGACCCCCGTCCCGTCCGCCCAGGTGAAATCGGCCGTGCTGCTCGCCGGCCTCGGCGCCGCGGGCGAGACGGTGGTGATCGAGCGCGAGGCCACGCGCGACCATACCGAGCGCATGCTCGCCCATTTCGGCGCCGACGTGCGCGTGGAGCCCCACGGCACCCACGGCCGGCGCATCACCCTGAAAGGCCGGCCAAGCCTCATCGCAGCGCCGGTGGACGTGCCGGCGGACCCCTCCTCCGCCGCCTTCCCGCTGGTGGCGGCGCTGATCGTGCCGGGTTCGGACGTGACCCTCACCGACGTGATGATGAACCCCCTGCGCATCGGCCTCGTCACCACCCTGCTGGAGATGGGAGCGGACATCGCGGTGGTGGCCGAGCGCACCGAGGGCGGCGAGCGGGTGGCCGACCTGCGGGTGCGCCATTCGCGCCTGAAGGGCGTCGAGGTGCCGCCGGAGCGAGCGCCGGCCATGATCGACGAATATCCCGTCCTGGCGGTGGCCGCGGCCTTCGCCGAGGGCGTCACCCGCATGCGCGGCCTCTCCGAGCTCCGGGTGAAGGAGAGCGACCGGCTCGCCGCCGTCGCCGCCGGCCTTGCCGCCTGCGGCATCGCCCATGAGGTGAAGGGCGACGACCTCATTGTCACCGGCAGCGCGGGGGTGCGTGGCGGCGGGCCGGTGGAAACCCACATGGACCACCGCATCGCCATGTCGTTCCTGGTGCTCGGCCTCGCCAGCGAACAGGGCGTGAGCGTGGACGACGTGGCCTTCATCGCCACCTCCTTCCCCACCTTCATGCCCATGATGCGCGGCCTCGGCGCCGTCATCAACTGATGCGGACGATAGCCGTGATCATCGCCATCGACGGGCCGGCGGCCTCCGGCAAGGGCACGCTGGCGCGCCGGCTCGCGGCGCATTACGCGCTCCCCCATCTGGACACCGGCCTGCTCTACCGGGCGGTGGCGGCGCGCTGCCTCGCCCTCGGCCGCCTCGACGACGCGCCGGCGTCGGAGGAGGCGGCACGCCATCTCGACCTCTCGACCCTCGATCCGGAGGCGCTGCGCACGGCGGCACTGGGCGAGGCGGCCTCGGTGGTGGCGGCACGGCAGGGGGTGCGCGCCGCGCTGCTCGACCTGCAGCACCGCTTCGCCGCCCAGCCGGGCGGCGCGGTGCTGGACGGGCGCGACATCGGCACGGTCATCTGCCCCCGGGCGGAGGCCAAGCTGTTCGTCACCGCCACGCCCGAGGTGCGGGCGGAGCGACGCTACCGCGAGCTGGCCAGCCGGGGAGAGCCGATCACCTATGACGCGGTGCTGGCCGACATCCGCAAGCGCGACGAACGTGATTCGGCCCGCGCCACGGCACCGCTGGTGATGGCCGAGGACGCCGCGCTGCTCGACACCTCGCAGTTGGACATTCCGGCCGCCTTCGCCGCCGCCCTCGCCATCGTCGAGGCGCGCCGGCACGGGCGCTAGGCCTGCCGCCCCCGGCGGTGCCCCGCCGCCGGGAGGCCTGAGCGCGCGTGCTCACTCGCCCGCCCGCTTGCCCGCCCGCTTGCCCGCCCCTTGCCCGCCCCTTGCCATGTGAACCCCGCCGCGTTTCAGTGGGGCCCCTCTGGATCACCCCCATGCCCGCTGCTCCTGCCCGCACCCTCCTCGCCCGTGGCCGCGCCATCGCCCTCGGCCCGCGCACCCTCGTCATGGGCATCCTCAACGTGACGCCCGATTCGTTTTCCGATGGCGGACGCAGCGCCGCGCCCGAGGACGCGCTGGCCAATGCCCGGCGCCTCGTCGCCGAAGGGGCGGACATGCTCGACGTGGGCGGCGAATCCACCCGCCCCGGCCACACCCCGGTGGCGGCGGAGGACGAATGGGCGCGCATCGCCCCCGTCATCGCCCCGCTGGCCGGCGAGACCGGCGTGCCGGTCTCGGTGGATACCTACAAGGCCTCCGTCGCCCGCCGCGCGCTGGAGGCGGGGGCGCTGATCGTCAACGACGTGTGGGGCTTCGCCCGCGACCCCGACATGGCTCGGGTGGTGGCCGACTACGATGCCGCCGCCGTGGTCATGCACAATCGCGAGAGCGTGGACGAGGGCATCGACATCGTCGCCGACATGCTCGCCTTCTTCGAGGTGGCGCTGGAGAAGGCCGACAGGGCCGGCCTGAAGCGCGAGCGCATCGTGCTCGATCCGGGCATCGGCTTCGGCAAGAGCTTTCCGCAGAACCTCTCCGCCGTGCGGCGCCTCGACGAGCTGCGGGTGCTGGGGCTGCCCCTGCTGCTGGGCACCTCGCGCAAGTCGCTGATCGGTAAGGTGATCGACACCACCCCGGCGGAGCGCCTGCCAGGCACCATCGCCTCCAACGTCATCGGCATCATGGCCGGCGTGGAGATCATCCGGGTGCACGATGTGGCCGCCCATGTGCAGGCGGCGCGCGTCGCCGAGGCCATCCGGGACGCCCGATGAGGCCCTCGCGCGGCACCACCGCCTATCTCTGCCTCGGCTCCAACGTGGGCGGGCGCGCCGCCACCATGGGCCTTGCCCTCGGCACGCTGGCGCGGGCGGGGCTCACCATCCGGGCGCGCTCCTCGCTCTACGAGACGCCGCCCTGGGGGCCCATCCCGCAGGGACCCTACCTCAATCAGGTGGTGGAGGTGGAAAGCCCGGTGCCTCCGCGGAGCCTGCTCTTCCTCGCGCTCCTGGTGGAGCGGATGCTGGGGCGCGACCGGCCGCACGAGGTCCGCTTCGGCCCGCGGCGCATCGACATCGACATCCTGCTGTTCGGCAGCGAGAAGGTGGACGCGCAGGACCTGGAGATTCCCCATCCCCGCCTCATGGAGCGCGCCTTCGCGCTGGTGCCGCTGACGGAAATCGCCCCGGAGATCGAGGTGGGGGGCGTGCGGGCCAAAGACGCGCTGGCCGGCCTCGACCGCAGCGGCATCCTGAAAGTGACGTGAGGCGGAAGCCGCCCGAAGACACGAGGAAGCCCCGCGCCGCTGCGGCGGCACGGGGATTGCCCTGCGCGGCTCTCACCAGCGCGCGGCGCGTCACATGGTCCGGATGTTGGTGGACCAGGTATCAACCTGGCGCTTCACCTCGTCCTTGGCATAGCCGTAGCGCTCCTGCAGCTTGCCTTCGAGAATCTCGCGATTCCCGTTGATCTGGGTGAGGTCGTCGTCGGTGAGCTTGCCCCACTGCGCCTTCAGATTGCCGGTGACCTGCTTCCAGTTGCCCTCGATGCGATCCCAGTTCATTGGCTCGTCCTCGCTTGAAGTGGAAAGATATGGAAAGAACGTTCACGCTGACGGCGGGTTCCAGATGATGGCGAATCCGATTCTCCGGATCCGCCGGAGGAGCTGACGGGCCAACGGCCCCAGGGCGAACATCCTGCGGAGAGCGAGCTGGTGGGTGGGGACACGGCGGGCATGACGGGCGCACGGCACGAGGACGACGAGAAACTCGCCGCGAGCGTGGCGAAGGGCGAGCGGGCGGCGCTGGCCCGGGCCATCACCCTGGTGGAATCGCGCCGGGCCGATCACCGGCGCCGGGCGCAGGTGCTGTTGCAGTCGCTGCTGCCGCGCACCGGCGGGGCTTTTCGCGTGGGCATCACCGGGGTGCCGGGGGTGGGCAAGTCCACCACCATCGATGCGCTCGGCACCTACCTCACGTCGCAGGGCCACAAGGTGGCGGTGCTGGCGGTGGATCCCTCCTCCACCCGCACCGGCGGCTCCATCCTCGGCGACAAGACCCGCATGTCCCGCCTGTCGGTGGACCGCAATGCCTTCATCCGCCCTTCCCCGTCCAGCGGCACGCTCGGGGGCATCGCGGCGAAGACGCGCGAGACCATGCTGTTGTGCGAGGCCGCCGGCTTCGACGTGGTGCTGGTGGAGACGGTGGGCGTCGGCCAGTCGGAAACGGCGGTGGCCGACCTCACCGATACGTTCCTCGTGCTGATGCTTCCCGGCGCGGGCGACGAGCTTCAGGGCATCAAGAAGGGCGTGTTGGAGCTCGCCGACATCGTCGCGGTGAACAAGGCGGACGGCGACAACATCAACCGCGCCCGCGCCGCCGCTGGGGAATACCGCACGGCGCTGCACCTGCTCGGCGCGCGCCTGCCGCACTGGTCGCCCCCTGTCCTCACCTATTCGGCCCTCACCGGCGCCGGCATCCCGGAGGTATGGGAGCAGGTGGTGCTGCACCGGCAGAAATCGGAAGCTGCCGGCACCTTCGCCGCCACGCGGCGCGCCCAGCAGGTGCGCTGGATGTGGACGCTGCTCAACGAGCGCCTCGCCGAGAAGGTGGCCCACGACCCGGCGGTGAAGGCGCGCCTTCCCGCGCTTGAGAAGGAGGTGGCGGCGGGCACCCTCGCGCCCGCACTGGCGGCGGCAGAGATCGCCGGCCTCATCGGGCTCTAGTGGATCAAAGAGTTGTGGTTCGACCTAATCGCGACAGATGGGTTCCATCTGTCGCGGTCGAATCACTAGAGCGTTTTCGAGCGAAGTGGAGACCGGTCCGCGTGAAGAAAATGCGATCACGCAAAGACATAGGGCGTTTCCCCGATTCCATGAAACGGGGAAACGCTCTAGGACGCCAGGGAGAATGAGCACCCGCCCCGCCCGCCTCCTCGTCTGCGCCTTCGGGCCGTTTCCCGGCGTGCCGGTGAATCCATCGCAGCGGGCGGTGGCCGATCTGCTGCGGCTGCGGCGGCCGGCCCTGGGCGGGCTCGACATCGAGGTGGAGATCCTGCCCACGCGCTGGGATGCCCTCTCCCGCCTCGACGCGCTGCTGGAACGGCGCGTGCCCGATGGCGTGATCCTGTTCGGCGTGGCCGCCCGGCGCCGGTGGGTCTCGGTCGAGACCCTGGCGGTGAATGCGGCGCGCGCCTTGCCTGATGCCGCCCGCCGGCCCCCGCCCGGCCGCCGGCTGCTGGCGGGAGCGCCGGATGCGCTCGGCGCGACGATGCCGGCCGGCCCCCTTCTGGCGGCCCTGCGCGCCGGCGGGGTGCCGGCCGCCACCTCCCGCGACGCGGGCCGCTACCTGTGCAACGCCGGCCTGCTGCATGCCCTCGCCTGGGCGCGGAGGCGTCGGGATGCGGGCGGGCCGCCGCCGGCCGTCTTCATCCATCTGCCCGGACGCAGCGGGCGCCCCCGGGGCGTCTCGCGCGCGGGGATGGCCCGGGCCCTGTCGGCGCTCGTCGTCGCCTTCGCCGCAGCCGTGCGCCACCGCCGTCAGGCGCGCTGAACCTCGATCCGGTCCCGCCCGCGGTGCTTGGCGCGGTAGAGCGCCTCGTCGGCGCGGCGCATGGCGGCATCGGCGGGCACCGCGCCGACGGCGGCGATGGCACAGATGCCCACGCTCGCCGTGAGCACCTTCAGATCCGGATGCACCTCGGCCCAAAGCTCGATGCGCATGGCGCGGCGGATGCTCTGCGCCACCGCCAGCGCCTCCTCCGCCGTGGCGTTGGGCAGGAGGACGGCGAACTCCTCGCCGCCGTGGCGCGCCGCCAGATCCCCGGGGCGGGTGACCGCGCCGCGCACCGCCGCGGCCACGCGCCTCAGGCATTCGTCACCGGCGGCGTGGCCGAAGCGGTCGTTGACCAGCTTGAAATGGTCGAGGTCGATGAGCAGCACCGCGGCCGGCGTGCCCCACCGGGCGCAGCGCGCCCACACATCGCCCATCGCCTCGTCGAAGCGGCGGCGGTTGGCGAGGCCGGTGAGCACGTCGGTGGCGGCGATGGCGGACAGCTCGTCCAGCGCGCGCTTCAGCTCCGTCTGCTGGCGCTTCAGCTCGGTGATGTCGGAATGGGTGAAATAGCCGATGCCGGCAGCGGACCGCCGCGCGATGACCCGCCGCCAGCGGCCGCCGGGAAGCTCGATCTCAAAGGGCGCGCCGACGAAATGCAGGTTGTCCGGCACGAAGCCGTCCGACCAGCGGTCGGGCTGCTGCGCCTTTATCCAGGCGGCGCAGACCACATCCACGAGGGTCGAGCCGATGACCGATTGTCCTTCCGGAACGTCGTAGAGGGCGCGGAACTCGTCGTTGGTGGCGATGATCCGGTCGTTCTGGTCGAGCACCATCGCCCCGTCGGCAATGTGATCGAGCAGGTCGATGGGAAACGCGTCCCACCCGCCCGGCCCGGCGGCCTTGCGCTCCTCCGACAGCTGCTGCCAGATGCGCAGGCGATGGCCATCCGGCGTCGGCAGGGAGGCGACCCGCAGGCGCCGGCCGAGATGGAGGAACACGAAGGGCCGCGACTGCGCCCGATGGCGGGCGATCCCCTCCTCGATGTACCGGTCGATGTTGCGCCGCTCCTCCCCCGCGAGCCGGGCGTCGTAGAAGCGGCGCAGGTTTTCGCGATAGGGCTCGCCGGCATACACATGGCCGGCATGCTCGGGAAAGAAGCGCAGGAACGTGTCGTTCCATAGGAGGGTGTGGTCTTCCGCATCGAACAGGCAGACGGCCATATCGAGAGAATCAAGGATCGTCCCGAAAAATCCGTACACACGCGATTGCGACACGAACGCCTCACCGAGCGCCGAAGACCGGACCACAATAGCAGCGGCAGCGCGATCCATACATGGCTTGCGAAACCGGCTCGCGAAACCGGCTCGCGAAACTTGGCCCGCGAAGCTTTGGCGACGGAAGGTCCGGCGTCCCGATGCAACCGCCCCGCCGGCGGCGTCCCGCGGCCCGTGCGGGATCACCGGCGCGGAGATGCAATGCCAAGTTCTTCGATCAAAGGGCTTCAGCTTTCCTTGACCTGCCGCGCGCATTATAGGCCCGGCACCGACCGCGACCAAAAGGTCCGCCCGTGACCATCTACCTGCCCATCGCCGAACTGCCCGTCGCCATCTTCACCATCTTCGCCATGGGCCTTGCGGTGGGGTTCATCTCCGGCATGTTCGGGGTGGGCGGCGGCTTCCTGATGACGCCGCTGCTCATCTTCACCGGCGTGCCGCCGGCGGTGGCGGTGGCCAGCGTGTCGCCCTACATGGCCGCCTCCTCCCTCTCCGGCGCCCTGTCCTACTGGCGCAAGGGGATGATGGACATGCCGCTGGCCGGCGTCCTGCTCGCCGGCGGTCTCCTGGGGACGGTGGCGGGGGTGCTGCTGTTCCTGTTCCTGCGCACCATCGGCCAGGTGGACCTCGCCATCCGCGTGTCCTACACCCTGCTCCTCGGCGCCATCGGCACGCTGATGCTGGTGGAAAGCCTGCGCGCCATCCGCCGGGCGCGCCGGGGCGAGCCTGCGGTGGTGCGGCGGCCCGGCACCCGCGCCTGGTTCATGCGCCTGCCCCTGAAGATGCGCTTCCGCCGCTCGCGCATCTACATCTCGGCCGTGCCGGTGGTGGGCCTCGGCTTCATCATCGGCCTGCTCGGCGCCGTGCTGGGGGTGGGCGGCGGCTTCATCCTGGTGCCCGCGCTCATCTATCTCCTGAAGGTGCCGACCCAGACCGCGGTGGGCACCTCCCTCGTCCTCACCCTCGTCACCATGGCGGCGGCCACCGTGCTGCACGCGGAGGCCAACGGCACGGTGGACGTGGTGCTCGCCTTCGTCCTGATGGTGGGCGGCACCATGGGCGCCCAGTTCGGCGCGCGGACGGGGCAGACGCTGAAGGCGGAGAACCTGCGGCTGCTCCTCGGCCTCCTGGTGCTGTCGGTGGCGCTGCGCGTGGCGGCGGACCTGGTCAGCCGGCCGCCGGACGCCTTCGCCGTGACCATCGTGGAGCCATTGCCGTGATCTCCCGTCGCCTCGCCGGCGCCCTCGTCGCGGCAGGCCTTGCCTGCGGCGCGGCTCCGGGCCTCGCCCGCGCCGACCGCCTGGTGCTCTCGGTGTCGCAGCCGGAGGTGCGAATCACCTCCGGCTTCACCGGCGCCGACCTCGTCCTGTTCGGCGTCGCCGAGCCGGAGGGGGCGACCGGCGCCGCCGACGTGGTGGTGACCGTGCGCGGCCCGCGCGAGACCTTCATCACCTGGCGCAAGACCCGCATTCTCGGCCTGTGGGTGAATTCGGACAGCCGCACCTTTCTCGAGGTGCCGGCCTTCCTGTCCGTGCAGTCCTCCCGCCCCACGGCGGAAATGGCCGGCGCCGACGCGCTGCGGGCCGGGCAGATCGGGCTCGAGCGCAACATCTTCATGCAGCGCGTCGGCACCGACTTTGCCGATTCGGTCCCCACCGACCTGTTTCGCAGCGCCTTCCTGCGGATCCAGTCGGCCCAGGGCTTCTACGGCGAGAACCCGCGCGGCGTCAGCTTCCTTGCGCCCAACGTGTTCCGCAGCGAGATCTCCATTCCCGGCACCGCGCCGCTGGGTCGCTACGAGATCGAGGTGGCGCTGCTGCGCGCCGGGCGCGTGTCGGCCACCGCCACCACCACCTTCAACGTGCAAAAGACAGGATTCGAACAGAAGATCGCAGAATTCTCCCAGCACAACGGTCTGCTCTATGGTCTCGCCGTGGCATTGGGCAGTCTCGTTGTCGGATTTTTCGGAAACCTCCTGTTCCGGAAGGAATGAAGCAAGCGATTCGAGGCCCGGTCCGGCGCGGCGCACCGCCGAAAAGGCACAGTTCAAGGGCAAGCTATTACCAATGCGGGGGTCCCGCCGTACCATTGGCTCACTTTTTCCTTGAAAGCTGCTCCAACCGGCGCCACACACAAAGGCAACATCAGTCGGCGAGATGGAGATCTGGAGCTTCGCGAAGCCGTCTGCGCGCTTCGGGTGCCAAGCCCTGACCGGCGCCCGTTGGGGAACGGGGTGGCGTTACGGCGCCACCCCGGGAACCCTCGTACAGGCGTTTCCAGACCTCGCCCCTCGCCTTCCCCGCGCCCCATCGCCGATGCCCGCTCGCGGCCCGGTTCGCCCGGCGAAGGCCCTTGCGGGCACCGCCTCAGCTTCGGCGGGCTTTCCTCCCCGACGCGATCCGTTTAGACCGGAAGGCGGCCCAGCGGCGCACCGTGCCGCGGGCCGGCGAAGATCGGGGCGATACGGTCGGGCAGTGACCGCCGGCCAGCTGGTCCCGATCCGGCGCAACCGGGGAGATGAAGTGTGGCCGGCAGCATCGCCATAACCGTCGAGGGCGGCATCGCCCGACTGGTCCTGACGAATCCCGAACGGCGCAACGCCATTTCAAGCGCAATGTGGCGGGCGCTGAGCGCGTTCGCGCAGGAGGCGGCCGGCCGCACCGACATCCACGTGGCGGTGCTGCGCGGCGCGGGTGACCTTGCTTTCTCCGGCGGCGCCGACATCTCCGATTTCGATACCGCGCGCTCGGATGCCTCGGGCGCCCAGAGCTATGACGAGTTGGTGGAAGGCGCCTGCTCGGCGCTGGAAAGCCTGCCCTTTCCCACCGTCGCCCTGGTGCGTGGGGCCTGCGTGGGGGCGGGCGCCGCGCTCGCGGCCAGCTGCGACATGCGCATCGCCGCCGACGACGCCTTTTTCGCCATCCCGGCCGCCCGGCTCGGCCTCGGCTACGACCCGCGCGGCATGGGCCGCGTCCTGCGCGTGTTCGGGAGCCAGGGGTCCCGGCAGCTCTTCTTCACCGCCGACCGGCTGCCCGCGACCCGCGCCCATGCGCTCGGCGCGGTGGATGCGATCGCGTCGCCCGCCGAAGTGGACGCCGCCGCCGACCGCATCCTTCAGCGCATCTCCGAAAACGCGCCGCTCACGCTGAAGGCCGCCAAGCTCGCCATCCGCGCCGCCGAAACGGGGGCGGCCGCGCTTCTGGCCGACGCGCGGCGCGCCACCGCGCTCGCCAATGCGAGCGCGGACTATCGCGAGGGGCGGCGCGCCTTCGCCGAGAAGCGGGCGCCGCGCTTTTCCGGCAGCTGACGGCCGGCGCGATCGATCCCGCCCCTACTTGCCCTGGGCCTTGAGGCGCGTGTTGCACGCGCTCCAGTATTTCGGCCAGGTCTGGCCGGCGGGAATCTTGCCGGCCTCCTTCGCCGTGCGCCATTCCGCCCCGCACGTCGTCTGGCGCTGATGCAGGGCCGCCTGCGCGGGCGACTGGGCCGGCTTGGCCGGAGCTGGGGTTGCCGTGGTGCCCGCCGTGGTGCCCTTGGCGGCATCGCCGGCCGGCTTGGCCGGCGCCGTGGCGGGCTTAGCCGCCGGCGGGACCGCGGGCGTGGTGCTGGAGGGGGTGGTGGCCTGAGCGAAAGCGGGAGCCCCGGCAGGCAGGGTCGCCGCGAGGGCGAGGCAGAAGCAGACGGTGCGCAATTTCATTGCGCTGATCTCCGGGAGAGCTGCGCGGAACGGCGCGGCGCGTGCAGGTTCCATCTTAGGGACCCGGTCGGAAAAAAGCACGCGAGCGGGGCCGAAAAGCGGCGTCGAACGCGACGCCCGGCGCCCCGCCATCGGCGGACCCGGGCACGATGTCCGAGATCCCACCCCACGCGTCGGCGGGCGACGCGCAGGGAAAACGCCGGCGCAAGGGCCCCGTCGCAACCGGGCGGCCGCACGGATGCTCAAGCAGGCCGCGCACCCGCCGCGCGGATGCTCAAACAGGCCACGCATCCGCCGCGCGGATGCGTGGACAGGCGGCGTGCTCGCCTATATGGTCCGCCGCCGCGTTGGGGCGTAGCCAAGTGGTAAGGCAGGGGATTTTGATTCCCCCATCCCCTGGTTCGAATCCAGGCGCCCCAGCCACTTTCCGCAAGCACGGCGTCCCGCACGCACGGCATCTCCCCGTGCTCCTGCGCGAGCGTTTGCCGATGCGCGCGGCGGCCTGGGGGGAGAGGGTCTTTTCCCGAGCAAATGGATGCCATTTGCTCGGATCGCGCTCTAGATTGGCGCCATGTCCCGCCCCTATCATCACGGCGCGCCCTCGGACCATTTCGACGGGGAGCGCTTCTTCAATCCGGACCATCCTCCCACCGACAGGTCGCTAGGCGACCTGCTGCGCTGGCGCCGCGAGCGCCGGGAGCGCGGCGCCTGGCCCGCCGTGCCGACGCTGCCGTTGGCGGTCGATGCGCCGCCGTCCGCCGTCACCTCCGGCCTTCGGGTGAGCATGGTCGGCCACGCCACCCTGCTGATCCAGGTCGCCGGGCTCAACATCCTCACCGATCCGGTCTGGTCGCAGCGCGCGGGGCCCCTGCCCTTCCTCGGGCCGAAGCGCTTCACCGCACCGGGCATTCCCTTCGCGGCGCTGCCGAAGATCCACTGGGTGCTGGTCTCGCACAGCCATTACGACCATCTGGACCTCGCCAGCCTGCGGCGCCTGTGGCGGGAACATCGCCCGCGCATCCTCGCCCCCATCGGCAACGACATGCCCCTCGCCCGCGCGCTGCCGCGACAGGCCATCGACACCGGCGACTGGGGCGCGCGCTTCGCCTTGTCGCAGGACGTGTCCGCCGTGATCCACCCGGCCTACCACTGGTCGGCGCGTACGCTGAAGGACCGGCGGCGCGCCTTATGGGGCGGCTTCGTGCTGGAGACGCCGGAGGGCGCCATCTACTTCGCGGGGGATACCGGCTACGGATCGGGCGAGATCTTCCGCGCCCTGCGGCGCAGCCACGGCGCGCCGCGCCTCGCCATCCTGCCCATCGGCGCCTACGAGCCGCGCTGGTTCATGGCGGCGCAGCACGCCAATCCGCAGGAGGCAGTGCAGATCCTCGAGGATACCGGCGCCGCGCAGGCGCTCGGCATCCACTGGGGCACCTTCCGCCTCACCGACGAAGCGCAGGACGCCCCGAAGCACGCCCTTGCCGGCGCGCTCGCCGCGGCCGGCATCGCGCCGGACCGGTTCCTGCCGCTCCATCCCGGCGAGGTCTGGCAGGCCCCCGGCCGCTCAGTCCCGGCGGGAGGGGAGATCCGCGCGGCGGGCGATCACCGGGGCGACAGGTCACCCGCGTGAACGGCTCGGCGCGGCCGTCCTCGTCGCATAAGGTCCGGTGGCAAGCCGTCCCGCCTCGCCCCGCTCCCCCTATCCCAGGGCGGCTTCCAGCCGGTCGGCGATGGTCCTCAGCACCTTGACCCGCGCGAAATGCTTGTCCTCCGCCTCCACCAGGACCCACGGCGCGGTGCGGGTGGAGGTGCGGTCCACCATCTCCGTCACCGCCGCGTCGTAGAGCGGCCACTTCCCGCGGTTGCGCCAGTCCTCCGGGGTCAGCTTGAAGCGCTTGTAGGCGATGGACTCGCGTTCCTCGAAGCGCCGGGCCTGCTCCGCCTCGCTGATGGCGAGCCAGAACTTCACCACCACATAGCCGGCCTGCGAGACCTGGTCCTCGAAATCGTTGATCTCGCCATAGGCGCGGCCCCAGTCGTCGGGCCCGCACAGCCCCTCCACCCGCTCCACCAGCACCCGGCCGTACCAGGAGCGGTCGAAGATCACCGTGCGCCCGTGCTGGGGAATATGTCGCCAGAACCGCCACAGATAGGGCCGCGCCCGCTCCTCGTCGGTGGGGGCGGCGATGGGATGCACGCGGAAGCGCTGCGGATCCAGGGCCCGGCGCAGGCGCATGATGGTGGAGCTCTTGCCCGCGGCGTCCGACCCCTCGAACGCGACCACCAGGCCGGCGCGGCCGAAGGCGGGGGAATTGGTCAGGCGGGTGATGCGATTCTGCTCCCGGGCGAGCTGCGCCTCATACTCCGCCGGCGTCAGGCTCTGCGACAGATCGAGGGTGGACAGGATGGAGAAGGGTGGAAGGGCGCCCGGCACCCGGGTCGGGTTGGGCGGCAGCGGCTGCGGGGCCGGCTCCGGCTCGGCGGCGATCGCGCGCAGCGTCTCCAGCAGCAGGCTGCCCGCCATGGCGTCGCGATAGTCCACGTCGGCCGCAGGCACCACGTGCCACGGGGCGATCTCGGTGGAGGTGGCGCGGGCCGCCTCCTCGGATGCCTCGTAGAGCCGCTTGCGCGCCCCGGCTCCACCCAGTTCGGCCCATTCGCGCACCACGGGGCGCTGCCAGGCCCCCTTGGTCAGCGCCTTCAGGCGGCGGCGGGCCTCCTCGTCGTCGAGATAGAGCCAGATCTTCAGCAGGCTCACGCCCTCGGAGTGGAGCATGGCCTCGAAGCGCTGGATCTCCTGAAGCGCGGAGATGAAGTCGGCCCGCCCCATCTCGCCCAGCGCCCGCCTGCACAGGGGGGCGTGGTACCAGGAGCCGAGCATGACGCCGATCTGGCCGAAAGGCGGCAGCTCGCGCCAGTATTTCCACATGGGCGGGCGGTCTTCCTCCGCGCACGGCATGTCGAAGGTGAGCGTCTGCACCTTGCGCACGTCGAGCCAACCGTAGAGACGGTTCAGCACGCCGCCCTTGCCGGACCCGTCCGGCCCATGGATCAGCACGAGCAGGCTGCGCCGCTTCTGGTCGATCAGCTGGAACTGGGCATTGAGCAGGTCCTCGCGCAGGCTGGGCTCAAGCGCCTTGAAGTCCGCCTTGTCCAGGTGGTGCTCGAATTTCACGGACTCGAACATGTCATCCCCTCATCGGCGGGCAGCACGGGGAAGGTGGACGCCCCCTCAGGGGGATGCAACCTTCCGCGCGCCCGAGGATGGCACCTTCACCCACGCCTCCCCGTCGAGCACCACCTCGCCCTTCACCGTGCAGAAGCACGAGAGGCGCGCGCGGAATCGCTCGGGGATGAGCTCCACCACCCGCACTTCCACCTCCACCGTGTCGTCGATGCGCACGGGCGCGCGGAAGTTCAGGGTCTGGGAGATGTAGACCGCGCCCGGCCCCGGCAGCCGGGTGCCGAGCACGGCGGAGATCAGGCTCGCGGTGTACAGACCGTGGGCGATGCGGCCGCCGAACGGCGTCTTCGCCGCGAAGTGCTGCGACAGGTGGATGGGATTGCGGTCGCCGGTGAGCTCGGCGAAGCCGACGATGTCGGAGGACGACACGGTCTTCGACATGCGTTCGGTGCGACCCAGGGTCAGGTCTTCGAAATAGAGGTTCTGCAGCTCGAGAAACATGGGTCAACCCGCCGGCCGGAGTTCGGGGCGCGGACTTTAGAGCGCCGGCGCCTGCCTGAAAAGCCGGCAGTCCGGCGCCGCCGCTGCCCAAGGCGACGCCGGGCGCCACAGACCCGGTCCGATCCGCCGGCGGCGGCGCGGTCCGGCCGGCAAGGCGGTGCGCCCGCCTGCACCCGTCAGGGCCCGGCACGAGGCCGGGCATAACGGTCGCTTAGGAGGAACCCCGCCGAATACTGATCAGTCCTGGGCGGCGGCCTCGCGCAGCTTCTTCATCAGCGCTTCCAGTTCCTCGTCCTGCGCCTTGGGCAGCACGATGTTGGCCTTCACCAGAAGATCACCGTGTCCGCCCGTGGCGGTGGGCAGGCCCTTGCCGCGCAGGCGGAAGGTGCGCCCCCCCGAGGTCCAGGCGGGAATCGCCAGCTCGACCGCGCCGGTCAGGGTCGGCACCCGCACCTTGGCGCCCAGCACCGCGTCGGGCAGCGGCACGTCCAGGCTGTGGCGCAGGTCGTCGCCGTCCCGCTCGAACACCGCGTGGGGCGCGTATGTCACCGAGACGTAGGCATCGCCGGACGGTCCGCCCATGGGGCTCGCCTCGCCCTGGCCCTTCAGCCGCATGCGGTGCCCCTCGCGGGTGCCGGGGGCGATCTTGATGTCGATCTGCTTGCCGTTGGGCAGGCCGACCCGCTTGGAGGCCCCCGCCGTCGCCTCCTCGTAGGAGACGGGAAGGGTGATCTCCATGTCGGCGCCGGGCGTCGGGGCGAAGCCGCCCCCGGCCGATCGCCGCTGGCGGCCGAAGCCGAACAGGTCGCCCACGTCCTCGAAGCCGCCGCCACCGCGCGGCCCGCCGCGGCGCACGCCCTCGGGACCGAAGGAGAAGCTCTCGAAGATCGTGTCGCCGTCGAAGCCGGAGAAGCCGCCCGGCCCGCGCCGCGGCCCGCCGCCGCTGAAGCCGGAGAAGTCCGGCGCGCGCGGCTTACCCTCGGCGTCGATCTCGCCGCGGTCGTACTGGCCACGCTTCTCCTTGTCCTCCAGGATCTCGTGCGCGGTATTCAGTTCGGCGAACTTGTCCTGCGCCTTGGGATCGGAGGCGTTGGCATCGGGATGCAGCTTTTTCGCCAGCCGCCGATAGGCGCGCTTGATCTCGGCCTCGTCGGCGGTCTTCGAGACCCCGAGGACGTCGTAAGGATCACGCATGAAATCTCACCTCGCCGGCCGGCGCTCAGGCGGCCGGCCGCATCGGAAATGTGGTTCGCGCCGACAAAAATGCAACAGCGCAGCTGCCGCAGGCGACGGCTTTTCGTTCCGGAGGGGCGGTTTTCGTCCTCAAACCCGGCCGAGCACCCGCACCTGGGACAAAACGGTGCCCGAGCGGCCCTTGCAGGCCTCGCCCTGGATCCAGCGGTCCGCGGCCTTGCCGTCCACCAGCGAGATCATGAAGTCGCGGCATCCCGAGCCGCGCGCCGTGCCGATGGGGGTGGCGGTGCCGCGCGCCCCGCTGTCGCGGTTCTCCCAGGGGATGGAGGCGTCCTTGCTGCGCGCGGCGAGGGCCTGGTCAAGGGCGATCTTCGCCTGCGCCCAGTCCCCGGCGGAGACCCCGGAGGGGGCCGCGCCCTCCGGCACGTGGTAGGCGGCAGGGGTCGGCCGGACGGAGCCGGTGACCAGCGTTTCCTCGTCCATGGCCCCCACCGTCGAGCAGCCGCCGAGGGCCGCGACCACAAGCCATGCGGCCGGGAAGAGGCCGAGGCCTTCGCGCACGCGGGTGAGACTTCTATATAAGGAGATGCAGCGGCCCGCAGAGGCAGCGCGCGAACGGCGAGACACGAGGGGCTCCCACATGACCACGAGCACGACCATGGAAGCCCAGAACCCCTTAACATCCGGTGATTTCACGCAAGCCGGCGAACCTTTTCGCCTGTTCGCCGACTGGCTCGCCGAGGCCGAGAAGAGCGAGCCGAACGATCCCAACGCCATGACCCTCGCCACCGTCGATCCCGACGGCCTGCCGGACGCGCGCATGGTGCTGCTGAAGGGGCTCGACGAACGCGGCTTCGTCTTCTTCACCAACACCGGCAGTGCCAAGGGCCGCGAGCTCGCCGCCACCCCCAAGGCCGCCCTCGTCTTCCACTGGAAGTCGCTGCGCCGGCAGGTGCGGGTGCGCGGCCCGGTGGAACAGGTGAGCGATGCGGAGGCCGACGCCTATTTCGCCACCCGCCCGCGCCTGTCGCAGATCGGCGCCTGGGCGAGCACCCAGTCGCAGCCGCTCGAAGGGCGGTTCGCGCTGGAGGCCGCGGTGGCGGTGGCGACGGCGAAATACGCCATCGGCAGCGTCCCGCGGCCGTCCCATTGGACCGGCTTCCGCATTCTGCCCGTGGCCGTCGAATTCTGGCACGACCGCCCCTTCCGCCTGCACGACCGCGTGGTCTTCCGGCGCGAGGGGGAAGGAACGCCCTGGAGCAAGACGCGACTCTTTCCCTGATCCGCCCGAGAAGCCCTGCCCGCGGCGCGTTCCGTGCACGGGCGTCCTGAAAGCGAAGCCATGACCACCGCACCCGACCAGCCGCCGCGCATCATGCTCCTCACCGGGGCCTCGCGGGGCATCGGGCATGCCACCGTGAAGCGCTTCTCCGCCGCAGGGTGGCGTGTCATCTCCTGCTCGCGCCACGCCTTCCCCGAGCAGTGCCCCTGGGGGCGGGGCCCGAGGACCACATCCAGGTGGACCTGTCGAGCCCGGCCAGCACCAAGGCCGCCATCGACGAGGTCAAGGACCGCCTGCCGGACGGCAAGCTGCATGCCCTGGTCAACAACGCCGCCATTTCCCCCAAGGGCGAGGGCGGCGCGCGGCTCGGCACCCTCGACACCGACCTGGAGACCTGGGTGGATGTGTTCCAGGTGAACTTCTTCGCGCCCATCATGCTGGCGCGGGGGCTGTCGGCGGAGCTGGAGAAGGCGCAGGGCTCGGTGGTGAACGTCACCTCCATCGCCGGCTCGCGGGTGCATCCGTTCGCGGGGGCGGCCTATGCCACCTCGAAAGCCGCGCTGGCGGCGCTGACGCGGGAGATGGCGTCGGATTTCGGCCGGCGCGGCATCCGCGTCAATTCCATCGCGCCGGGAGAGATCGACACCGCCATCCTCTCGCCGGGGACGGACAAAATCGTGGCGCAGATCCCCATGCAGCGCCTCGGCACGCCCGACGAGGTGGCGAAGATCGTCTACGTGCTGTGCACCGAGGCCTCGTCCTACCTCAACGGCGCGGAGATCCACATCAACGGCGGCCAGCACGTGTGAGCGGGTCCGCCCGGCCCCGCGCTGGCGGGCCGGCCCCTACAGCCAGCGCCGCCACTTGAAGAAGAGGTAGGGCAGGATGCCCGAGATCACCATGCCCACCAGCGCCGCCGGATAGGCGTAGGTCCAGTCAAGCTCCGGCATGTGCTGGAAGTTCATGCCGTAGATGGAGGCGATCAGCGTCGGCGGCATGAGCACCACCGAGAGCACCGCGAAGATCTTGATGATGTTGTTCTGCTCGAGGCCCACCATGCCGATGGTGGCGTCCAGCAGGAACTGCAGCTTGTCGCCGAGGAAGTTGGCGTAGTCGGACAGGCCCGCCACGTCGCGGCTCATGGACTTGACCGAAGCCTTCGCATCCTTGGTCACCGTCGCCCCGTCGGTCTCGGTGCCGAGGAAGGACAGCAGGCGCTGGAGCGAGGCGAGGCTCTCGCGCGCATAGGAGACGAGGCCTTCCTTGCGGCCGATGTGGGAGAGGATGGCGCGGTAGCGCTGATTGGAGTTCTCGCGGCCCTGCGAGCGGTCGAAGATGCGCTTTGAAATGCGCTCCACGTCCGAGCCGATCTGCTCCAGCACGTCGGCGGCGCGGTCCACGATCGCTTCCAGGAGCTCGATCAGCAGCGCCTCCCCGGTGATGCCGGCGGGGCAGGCCTTGCCGAGCCGTCCGGCGACCGTGGGGAAGGCCTTGGGCTCGCCGTAGCGGACGGTGATGAGCCGTCCGCCCGAGAGGATGAAGGTGACCGCCAGCATGACCGGCGTCTCGGTATCGGCGCCGCAGAGGACGGAGGCGGTCATATAGCGCGCGCCGCCTTCCATGTAGAGGCGGCTCGACTGCTCGATCTCGCCCATCTCCTCCCGGGTCGGGACCGAGATACCCGCGAAAGCTTCCGTGAGGGCGTCGTCCGCCTCGGTGGGCGAGACGAGATCGAGCCACACGGTTTCCGCCGGGATGTGCCCTTCCGTTACGGGAACAACCCGGAGACTTCCTTCGGCGGCAACGTTGGCGAGGATCATGCGGCGGTTCCCAGCGGGATGTAGGGCCTTCTAGCCCGGCCCCGTCGCCGAGGGAATGGCCGCCGGCTGTCGCCGGGGGTCCCCGTCTCAATGGCACCCCGCCCCGGCCCCCGCGCCGGAACTGGGTCGTGCCGCATCCGCCGGCTCAGGCGGCGAGGTGGTCGATGTCCTTGAGGGTCACCACCCGGTTCGGCTCTCCGCCGCCCTTGGTCTCGGCGAGACGCTTCTCGCTCGCCTGCTGGGCAGCTGCGGCGACGGCCGAGATCCCGATATCCCGCCACTGCTGGCTCTGCGCCTGACGCTTCAGATCCGATTCCACCCGGGTGCTGAGCCCCTGCGACGGCTGTTCGGTAGACATGTCCTTCTCCTGTGTGGTGCGCTTATGATGATGCGGCACCTTCGCGTGACCCCTCAGAGATGGCCATCGACTGCGTCAAAACTGTGCAACCGATGCGACTTCTCCGGGGTCATACCGAGAGTAGGAGCCCAAATGCTTGCGAAACTCCGAATCCCCTGACGAAAGGTGAGCCGGTGCGGCATTTCTGCAACGCTCTCGCATAAGCCGACAGTCCTCACGACCTCGACACTTCAAGCACGGCGGACATTCGGTTAATTCAGACGGAGCGGGATCGAATCCACCTTGCGTGACAAGGCAGAGTATAAAGAGGCGAACATGATGTGGCGGGCGGTCGGGGCATTGCTGACGGGCTTGATGCTCAGCGGCTGCGTGTCGGGAACCTTTGCGCCAGCGCCGGAATCGGCGATGACGGCAAAAGACAAGCAGCTTCTCGCGAACAAGCCCTATCCAAATGTGAAGCCGTCGGGCGAGTATGCCCGGCACCTCGTCGAGTATCCGACGAACAAGAAGGCCGGTACCATAGTCATCGATACGCCGAACAAGTTCCTTTACTACGTGGAAGGGAATGGTAAGGCGATCCGGTACGGCGTGACCGTCGGCGAAGAAAGCCTCGCCTTCCGTGGCCAGGCCAAGGTGGGCCGCAAGGCGGAATGGCCGAGCTGGACCCCCACGCCGGAGATCCACCAGCGCATCGCCGGGCTGCCCTCCTATGTGGGCCCCGGCCCGCACAATCCCATGGGCGCCCGCGCCCTCTACCTCTACCAGGGCAGCCAGGACACCCTGTTCCGCATCCACGGCACCAACCAGCCGGAATATATCGGGCAGGCCATCTCCTCCGGCTGCATCCGGATGCTGAACGAAGATGTGATCGACCTCTACAGCCGGGTGCCGGTGGGCTCCGAAGTGGTGGTTCTCTGATCGCGCATCCGAAGGGCCGGGATCTGGATGAAAAGGCGCGGGTATCCCGCGCCTTTTTCTTTTGTGCCGGCAATGAGCCCACCCCTCCGCCCGCTGATGCGGACCGCGACGCGCAGCGCCTCGGCTGAATGGCGCATTGGCCGCGCAGCCGCTTGGCTCGCCGACCGGGCGGGCGGGCCGGACTTGCTGGCAGCCGGGGGGAAAGGGGGCGCCGGTCCTTCCGGGCGCGGGTCTTGCTCCCTCGGCGGGTCTTGCTCTCGCGGCGGGGTCTTGACCGGCCCGTCCCGGCCTACCGCGCCGCGGGTTTTGCGGGGCCTGAGGGCTGTGCCTCCGCGACAGGAGCCGGCGCCGCCGCGGGCGCCGCCTCGTCGCCGGCCTTCTCCCCCTTCGCGCCGGCGGGCTTTGCGCCGGCCGCCGGGGCCGCCTCCTTCTTGCGCGCCACCACCGCGCCGGCGTCCAGGTCCCAGCGGCACAGCTTGTAGTCCCGCTTGCGCACGGCGAGATCCACATGGACGTGGTCCTCGTGATAGCCGTCCGAGCCGGGGCCGAGCACGGTGGCGAAGCGGCGGCAGGCGCTGTCCTTCATGCCGACGCGCAGCAGGCGCGGCAGGCCACCTTTCTCCACCTTGATCAGCCGCCGGTCGGCCAGCTCGAAGCCTCCCACGTCCACCGCCTTGCCGAGGCCGTGCTCGCTCATGCGCGCGCCGGCGACCCGGTTGCGCGGGCGGCAGTCGTAGGAGGCGGCGATCTGCACCGCGCTGAGCTCGCTGCCGAGGGCCGCCACCGCCGGGCCGACGTCCTCGCGCATCCACGCCGTGAAGGCTGCCGCCACCTCGCACGCCACGATCGCCGCCGGCCTCAGCGCGACCATGCGGCCATCGGCCAGCCGCACGCCGGAGAGCCGGACGGGCTGGGGCAGGCCGCAGCTGCCGTTCGGCGGAATGTCTTTCTCCAGCGTCGCGAGCATCGCCCCCTCCGCCACCAGCTCGGCGCAGGCCGGGGCGAGCGCGACGGGCGCGGTGATGACGTCCGCCGGCGCCTCCTCTCCCTCTGCCGGAGCCTCGGGGGCGGGCGTCGCCTCCGGCGCCGCGCGGCGGGGCGGCAACGGAGCGAAAGCGGGCGCGCGTTGCGCCGGGAGGGCCGCGACTTTTGCGCCGACCTCCGGAGCCACGCGCTCCTGCGCCTGGCTCTCCTCAGCTTCCTCGTCCTCGGCGCGCAGCGCATCCAGTTCGGCCGGGCGGGCCGGTGGCAGCGGCGCCGGGCGGGCCCAGGCGGCGCGCGGCGGCAGGGGACGCGGCAAGGGCGGCGGCGCCATCGTCGCGGGGCCGGCCGGCCGCTTGGGCGGCAGGGGCGCCGGGGCCTGTGCCGCGGCGGCCGCGCCCGCGAGCAGGAGCAGCGCCAGCGACACCCCGGCGGAACGCTGCCAGAAGGCGAACGGGGACACGCGGCGGGCCGCAGCTCCGGCAAGACGGCGCAAGGGGGGATGGCGCGGCGGCGCAGGTCGTCGCGAAGGCATGATGATGATAGTAGAGAAGCTTCGGTGCCCGGTCGATACGGCGGGCCGGTGCTCACCCGAGGCGCCCGCGCGGCGATGTTGGTGCCATGCAAGACCTGACCGCGCTGCTGTTCGACAAGGACGGCACCCTCATCGATTTCAACCGCACGTGGGGCCGTGCGGCCGGCGCGGTCATCCGCGCAGTGGCCGGCGGCAGCGCCGAGGCGGAGCACCGGCTGGCCGCGGTCAGCCACTATCTGCCGGACGAGAGCCGGTTCCTGCCCACCTCCCCGCTGGTGTCGGGGTCGTCCGCCCATTACGGCCCGCTCTGGGCGGAGGCGGTGGGCCAGCCGGCGACGGCGGCCTTTCTTGCGCGCATCGATCAGCTCTTCGCCGAGGCGGGCCTGCTCCATCTCACACCGATCGGTCGTCCGCAGGCAGCGCTCGCGCGGCTGAAGGCGGCGGGGCTCGACCTCGGCATCGTGACCAACGACGCCGAGGCGAGCGCGCACCGGCAGGCGGAGGCGCTCGGCCTCTCGCACCTCCTGACGGCGGTGCACGGCTACGATTCCGGCTTCGGCTCCAAGCCCTCGCCGGGCATGGTCCGGGCCTTCGCCGAGCGCTTCGGCCATCGCCCCGGCCAAGTGGCGGTGATCGGCGACAGTGCCCACGATTTTGCCGCCGCGCGCGGCGCCGGGGCGCGCTTCATCCTGGTGCGCAGCGGTCCCATGCCGGTGGAGCACCTGCTTTCCGAGGCCGATCTCGTCATCGACACCGTGGACGAGCTTCCCGACCGGCTGCTCGGCCCGGGCGATGCCGCCTCTTTCCCGGGGCGTGAAAACGCGGTCTAGATAGGATACGTTCCCGCCGGGCCACGCCGCGATCCCGGCGAGCGCGCATCCCAATTTTCAAGGTCAGGCGCGGCAAAGGAAGGACGCGGACGGGCGAGAGCATGATCAGACGCCGTCTCTATGCCGAGGAGCGCTTTTCACCGCTGGCGCGGTGGAGCTTTCGCCTCGCCTTGTTCTGCCTGCCGGTGGTGGCGCTTTCGGCGATCCTCTACCGCACCGGCCTGCTCGACTTCACCCCGGCGGTGGTGACGTTGGCGGCGGGTCTCGGCCTCGCGCTGCTCGCGGCGATCCTGGGGACGGTGGCGTTCTTCATCACCTGGGAAACCGGCTGGCTGGGCATCGGCCGGGCCATCGCCGCGGTGGCCATTGCGGTCGCGGTCCTCGCGGGCCCCGCCGCCGTGCTCGCGCGCGGCATGATGCTGCCGCGCCTCACCGACATCACCACCGATTCCGCCGATCCGCCGCGCTTCCGTGGCCTCGCCCTGGCGCATCCGCGCGAATCCAATCCGCTGCAATATCCCGGCACGGAGGCGGCGACGGCACAGCGCCTCGCATATCCGGGAATCAAGCCGGTGGACCTGAGCGCCACGCCCGAGGAGGCGTTCAACGCCGTGCTCGCACTGGTGCAGAAGCGGCACTGGCGCATCCTGGATGCCATCCCGCCGCGCGGCACGCGCCGCGACGGGCAGATCGAGGCGGTGGCCGAATCGCCGCTGATGGGGTTTCGCAGCGACGTGGTGATCCGCATCCGGCCGACCCCCAAGGGGGCACGGGTCGATGCGCGCTCCGCCGCGCGCTACGGCATCCACGACCTCGGCACCAACGCCCAGCGCATCGAAAGCCTGATGGCCGACCTCGCCACCGAGCGCCGCAAGCGCTGACCCCCGGCACGCGGCGCAGCCACGCCGGCGCCGCTTCAGGCCGCGCCCTCCAGAAGCCGCAGGGCGGCGGCCGCCGTCTCCCCCGCGAGCGGCGCCATGAGGTCCGCCCCCTCGTTGCGCACCGCGTTGACGCGGAGAGAGACCGGCCGGATGGCGAGGTCCCCGCCGGGATAGGGCCGCAGCAGCGCGCGCGGGTCGCCCTCCCCGAGGAAGGCGGCGATGTCCTCTTCCGCGAGGATCACCGGCATCCGCCCGTGCAGGGGGCGCAGGCGCGGGTCGGCGGCGCAGGTGAGGATGCTGAAGGTCCTCAGCCAATGGCCGGTGGCGGGGTCCTTCCAACCCTCCCACAGGCCGGCGAGCGCCAGCAGACGCCCGTCGTCCCGGCCGATGAAGAAGGGCTGGCGCACCTTCGCTCCGGGCGGCCATTCATAAAAACCCTCGGCCGGCACGATGCAGCGCCGGCGGGCCCGCCAGGCGGCCCGGAACGACGGCTTCTCGGCAACGGATTCGGCGCGCGCATTGATGAGCCGCGCGCCGCCCGACGCATCCTTCGAAAACGACGGCACCAGCCCCCAGCGCAGCACCGAGAGGTGGCGCGCTCCGGTCTCGGGGTGCCGGCGCACCACCATCAGGTCCTGCGTCGGCGCCGCGTTGAAACGCGGCGGCGCGTTGGGCAGGGGTTCCGCCAGGGAGTCGACACCGAATTGCGCCGCATAGGCGATGGGCGCGCCATGCTGGACGAAGCGCCCGCACATGGCCTCATCGCCTCCGGCCGGAGGCCGGCACGGCCCCGCAGGACGGGAGGCACCGCATGCGCCGGCCCTTTCAGGCGGCGCGACGGAAGCGGCCGTCGAGGGCCGAAGCGCCTTCGGTGACCACGCGGCCGCTCTCTACCAGATGCTCGAGATGCGCCAGCACGGTCAGCGAGGCGGCACCCACGAGGCGGGGGTCGAGGCCGATATAGATGCCGCGCACGAGGTCGGGAATGGTCTCCACCTCCCGGTCGAGCGCCCGCAAAATCGCCGCCTCGCGCGCCCGGCGATGGTCGAGATAGTCGCGGACGAAGGCGGGCGCGTCGGTCACCGGGCCGCCATGGCCGGGCAGATAGATGCGCTCCGGCCGCGCCGCGAGGATCTCCAGCGACCGGATATAGTCGCCCATGGCGCCATCCGGCGGCGCGACGATGGAGGTGGCCCAGGCCATCACATGGTCGCCGGAAAACAGGAGATCGTCCTCGGCGAGGGAGAAGGCGAGGTGGTTGGCGGTGTGCCCGGGCGTCGCCAGGGCGGTCAGGGTCCAGCCGGCGCCGGCAACGGCGGCTCCGTCGGCCAGCACGATATCGGGCCGGAAATCCGTATCGGCGCTCGCATCCAGCGGGTTCACCTCGCCCCGCGCGAGCGGGCGGGCGGGCCGGTGCGGGCCTTCTGCGACCGTGACGGCGCCGGTCGCGGCCTGAATGGCGCGGGCGGCGGGGGAATGGTCGCGGTGGGTGTGGGTGACGAAGATGTGTGTCACCTGCTCGCCGCGCACGGCATCGAGCAGCGCGGCCACGTGGGCCGGGTCGTCCGGCCCCGGATCGAGGATGGCGACCTGGCCGCGTCCCACGATGTAGGAGCAGGTCCCGGTGAAGGTGAAGGGCGAGGGATTCGGCGCCACGATACGCCGGACCAGGGGCGAGACCTGGTCTACCCGGCCGGACGGCACATCGAAATCGCGATTGAACGGGATGTCGTCACTCATGAGGCGAAACTAGATCACCCCGGGGCGGGCGTGCAACGCGGGCGGCCGGGAAAACGCGGGACCAGCGGGCCGTTCAGCGACCCGCACCGTGGAGCGCGGGCTCGGGGCCCGGCCGCGCCCTGTCCATCGGCGGCGGACCCGGCGGCGGCTTCCCGAACAGACCCGGCACGGATCCGGACGAGCGCCAAGGCGGGAAACGCGAAGGCTGGAGAGGCCCGCGCCTGGGCTGAAGATGGCGGCTGAACGACAAAAAGCCCGCTGCCGAAGCAGCGGGCTCTGAGATGAAGCGAGGCTTCGATCAGAACTTGTAGTTCACACCAGCCTTGAAGGTGTGGAACTTGGTGTCGTTGCTGATGGTGGCCGGGATGCCGAGGGCCGCCAGGCTCAGGTCGTTGCTGCCGAGGTCGACGTACAGGTATTCCGCCTTGAACGTCCAGTTGTTGGTGACCGCGAACTCGCCGCCGGCACCGAGGGTCCAGCCCCAGTTGGTGGACGAGGACGAGAACAGCGGGACGCCGAGCACAGTCAGGTCGGTGCTGGTCTTGCCGTAGGCCACGCCGCCGGTGATGTAGGGCAGGAACCGGTCGATGGCATAGCCGAGGCGAGCGCGGATCGTGCCGAAGTAATCGACCGAGGAGCCGAAGCTGGCGACGGGCAGGCCGAGCACGGAGGCGTCGACGGTGCCGGAGATGTCCGACCACTGCAGGTCGGTCTCAAGGCCGAGCACGACGTTGTTGGCGAACTGGTAGTTGTAGCCGATCTGGCCACCGACGAAGAAGCCCGACGAGGTGATGCTCGCGTCGGCGAACGGCACGCCGGCCAGGTTCACGTCGTAGCTGAAGGAATCACCACCGTAGCCAACGTTGGCACCGATGTAGAAACCGGTCCAAGAGAACACCGGAACCGGCACTGCCTTGACCGGGTACTTCGTCGCCAGGTCAGCAGCCGCGGCCGGAGCCGAGAGCGCCGCCAGCGCGACAGTGGCGAGAAGGAACCGCTTCATGACCAACCCCCTTGCTTGGGTAAATTACGCTTTTGGGCGAATTTGTTTCGATACGCAGACGCTAGATACGAGTCATTTCGTCCAGTGGGATCTATCTAGCAGGGGTCCGATCCAAATGCCGTAACATTCCTGCCACAGTCGACCCAAAACAGCACAACCAAACGCCGAAATCCTATCACGCTACCGCCATCCATCGCGAGTCCCCAAAATCGCGCGCCGAAAATGCCCCCGCGCCGCTCCCAGCGGTAAATAGATTGTAAACACAGGGCCTTCAGCCGTCGTTCAGGTGAGGTAAGGGATGCTTCCAACGGGGCGGAAGGCGCGTCTGCAAAGGTCTCCGAGATGCAACTATTCCGATTCGCTCGCCGGTCGACCCCGCTGAATGCCGGGCCGGCCGCGACGGGCGCCGCGGCCATCATTGCGCTGCTCGCGGCAACAGGCTTCGCCGAGGCGCGGCCGGACACCCTCGCCATGAGCTGCGGCGAGGCGGCCGGCCTCGTCGCAGCTCATGGCGCCATCGTGCTGGGGACGGGCCCCAACCTCTACGACCGCTACGTGCGCGAGCTGCGCTTCTGCTCGGGTTTCGAGCAGCTCAAGCCGGAATGGGTGAAGACCAGGGACAATCCCCAGTGCTTCATCGGCTACACCTGCTACGTGCCCACCCGCGACAACAACTTCCGTTGAACGTGCGCGCGTGGGCCGGGCCTTGTGATATCGAGCGCCGCGCCCCAGCTATCCGGGGGGCGTGTCGACGGGCGCGAAAGACCCCGCCGGCGGAGTGCCGGGCGGCTCGCCCAGGGTCCAGCGGAGAGGTGCCATGAAGAAGATTGCCGTGGTGACGGGTGCGCTGCTGCTGGCGGGCGCCGGCGGCGCTTTGGCCCAGACCCCCAGCATCACCCTCACCTGCGGGCAGGCCGCGGACTTGGTGCGGACCCGCGGCGAGGCCCTGCTGGCGACGTCCCGCACCCTGTACGACCGCTACGTCCGCGATCGCAGCTTCTGCGTCTACGACCAGGACACCCGGCCGGAATGGGTCCCGACCAGGGACAACCCGCAATGCTTCATCGGCTATACGTGCTTCGAGCCGTCGCGCGGCGGCGGTCGCAGCCCGTAGGGCATGCGCCGATCCGCTTGCACCGCACGCGGATCGCGTCACGCGTTCGCTATCAACGCTCCGGCACCGGCGGCGCCGCCCGGAAACGAGAACGCCGCGCCCGGAGGGCACGGCGCTTCACGCAAGGTTTCGAGGCCGGTGGCTTGACGCCCGTGAGCCGTCAGGCGATGCCGCGCGACTTCAGCACCCCTTCGATCTCCTCCAGCACCCCCGGATCGTCGATGGTGGCGGGGATGGACCAGGGGTCGTGATCGGCGATCTTCTTCATGGTGCCGCGCAGGATCTTGCCCGAGCGCGTCTTGGGCAGGCGGTCCACGGTGACCGCCAGCTTGAAGGCGGCGACCGGGCCGATGCGGTCGCGCACGAGGCCGACCAGTTCCTTCTCGATCACCGCGTGGGCGCGCCGCTCGCCGGCCTTGAGCACCACGAAGCCGCAGGGCACCTCGCCCTTGAGTTCGTCCTTCACCCCGATGACCGCGCACTCGGCCACGTCCGGATGGGAGGCCAGCACCTCCTCCATGCCGCCGGTGGACAGGCGGTGGCCGGCGACGTTGATGATGTCGTCGGTGCGGCCCATGACGAAGACATAGCCGTCATCGTCCATGAAGCCGGCGTCCGAGGTCTTGTAGTAGCCGGGATACTCGACGAGGTAGCTCTCGACGAATCGGTCGTCCTGCTGCCACAGGGTCGGCAGGCAACCGGGGGGCAGCGGCAGTTTCACCACGATGGAGCCCATGGTGCCCGCCGGCAGGGGCTTGGCCGCCTCGTCGACGATCTGGACGTCGTAGCCGGGCATGGGCACGGTCGGCGAGCCGAGCTTGACCGGCAGGAGGCCGAGCCCCACCGGGTTGGCGGCGATGGCCCAGCCGGTCTCGGTCTGCCACCAGTGATCCACCACCGGCACCTTCAGCTGCTGCTGGGCCCAGACCACCGTGTCCGGGTCGGCGCGCTCGCCGGCGAGGAACAGGGTGCGAAAGCGGGAGAGGTCGCGGCCCTGCTTCAGGGCGCAGTCCGGATCTTCCTTCTTGATGGCGCGCAGCGCGGTGGGCGCGGTGAACAGCGCCACCACCTTGTGCTCCTCGATCACGCGCCAGAAGGCGCCGGGGTCCGGCGTGCCCACCGGCTTGCCCTCATAGACGAGGGTGGTCGCGCCCAGGATGAGCGGGCCGTAGACGATGTAGGAATGCCCCACCACCCAGCCGATGTCCGAGGCGGTCCAGAACACCTCGCCGGGCTTGATGCCGTAGAGGTTCTTCATGCTCCAGGCGAGGGCCACCATGTAGCCGCCGGTGTCGCGCACCACGCCCTTGGGCAGGCCGGTGGTGCCGGAGGTGTAGAGGATATAGAGCGGATCGGTGGCCGCGACATCGGCGCAGGACGCGCTCTTGCCGGCGGCGGTCGCGGCGGCGCAGGCGGTCGCCCAGTCATGGTCGCGGCCCGCGACCAGCGTTCCCGGCCCCTGCGCGCGCTGCAGGACGAGGCAGGCCTCCGGCTTCACCGCCGACATGGAGATGGCGAGGTCGAGCAGCGGCTTGTAGGGCACCACCCGGTTGGGCTCGATGCCGCAGGAGGCGGCGAGGATCACCTTCGGCTCGGCATCCTCGATGCGGGTGGCCAGCTCCTTCGCCGCGAAGCCGCCGAACACCACCGAATGGATGGCGCCGAGCCGGGCGCAGGCCAGCATGGCGGCGATCGCCTCCGGCACCATGGGCATGTAGATGAGCACCCGGTCGCCCTTGCCGACGCCGAGATCCTGGAGGACGGCGCCGAGGGCGCCCACCTCTCCCAGCAGCTCGGCATAGGTGAGGGTGCGCTTGGTGCCGGTGACCGGGCTGTCGTAGATCAGCGCCGCCTGGTCGCCGCGGCCGGCGGCCACGTGGCGGTCGAGGGCGTTGTGGCAGACATTGCCGGTCGCGTCGGGAAACCAGCGGCCATAGACCCCGGCCTCGGGATCGAAGACGGCCTCGGGCGGCTTCGTCCAGTCGATGTTCTGCGCCGCGGCCCCCAGAAGGCGGACGGGTCGGCCTTCCAGGCGGCATAGGTTTCGCCGTAGCGGCTCGTGCCGGCATCAGACATGGACGTCTCCCTCGTCACTGTTCTTTATTGTGGTTAGTGCCCGGTCAGCTATTCACGACGCAAGTTCGCACAAATGCGTAAGACGTTGGTCGCGACGCCGGCCCGATGCGCGACCGCGACGTGAGACTTTCGTCGCGCGCGGGGCCGATTGCGCCGGCTTGCCGGGCTCGGCTACGTTCGCCCGCGCATTCGACCGGAATTTCGACGGCGCCACAAGAGACGCCACAAGACTTGCATCCCGGGGGACCAGATGACCGGCAGCAGCATCTACGACCTGCATCTCGACCGCAATCCGGCGAACCACCAGCCGCTCAGCCCGCTGGGCTTCCTGGAGCGGGCGGCCAGCGTGTTTCCCGATCACACCGCCGTCATCCACGGCCAGCTGCGCCGCACCTACCGCGATTTCTACGCCCGCAGCCGCCGGCTCGCCTCCGCCCTGGCCAAGCTCGGGGTGGGCAAGAACGACACGGTCGCGGTGATGCTGCCCAACACCCCCGCCATGCTGGAAGCCCATTACGGGGTACCCATGGTGGGCGCGGTGCTGAACTCCCTCAATACCCGCCTCGACGCCGCCATCCTCGCCTTCACCATCGACCATGGCGAGGCCAAGGTGCTGATCACCGACCGGGAATTCTCCCCGGTCATGAAGGCGGCCCTGGCCATGGCGGTGCGCAAGCCCGTGGTCATCGACTATGACGACCCGGAATTCACCGGCAAGGGCGATCGCGTCGGCACCATGGAATACGAGGACTTCCTCGCCACCGGCGACGCCGACTTCGCCTGGAGGACGCCGGACGACGAGTGGGACGCCATCGCCCTCAACTACACCTCCGGCACTACGGGCGACCCCAAGGGCGTGGTCTATCACCATCGCGGCGCGCACCTTCTGGCGGTAGGCAACGTGGTCACCTGCGCCCTCGGCAAGCATCCGGTCTATCTGTGGACGCTGCCCATGTTCCACTGCAACGGCTGGTGCTTCCCCTGGTCCATCACGCTGGCGGCGGGCACCCATGTGTGCCTGCGGCAGGTGCGGGCCAAGCCCATCTTCGACGCCATCGCCGACCACAAGGTCACGCACATGTGCGGCGCCCCCATCGTCATGTCGACGCTGCTCAACGCGCCGGACGCCGACAAGCGGCCCCTGCCGCACAAGGTGGATTTCATCACCGCCGCCGCCCCGCCACCCGAGGCGGTGCTCGCCGCCATGCAGGATGCCGGCTTCAACGTGGTGCACGTCTACGGGCTGACCGAGGTCTACGGCCCCTCCGTGGTGAATGAATGGCATGCCGGGTGGGATGCGCTGCCGGCGCAGGAGCGGGCCATCCGCAAGGCCCGCCAGGGGGTGCGCTACGGCGCCCTCGAGGCCCTCGACGTGCTGGACCCGGAAACCATGGTCCCCGTCCCCGCCGACGGCGCGACCCTGGGCGAGGTCATGTTCCGCGGCAATGTGGTGATGAAGGGCTACCTGAAGAACCCGACCGCCACCGACAAGGCCTTCGAAGGCGGCTGGTTCCATTCGGGCGACCTCGGGGTGAAGCATCCCGACGGCTACATCCAGCTCAAGGACCGCTCCAAGGACATCATCATCTCCGGCGGCGAGAACATCTCCTCCATCGAGGTGGAGGACGCCCTTTACAAGCATCCGGCGGTCAGCGCGGCGGCGGTGGTGGCAAGGCCCGACGAGAAGTGGGGCGAGACTCCGGTCGCCTTCGTGGAGCTGCGCGAGGGCATGAGCGCCACGGCGGAGGAGATCATCGCCCATTGCCGGACCCATCTGGCCGCCTACAAGTGCCCGCGCCACGTGGTGTTCGACGAGATCCCGAAGACCTCCACCGGCAAGATCCAGAAGTTCCGCCTGCGCGACATGGCGCATAACCTGGCCAAGGAGGTCTGAGTGGACGTGAAGGACGCCAACGGCGCCATCCTCAAGGACGGCGACAACGTCACCCTCATCAAGGACCTCAAGGTGAAGGGCACCTCGGTGACCCTGAAGCGCGGCACCTTGGTCAAGGGCATCCGCCTCACCGACGATCCGGAGGAAATCGACTGCAAGGTCGAGAAGGTGAAGGGCCTCGTGCTGCGCACCGAATTCGTGAAGAAGGCCTGAGCGGACGGCTCAGGTCACCAATTCGGGCAGCCAAATCAGGCCCCCAGGTCGTCCGGCGTCGGCCCGAGTTCCGCCAGGGAGCGCTCCTCCGGGCGCTTCCGGCCGGTGACGCCCTGCGCGCAGGCGCCCTCGAAGGCGTCGGACAGGGCGAACCGGTCCGCCGCCTTCAACGCCGCGATCAGCGCCCCCGCCTGCACCAGGTCCTTGGCGCGCCGGGTGGTGTCGCCGCCGCGCTTCTGGGCAAGGATCAGCTTGTGCCCGGCGAACCGCGCCGGACGGGGAATGCGCACGGTAATACCGGAACGGTAGAGAACCGCCGCATCCGTCGGGTCCTCGATCAGCCACGCCAGACGCCGGAGCGGCGTCGCGCCTGCCGCCGGCGCCGAAAGCGGCAGGGGATTGGGATCGGCCTGCTTGAGTTTACAGACACAAATCTCAAGTCCGTCTGAAACCGCCCCTTCACCCCTCTTCCCCTTCGGCACCTTTCCAATTGTTCATGCGGCGGCCATGGTTCCGCCATGCGGGCCGCGCCAAAGCTGCGCGGCCCGTGTCTGGAGAGTGCCCCCTTGCGCGCCTTGCTCAACCTTCTCGCCGACATCCGCCGGCTCGCCGTGCCCTATTTCAGGAGCGAGGAGCGCTGGAGCGCCATCGGCCTGCTCGCCGCCGTCATCGCCCTTGAGCTCGCCTGGGTGTTCGCCACCGTCCTCCTGAACGAGTGGAACGTGGCCTTCTACAATGCCATCCAGGACAAGGACTTCCCGGCCTTCAAGACGCAGCTCCTCATCTTCTGCGGGCTGGCGGCGGGCGCCATCGTGGTGGCCGTCTACCAAGTCTATCTCAAGCAATGGCTGGAGATCCGCTGGCGGCGCTGGCTGACGCGGCGCTATCTCGGCGCCTGGCTCACCGACAACGTGCACTACCGCCTGCGCCTGTCGGGCGACGCGGCCGACAATCCAGACCAGCGCATCTCCGAGGACGTGCAGCTGTTCGTCAACCGCACCATATCGGTGGGCATCGGCCTCCTGGGCACGGTGGTGTCTCTGGTCTCCTTCAGCATCATCCTGTGGAACCTGTCCGGCCCGCTGGCGATCCCGATCTTCGGCCACCAGCTGAACGTTCCCGGCTACCTGTTCTGGGCCGCGCTGATCTATTCCCTCTTCGGCACGCTCATCGCCCATTTCATCGGCCGGCCGCTGGTGCGGCTCAATTTCGACCAGCAGCGCTACGAGGCCGACTTCCGCGTCGACCTCGTACGGGTGCGCGAGAACGGCGAGCAGATCGCCCTGCTCGACGGCGGCCGGGCCGAGGACCGCAAGCTCGAAGGCCGCTTCACCCGCATCTGGGGCAACTTCTTTGATCTCATGCGGGCGCAGAAGCGCCTGACCTGGTTCACCGCCGGCTACAACCAGATCTCCACCATCTTCCCCTACGTGGTGGTCGCCCCGGCTTATTTCGCCGGGCAGATCCAGCTCGGCCAGCTCATGCAGACGGCCTCCGCCTTCTCCTCGGTGCAGGGTTCCTTCTCCTTCTTCGTCTCGAGCTACGTGACGCTCGCCGAATGGACCTCCGTGGTGAACCGGCTCACCGGCTTCGAGGCGGCCATCGCGGCGGCGCAGGCGGACGCGGGCCAGCCCGCCTTCACCGGCAGCGCCAGCGCCGACGGACCGGCCATCGCCCTCAGCGGCTTCGACGTGCGCCTGCCCGGCGGCGGGGCGCTGGTGGCCATGGACGACCTGGCCATCGCGCATGGCGAGAGCGTGCTGTTCACCGGCCCCTCGGGCGCCGGCAAGACGACGCTCCTGCGCGCCATCGCCGGCATCTGGCCATTCGGCTCGGGCAATGTGGAACGCCGTGACGGCCACCGCCTGATGGTGCTGCCGCAGAAGCCCTACGTGCCGGTGGGCCGGCTCGACGCCGCCCTCGCCTATCCGCGGCCGGCCGAGGAGATCGAGCCCGCGCGCATGGCCGAGGCGCTCACCGCCGTGGGGCTCGGCGCGCTCGCCGGGCGGCTCGGCGAGGAGGCCCTGTGGCCGCACATGCTCTCCCTCGGCGAGCAGCAGCGCCTGTCCATCGCCCGCGCGTTGCTGGATGCCCCGGACGTGCTGCTGCTCGACGAGGCGACCTCGGCCGTGGACGAGACCTCAGAGGCGGCGCTCTACCGCCTGCTGCGCGCGCGCCTGCCGCAGGCGACGCTGCTCTCCATCGGCCACCGCTCGACGCTCCACACGCTCCACGACCGGACCCTGCACCTGCACGGGGAGGAGGCCCCGCGCACCCTGAGGCCGGCCTCGGCCCCCATGTTCCAGGCGACCTGAGGCCCGCACGCGGAGGATCCATGCCCGGCATGCCTTGCTCCGCCCGCACCGCCTCCGCTAAGGCTGGAGGGATCGGCGCAAGCGCCGTCCCCCCAGTCCCGAGGTCCGGCTTGACACCCGACGAGACGCCCGACACCTCTCGCGAGCCCGCCAGCGGGGTCTATTACGCCCTCGCGGCGCTGGTCGGCGCGGTCGCCGGCTTCTTCGGCACCCTGTTCCATCTCCTGACGGACAAGGCCGGGACCTGGCCGTCCCTGCTGCTGCCGCACCTCGACGGGCCGGTCCTCTATCTTGCGCTTGCCGGCGTGTCGGCGGCGATGGTCACCTTATCGGTGGCGCTGGTGCGCGCCTTCGCGCCGGAGGCGGCGGGCTCCGGCGTGCAGGAGATCGAGGGCGCGCTCGAAGGCCTGCGCATCCTGCGCTGGAAACGGGTGCTGCCGGTGAAGTTCGTGGCCGGCGTGCTGGCGCTGGGTTCCGGACTGGTGGCGGGGCGCGAGGGGCCGACCATCCACATGGGCGCCTCGGTGGCCAAGGCGGTGTCCGACGCGTTCCGGCTGGGCACGCGGGACGGGCGCGGGCTTCTGGCCGCGGGCGCCGCCGCCGGGCTCGCCGCCGCCTTCAACGCGCCGCTCGCCGCCATCCTGTTCGTCATCGAGGAAACGCGCCGCCAGTTTCCATACGGCCTGCGCACCTACAGCGCCGTCATCATCTGCTCCGCCGCCGGCGCCGTGGCGACTCAGATGATCGCCGGGACCGGTCCCGACATGCGCCTCGACGTGGCGGAAGTCCCGCTGCTCTGGCTTCCCGCCTTCCTCGTGCTCGGGGCCATCCTCGGCGCGCTGGGGGTCGCCTTCAACCGCGCGCTGGTCGCCGCGCTGGACGGCGCCCGCGCCCTCGCCGTCACCGTCTCGCCCTATCTGCTGCCGGTGCTGGTGGGCGCCGCCATCGGGCCGCTGCTGATCCTGCGGCCCGAAGCCACCTCCGGCGGCGAGCTGCTGGCGGTGTCCCTGCCCGGCATGGGCCTGCCGGCCCTGACGCTGGCCGGCATCGTCGTCATCCGCTTCACCATGACCATGGCGAGCTATTCCACCGGCATCCCCGGCGGCATCTTCGCCCCCATCCTCGCCCTCGCCACCGCGGTGGGCGTGCTGTTCGGCACGCTCCTCGACGTGGCCTTCCACCTGCCCCCCGGCCTGGTGGCGGCCCTCGGCGTCGCCGCCATGGGCGGCCTGTTCTCGGCGACAGTGCGAGCGCCGCTGGTGGGCATGGTGCTGGTGGCCGAGCTGACCGGCTCCTACGACCTGCTGGTGCCGGTCATCTTCACCTGCGTGACCGCCAACCTCGTGGCCGAGGCCCTCGGCGGCAAGCCCATCTACGAGGTGCTGCTGGAGCGCACGCTGCGGCTCGCCGGCACCCCCGTGCGGCCGCCGCACGAGGATGCGCCCCCGGCCGGCGAGGCCATCGGCGGCTGGGACGAGCGCGAGCGCCGGCCCCAGCCCTGAGGCCGTGTCTCGGGGCAATTGGCGGGCGGAAGGAAAACGCGCCGCGCCAAAGCGGATTCACCCCGGGGGCCGGCCGAAGCGGGGCAGGATCTCCGCCGGCGTGCCGCGGGCGACGATGCGCCCCGCCTCCAGCACCAGGATCTCGTCCATGCGATCAAGCCCGGCCGGCCGATGGGTGATGAGCAGGACCGCGCGCTCGCGCGCGGCATCCAGCACCGCGTCCATCACCCTGCGCTCGGTCTCGGGATCGAGCCCCTCGGTGGGCTCGTCGAGGATGAGGATGGGCGCATCCTTCAGCAGGGTGCGGGCGAGAGCGAGACGGCGCGCCTCGCCGCCGGAAAGCCCCGCCCCGTGGGCCCCCACGAAGGTTGAGAAGCCGTCCGGCTCGGACGCCACGAAGGGGAGGATGGCGGCGGTGGCGCAGGCCTGCTCGCAGCGGGCGAGGGAGGCCTGCGGATCGGCGATGCGCAAATTGTCGAGGAGGGTTTCGGCGAACAGGTGCTCCGCCTGGGCCAGCACGGCGATGCGCCGGCGCAGTCCATCCGGCTCGAACGCCGCCACGTCCGCGCCGGCGAAGGTGATCGTACCGGCATCCGGCGCGCGGAAGCGCAGGGCGAGGGCCACCAGGCTGGACTTGCCCGAGCCGCTCGGCCCCACCACCGCCACGTGCCGCCCCGGGACGAGGGCGAGGTCGATGCCGTCGAGGGCCGGCCGGCCGGCGCCGGCATAGGTGAGGCCGACCTGCGAGAAGACGAGGGCGCCGGCCGCCGGCACCGGCCGGAACACACCGCGTTCCGGCACCGGCGGCGGCCGGTCCATCAGGGTGAACAGGCGCCGCGCGCTCGCCAGGGTCGCCGGCAGGGTCTGCAGAGCCAGCGGCAGGGGAGCCACGGCGTCGAAGGCGGCGAGGGCCATCAGCGCCAGCATGGGCAGCTCCGCGCCCGCGAGCTGCCCGGCCAGCACCAGCGGCGCGCCGAGCAGCAGCACCGCCAGCAGGGCGAGCTGCCCCGTCATCCCGACCCCGGCGGAGGTGGCGGCGGCGAGGCCCGCCAGCCACCGCTCGTCGGTGAGCAGGGCATCGCTGGCCGCATCGAGCCGGGCGCGGTGGCGGTTCTCCGGGTCGTAGATGTCGAGCTCGGCCCGGCCTTCCAGATGGTCCACCAGCGCCGCCTCGAACGCCCCGGTGTCCCGCGCCAGCCGCCGCGCCGGGCCGGCGCCGAGCCGGTGCGCCAGGACCGGCAGGCCCACCCCCGCGACCAGCAGCAGCCCGGCGAGAGCCAGGGCGATGGCGGCATCGTAGGCGGCGGCGAAGGCCACCACCACGACCACCGCCAGCAGGGCCGCGAGCAGGGGCGACAGGATGCGCAGGAAGGCGAATTCCAGCCGGTCGATGTCGGTCTTGAGGCGGGCGAGGAGATCGCCCGAGTGCTGGTCCTCCAGCGCGGCGGGGGCCAGTGGCACCAGATGCGCGAAGAACCAGGGGCGCAGGTGCGCCACGAATTTCAGCGTCGCCTCGTGGCCGATGATCCGCTCGCCGTAGCGCGCCGCGGTGCGCAGCAGCGCGAAGGCGCGGATGGCGGCCGAGGCGGTGAAGGGATTCATCACCGCCCCCGCCGCCCCGGCCAGCGCCGCGGCGGTGATGAACCAGCCCGAGGCCGCCATGAGCCCGGCATGGGACAGGCTGGTGACCGCCGAGAGCAGGACGGCGAGGGCCATCCACCCGGCCTGCGGCCGCATCAAGGCGAGGAGGCGCACGAAATCCCTCACGAGGCGGCCTCCTCGGGCAATGCCCCCGCCGCCACCAAAGCGGCATAGCGGCCGCCCTGCGCCAGGAGGTCGGCGGGCGGCCCCGCCTCCACCAGCCGGCCCGCCTCGATCACGACGACGAGGTCCGCCTCCGCCGCCTGGGCGAGGCGATGGGCGGCGAGCAGCGCGGTGCGGCCGGGCAAGAGGCGGCGCAGGGCGCGCTCCACGTCGGCCTCGGTCGCCCGGTCGAGATGGGCGGTGGGCTCGTCGAGGACGACGAAGGGCGCATCGCGGTAGAAGGCACGGGCCAGGGCCAGACGATGCGCCTCGCCGCCCGAAAGGCCCGTCCCGCCTTCGCCCACGCGGCCGGACAACCCGCCGGGCACCCGCGCCACCGCCTGCGAGAGCCCCGCCGCCTCCACCGCCGCCGCGAGCCTGTGCGGGTCCGGCGCGTCCTCCCCCGGCGCGATGTTGGCGGCGAGGGTTCCGGCGAACAGGCGCGGGCGCTGCGGCGCGTAGGCGACGTGCCGGCGCCAGGCGGCCCGGTCGATCTCGCCGAGGAGCACGCCGTTCACCAGCACCCCCCGGAGGTGGGCCGCACGAAGCCCAGGGCGAGGGCGAGGAGGGAAGACTTGCCCGCCCCCGACGATCCCACCAGCGCCACCCGCGCCCCGGCCGGCACGGTGAGCGTCACCCCGTCGAGGGCGGTACGCCCGTCCGGATAGACGAGGCAGACGTCCTCGAAGCGGATCTCGATGGCGCCGGCATCGGGCACCGGGAGGATCCCGCCGGGCTCGGCGAGGGCCGGCAGGTCGGCGAGGGCGAGGATGCGCTCGGCGGCGCCGACGGCTTCCATGCGCGCATGGTAGGCGGTGCCCATGGCCCGCAGCGGCTGGTAGAATTCCGGCGCTAGCAGGAGGATGAACAGCCCGTCGAAGAAGTCCATCCCGCCCCACAGCAGGCGGAAGCCAATGAAGATGGCGGCCAGGGCGATGGAGACGGTGGCGAAGAATTCCAGCGCCAGGGACGACAGGAAGGCGACGCGCAGCACCGCCATGGTGTCGCGCCGGTAGGCGTCCGCCACCTCCGCGACGCGCGCCGTCATCCGCCCGGCGGCGCCGAAGGCCTTCAGGGTGGAAAGGCCCTGCACCGCATCGAGCAGGTGGCCCGACATGCGGGCGAGGCGGCGCCACTGGCGCTGGTTCAGCGCCTCGGCCCCCTTGCCGATGAGGATCATGAACACCGGAATGAGCGGCGCGGTGAACAGGAAGATCAGGCCGGACACCCAGTCCAGCGGGAACACCACCGCGAGGATGGCCACCGGCAGCGCCACCGACAGCACCGAGGCGGGCAGGTAGCGCGTGTAGTAGGGCTCCGCCGCCCGCACGCCGGAGGAGATGGCGGCCACCAGCTCCCCGGTGCGCTGACCCGACAGGCCGGCCGGCCCGAGCCGCGCCACGTGGTCCAGCAGTTCGGCCCGCAAAGCGCGCATCACGCTCTCGGCGGCGGCGAACCCGGCGCGCTCCGCCGCCTGGCTCGCCAGCGCCCGGGCGAGGATCACGCAGAGGAGGGCCACGATCTCCCCGCAGGCGTCGGTGAGCGGCTGGCGCGCGAACAGCACGAGGGCGATGAGGCGCGCCACCAGGGCCGCCTGGGCGATGACGAGGAGCCCGGCCACCAGCGCGAAGCCATAGGCGAAGGCGAGCGGGCGCCGTGCCGTCTTCCGGCGGGCGGCGAGAAAGGACGACAGGCGCTTGCGGTCGGCGGCGATGGCGAAAGTCTCCCGCGCGGGATGTCCCCCTCGCCCATAGCACGCGCCTTCGCCCGCTCCCATGCCTGCCTGTCGATCCCGCACGGCGGCGAGACGTCCCGCGGCGCGCCCGGCGATCAGGGACCGGCGGCGGGCCGGGCGCCGGAAAGGCTCCACCCCGTGCCGCCCGCCAGCGCCAGCAGGCGCGGCAGGTGGACGCCCTCCACCGCGACCGCGAGGGCCGCGTCTGGCGCGAGGACGGCGGCGTGGAGCGTGGCCACGGTGAAGCTTCGGCCGGCCCGGCCGATCACCGCCGCCTGCGGGCCGAGCGGCAGCGACACGGCACGCGGATCGGCCGCGAGCCCCTCGCCGGTGGCTTTCAACACCGACTCCTTGCGACACCAGGCCGACAAGGCCGCGTCGGCCCGACCGTCGGCCGACAGTCGGGACCAGGCGACGGCGTCGGCGGCATCGAGGAATTCGCCGATGAGGTCCTGCCACAAGGCGAGCGGGCGCTGGTGCTCCACATCCACCCCGATGCGCCCGCCGCGCATGACACCCACCGCAATGCTCGACCCGGCATGGCTGACATTGAAATCAAGCCCGGCCTCCTCCTCCAGATGCGGCCGGCCCCGCCGGTCCCGGCGCAGGGCCACCTCCGCCGGCGCCATGCCCAGAACCGCCCCGAGGCAGAAGCGGGCCAGCCGCCAGGCGGCACGGCGGGAGCGGCGGTCGCGGTCGTGGACGAGCCGGCCGATGCGCGCCTCGTCCTCATCCGGCAGGGCGAAGGCGAAGCCCGGCGCAGCCACGAGATCCTGCACCTGCGCCACCGCGAGGAAGCTTTCGCCGGCGGCGAGGGCCGGCACCGGCACGGCGGGGCGCTCCCCCATTCAGCCGCCGGCCCTGGCCGCGCGCCATGCCGGGAGGAGGCGGCGCAGCAGCTCCATGAGCCGCGCTTCCTGATCGCGCACGAAGAAGTGACCGCCCGGCCAGAGCTCCACCGCGAGTGGGCCGGAGACGACCTCCGCCCAGGCGTGGAGCGCGGGCAGGGGCGTGGCGGGATCCTCCGCGCCGCCGAGGATCACCGCCGGAACCGGGAGCTTCGGCCCGGCGGCGAAGGCGTAGGTATCCACCAGCCGGAAGTCGGCGCGCAGCACGGGCAACATCGCCGCCATGAGCTCCGGCTGGGCCAGCACCGCCTGCGTCGTCCCGCCGATCCGCTGGAGTTCGGCTGCGAGCGCGGCGTCGCCGAGCAGGTGGCGGCCGAGGGACGGGAAGGGAAGCTGCGGCGCCGCGCGGCCCGAGAGCACCAGCCCCGCCACACTGATCCCGTGGCGGGCCAGCGCGCGCGCCGTCTCGAAGGCGAGCACCGCGCCCATGGAATGACCGTAGAGCACGAGCGGGCCGACCCGGTGCGCGACGGTGTTCGCCACGTCCCCGGCGAGGTCGATGAGGCTGGAGGCGAAGGGCGCGCCGAACCGTGTGCCACGTCCCGGCAGTTCCGGGCTCTCCACGGTGGCAAGGCCCGAGAGCGCCACCTTCCAGGGCCGGTAGAGCGCGGCGGAGCCGCCGGCATGCGGCAGGCAGACGAGCCGCATCGCCTCAGGCCCCCATGCCGCGCGAGCGGATGGCCGCGCGCCGGCCCTTGGGGAGAATGTCGCGGTGAATATCCTGCATGAAGTCGCCCCTCGGTGCCGAGATAAGCGTGAATGACGCGGAGGCTCAAGGGGTCTTGCGGCACTGCAGCACGATCCCGCGCGGAAATCGCGGCTGCCCGTTACCGTGGTGCCGCCCCTCCCGCTCCGACCCCGGACACCCGCGCGCCACCCGGCCCGGGCCGAGAAAGCGCTTGACACCTCACTGCGCCAGGCTCGTAATTCACCGATTGGTTACAAACCGGCGCGCAGAAGCCGGGGACAGCCAGTCGCGGAGGAGACTGCCATGGGGGTGACCGTGCGCGCGGGCGCGACGGCGCGGAGTTTCCGCAGCCGTGCTGCCCGTCCCGGCGGCGGCCGGCGGAGCTGAGGGAGCATGGACGCGCCGCGCCTCGTGCTACGTTCGGTCGAGATTTTCGAGCGGCTGATGCCGTTCATGCACCCGTTCCGCTTCGGCCCGTCGGTGGTCGAGGCGGCGCCGCAGGCGTTCGTGCGGGTCGAGGCGGAGGTGCCCGGCTTCGGTGTCGCCACCGGCTGTTCGGCCGAGATGATGATGCCGAAATGGTTCGACAAGGATCCGTCGAAAAGCCCCGCCGACACCGTGGACGACCTGCGCCGCGGCCTCGTGAATGCCGCCTCGGCCTATTTGGCGGCCGGAGCCGACACCGCCTTCGGCCTCAGCGCCGCCGTGCGTCCGGGCCAGGACGCCTGGGCGGAGCGGGAGAAGGTCCCTGCCCTCGCCGCCGGCTTCGGCCCCGCGCTCCTCGACAAGGCGGTGCTGGACGCACTCCTGCGCGCCATCGGCGTTGGAGTCCTGGACGGGCTGAGGCGCAACGCGATGGGGCTCGATGCACGCCTGACGCCGGACCTCGAGCCCGGGCGGCTCGCCGCGTTCCTCGCCGGGCTCGTCGCCTCGCCGGCCGTGGCGGTGCGCCACACCATCGGGCTCCTCGACCCGCTGGACGGGCCGCATGGCCTGCCCAACCTGATCGCGGCGGCGCAGCTCGCCTTCTTCAAGATCAAGATCGGCGGCGACATCGATGCGGACATCACGCGGCTCGAGGAGATCGCGGTTACTCTCGACGCGGTGGCCCCCGGCTTCGTCGCCACGCTGGACGCGAACGAGCAATATGATCCCGACCGGCTGGAAATGCTGGCGGACGCCCTCGGCCGGCCCTCGCTCGCGGTTCTGCGCGCCCGGCTGCTTTATGTGGAGCAACCGTTCGACCGGCGCGCCACCTTCGCCGCCCCGCTTTCCCCGGCGCTGCACGGCCTCACCGTGATCATCGACGAGGCGGACGACGCCTACGATTCGTTCGTCCGCGCCTCGGCGCTGGGCTATCGCGGCGTGTCCTCCAAGGCCTGCAAGGGGCTCTACAAGTCCATCCTCAACGCCGCGCGGGTGAAGGCCTGGAACGCGGCCGGGGTCCGCGCGCCCTTCCTGCTCTCCGGCGAGGACCTCACCTGCCAGGCGGGCCTCGCCGTCGAGCAGGACACCGCGCTCATCGCCGCCCTCGGCCTCACCCACGGCGAGCGCAACGGGCATCATTACGTCGCCGGCTTCGGCCCGGCGCCGGAGGCCGAAGCGCGGGCCTTCGCCGCCGCCCATCCGGACCTCTACACCGAGCAGGACGGCCGCATCGTCCTCGACGTGCGCCGCGGGCTGCTGCCGACCCGGGCACTCCTCGCCGCCCCCGGCTTCGCGCGGCGGGCCGAGCCCGACTGGGAAAGCCTCGCCCCCATCACCCCACGCTCCGCTGCGCCGCTCCCGCAGGCGGCCCGCGCATGAGGGAGCGGCGCAGCGGCCTCGACGCGGCGGGCGTGAGAAACGGGCTTGCCGCGCAGGGCGGCGGAGACTGATGCGCACCATGCAGGATCACGTCTCCCCCACGAGCCTCGCGCCGGCCTTCCAAGCGCCGGCCTTGCGCGATTTCTCGGCCGACGCCCGCCAGCTCTCCATCAACACCGTCACGCTGCGGAGGCAGGGTGATCTTGTCGCCATCATCGAGGCCTGCGCCCGGGCCGGCATCCGGGCCATCGCCCCGTGGCGCGACCAGGTCGCCGCCATCGGCCTCGATCGCGCCGTGGCGGCGGCGAGGGCGACGGGAATGGCCCTGTCCGGCTATTGCCGGGGCGGCATGTTTCCCGCCGATCCCGCGCGCCGAAGGGAGGTCGCCGACGACAACCGGCGCGCCGTGGACGAGGCGGCCGCCCTCGGCGCCCCCTGCCTCGTGCTGGTGGCGGGCGGACTGCCGCAATTCTCCCGCCCGGGCTCGGCGCCGACCAGGGACCTTGGCGGCGCCCGCGCGCAGGTGGAGGACGGCGTCGGCGCGCTGCTCGATCACGCGCGGGAGGCGGGCATGCCGTTGGCCATCGAGCCGCTGCACCCCATGTATGCCGCCGACCGTGCGTGCGTGAACACGCTGCGCCAGGCCCTCGACATCTGCGACCAGCTGGATCCGGGGCGCACCGGCCTGCTGGGGGTGGCGCTCGACGCCTACCACGTGTGGTGGGATCCCGAGCTTTCCGGGCAGATCGCCCGCGCCGGCCGTGCCCGGCTCCTCGCCTATCACGTCTGCGACTGGCTGGTGCCGACGACGGACATGCTGACCGACCGCGGCATGATGGGGGACGGCGTCATTGACCTGAGGGGCATTCGCGCCGCGGTGGAGGCGCAGGGCTATGCCGGCTTCGTCGAGGTGGAGATTTTCTCCGAGCACTGGTGGTCCAGGCCCATGGACGAAGTGCTCGCCACCTGCGTCTCGCGCCACCGCACGGTCGTGTAGGACCTTTTCGCGCGAACCGGCGCGCTCAGCCGACAAACCGGAGGCATTGGCGCTCCCACGCAACACCGGACACCACACTTCGCTCGGCGGCGGCACCGGCCATGCGCCGCGCTTGAAAGCCGGCGGCCCGAGCGTTACCGTTCCCGCACGCAACCTGTGATCGGCAGGGCTTGCGTCGGCCGGTGCCGCGCATCGCGGCGACGCCGTTGCGTGGGGGCGCGGCGGATCGGGTGTCCTGGTCGAGGACTGAAGTCTTGGTCAGGGGGCTGGGCATGATCATCCGCATCCACGCCGCGCGCCGCCGCAAGCACGCGGCCATCCCTTCCCCGGCGCGGACGCCCGTCTTTCCGTCGCCCGACGCGCTTCTTTCCGCGCCAACGGCCCGGCCATGATCCGGCGGCTGCGCGACAAGATCCCTGCCACGGCCCGCGCCCTGCTGCTCGCCGCCGCCGGCCTTCTCGCGTCCGGCACGGGGACGATGGCGCAGTCCCTGCTCGCCATGGACGAGACCCTCGACGACGTGCGCGGCTGGGACATCGGTGTCAATACCGCGGTGAGCGGCTGCCTCGCCAAGGCGCGGTACGAGGACAAGACCACCGTGTGGTTCGGCTTCGGCGGGGAGGACAAAAAGCTGTTCTTCGGCCTCAGCAATCCCCGCTGGCGATCGGTGCAGGCCGGCAAACGCTACGAGGTTGTGCTCATCGCGACCAATGCGGGGCGCTGGAACGGCACCTTCACCGGCGGCGATGCGGGCGACGAAAAGAGCCTGGTGGCGACCAACCTGAAGGAGGACTTCATGGTCGACATCGGCCGGGCCGGGAGCCTCGATGTCCGCTTCCAGGGCAAGAGCATCGCCCGCCTTTCATTGTCCGGCTCCATGGCGGCGCTCGGCGCCGTCATCGACTGCCAGAAGACCCTGCTTGCCCGTGGCGACACCGAGCGCCGCGCCCCGCCGCCCCAATCCCGGGGGAGCGAGGCGAAAGGCGGCGGCAGCGCCCCGGAGGACGCCAAAAGCTCCGGTACCGGCTTCTTCGTGAGCACGAACGGCCACATCCTCACCAACCACCACGTAATCGACGGCTGCAAGGTGGTGCAGGTCACCCGCCCGGGATCCGTGGCCGAGCCGGTCCAGGTGCTCGCCCGCGACTCCATCAACGACCTCGCCTTGCTCAAGGCGGCCGCCGGCCCCAAGAGCGTGCCCGCCCTCGCGGCGCGCACGCGCATCGGCGACAGCATCTACATCTACGGCTTCCCCCTCGCCGGCCTGCTGGCCAGCTCCGGCAACTTCACCGTCGGCAACGTCACCGCCACGTCGGGGCTCAACGACGACAGCCGGATGGTGCAGATCTCGGCGCCGGTGCAGCCCGGCAACAGCGGCGGGCCGCTTATGGACCAGTACGGCAACATCGCCGGCGTGGTGGTTTCCAAGCTCAACGCCCTGCGCCTCGCCTCGGTGACCAAGGACCTGGCGCAGAACGTGAACTTCGCCATCAAGAGCACGGTCGCCCAGACCTTCCTCGACGGCAACGGCATCACCCCGCCGGTGGCGGCAGGGGGCGCCCCGGTCCTCGATCCCGCCACCATCGCCGAGACGGCCAAGGGCTTCACGGTCTTCGTGGAATGCCGCTGATCCGGTCGTCCGCCCCGCCGGTGCGGCATTTGCCCCTGCCCGATCGCCACCTGCCGCAGCGGCCATGGCCATCGGCTTGCGACATCCGCGCCCGGCCCGCCTATTCCCGCTTGACCGCGCGCCGGGACGGCGCGATAGGCGGGCAGCCGGTCGCCCTGCGCCGGATTTCATCGAAAGACTCGTCTCTTATGGACAGTTCCAATCGATCTAGCTCGAGCTTGCTCGCGACGGCCCGGACCTGACCCCTCGCGTCTGGTTCCCCGTCCCGCCGGCAGGCTCAGGGATGCGAGGTGAACCATGCGGACGCCCTTTCTCCGCAAGAACCCGCTGCTCCGCCACGCGGACGCGGACCGAAGTCGGCACTGACGCGCCGTAACCGCGGCATCGCGCGGCCTTGCTCTTTTGCCGGCCATCCGGATCCACGTCGATTTCGGGTTTCAGACCATGACCCTCCACCACCCGGCCCTGGAAGCGGGGCGCCGGCGCAGATTCGCGCTGAACCTGTGGGATGCGCTGGCCTTCGGCCTGCTGTTCGGCGGCCTCATCCTGATGGTCCATGGCGGACAGCAGACGCTGGCCCCCTCACCGCCCTGAAGTCGGCGCCGATCTCGCTCGACCCGACCCTGCTGCCGGAATACGCGCTGCGCACCACCCTGCGCATGCTGGCGGCGATCGTCGCTTCCCTCGTCTTCACCTTCGCCTACGGCGCGCTGGCGGCGAAGAGCCGGCGGGCCGAGATGGTGCTGGTGCCGATGCTGGACATCCTCCAGTCGGTGCCGGTGCTCGGCTTCCTCTCGTTCACCGTGGTCGGCTTCATGGCGCTGTTCCCCGGCCGGGTGCTGGGGGTGGAGCTCGCGGCCATCTTCGCCATCTTCACCAGCCAGGCCTGGAACATGACCTTCAGCTTCTACCAGTCGCTGAAGTCGGTCCCGCGCGACCTCGACGAGGCCACCCGCAGTTTCCGCCTCACCGGCTGGCAGCGCTTCTGGCGGCTGGAAGTGCCGTTCTCCATGCCGGGCCTGGTGTGGAACACCATGATGTCCATGTCCGGGGGCTGGTTCTTCGTGGTCGCCTCGGAGGCCATCTCGGTGGGCGACACCACCATCACCCTGCCGGGGGTGGGCGCCTACGTGGCGCTCGCCATCAAGGACCAGAACCTGCCCGCCGTCGGCTGGGCGGTGCTGGCCATGCTCGCGGTCATCCTCATCTACGATCAGCTGCTGTTCCGGCCGCTGGTGGCGTGGGCCGACAAGTTCCGGGTGGAGACCTCCGCCGGCGGTGCCGCGCCTCGGTCCTGGCTGCTCTCGGCCATGCGGCGGGCGGTGCTGCTCCAGCGCCTCGCTCGCCCCCTCGGCGCCGTGATCGCCGCCGTGCCGCGCCAGCGCCTCGCCTTGCCCGCCGCCATGCCGCAGGAGGCGCGCCGCGCCGTCGGCGGCGCCTGGGCGAGCCCTCTCGCCGACAAGGCATGGCTTGCCCTGGTGCTGGCGGTGGCGTCCTATTGCCTGTGGACCATCGTCGCCTTTGTCGCCACGGAGCTGACCATGCCCGAGGTGGTGCGGGTGTTCGGCCTCGGCGTGCTCACCATGCTGCGGGTGGTGGTGCTGATCATCCTCGCCACCCTCATCTGGGTGCCCATCGGCGTGTGGATCGGCCTGCGGCCCCGCTGGGCCGAGCGGGTGCAGCCGCTGGCGCAGTTCCTCGCCGCGTTTCCGGCCAACATCGTGTTTCCGTTCGCCGTGGTGGCCATCGTCCGGCTCGGCCTCGACCCGGACATCTGGCTGTCGCCGCTGATGGTGCTCGGCACCCAGTGGTACATCCTGTTCAACGTCATCGCCGGGGCGAGCGCGTTCCCCAACGACCTGAAGGAGGCGGCCTCCACCTTCCGCATCCGCGGCATCAACTGGTGGCGCAAGGTGATGCTGCCGGGGATCTTCCCCTATTACGTCACCGGCGCCATCACCGCGAGCGGCGGCTCGTGGAACGCCTCCATCGTCGCCGAGGTGGCGAGCTGGGGCGACACCACCCTGCGCGCCCACGGCGTCGGCGCCTACATCGCCGACGCGACGGTGGCCGGCGACTATCCGCGCATCGTGCTCGGCATAGCCGTCATGTCGATCTTCGTGATGCTGTTCAACCGCCTGCTGTGGCGACCGCTTTACGCCTTCGCCGGCCGCCGGCTGCGCCTCGACTGAGGGAGGAAACCATGACCGCCATCGATCGCGCCGCCCGCGCGCCGCAGGCCGAGCAGGGGCTCCTGGTGGATGCCGCCGGCGTGCGCCAGATCTACCAGAAGGGCGACAATGCCGACCTCGTGGTGCTGGACGACGTCTCCCTCTCCATCCGCGAGGGCGAGGTCGTCGGCCTGCTCGGCCGGTCGGGCTCGGGCAAGTCGACGCTGCTGCGCATCATCTGCGGCCTGGTGAAGCCCACCTCCGGCCGGGTGGAATGGCGTGGCAAGCCGGTGACCGGGCCCAGCGAAGGGCTCTCCATGGTGTTCCAGAGCTTCGCGCTGTTCCCCTGGCTCACCGTGCTGGAGAATGTGGAGGTGGGACTCGAGGCCATCGGCGTGCCGGCGGCGGAACGGCGGCGGCGCTCGCTGGAAGCCATCGACCTCATCGGCCTCGACGGCTTCGAGAGCGCCTATCCCAAGGAATTGTCCGGCGGCATGCGCCAGCGCGTGGGATTTGCCCGCGCCCTGGTGGTGCATCCGCGCCTGCTGCTGATGGACGAGCCCTTCTCCGCCCTCGACGTGCTCACCGCCGAAACGCTGCGCACGGACCTCATCGAGCTGTGGATCGAGGGGCGCCTGCCCATCAAGTCCATCCTGATGGTCACGCACAATATCGAGGAGGCGGTGCTCATGTGCGATCGCATCCTCATCTTCTCCTCCAATCCCGGCCGGGTGGCGGCGGAGATCAAGATCAACCTGCCGCACCCGCGCTCGCGCGTCGATCCCGTGTTCCGCGCCATCGTCGACGACATCTATGCGCGCATGACCCAGCGCGTGCCGGTGGACACGGGCGCGCGCAAGGAAGAAAGCGGCGCGCCCGGCATCGGCATGGCGCTGCCGCACATCTCGACCAACCTCCTGTCCGGCCTCATGGAGGCCCTGGCGGCGGCGCCCTACGGCGGCAAGGCGGACCTGCCGGACCTGGCGGCGACGCTGCAGATGGAGGTGGACGAGCTGTTCCCCATCGTCGAGACGCTGCAATTGCTGCGCTTCGCCGAACTGGAGGAAGGCGACGTGCGCCTCACCGACGCCGGCCGGCGCTTCGTCGATTCCGAGCAGGATGCGCGCAAGCGCCTGTTCGCCGAGCACCTCATCGCCCACGTGCCGCTGGCCGGGCTCATCCGGCGGGTGCTGGACGAGCGGCCCTCGCACCGCGCGCCGTTCACCCGCTTCTCCGAAGAGCTGGAAGACCACATGTCCGAGGACTTCGCCGAGGAGACCCTGCGGGGGCTCATCACCTGGGGGCGCTATGGCGAGCTGTTCGGCTATGACGAGCACACGCGGCAGTTCAATCTGGAGAACCCGGCCTGAAGGCTCCGGCGGATCGGACCTCGGGCGTTTCCCGTTTCACGGAATCGGGCAAACGCGGAAACGCCCGATGTTTCTGCGCGATCGCGTCTTCTTCACGCGAACCGGTCTCCACTTCGCTCGAAAACCCTCCAGGACCGATCGACATTCAGTGTCCGCGTTTTTCTTCGGCCGCCGCCATGGCCGGGCTTGTCCCGGGCATGGCGGCCGCACCACCGGCGCAGGCCTGCGAGAGGATGTGTGCCCGGCCCAACCGCGTGGAGGGCCGGGACAGGCCCGGTCATGACGGTGGTGTCGGGAGGACGCCGGTCGATCTGACCGCGATCCGCGCTAGGCCGCTTCCAGCCCCTCATCCGGGACCGTGCCGAAGCTCGCGATGAGCACCGGCGGATCGGCATCATCCGATTCGGGATCCACATCCCGCGAGAAGGCGATGGCTCCGGCTTTCACGATCGCCATCCGGCGGGCGATGCGCTCGGCGTCGGCAGCGGTGCGGACCTCCATGGCCGGGGCGGCTTTCAGCGTGCCGCGCTTGCCCAGCTCGAAGGGCTGGACCACGTAGAACGTCTTCTTCGCCATGGCGTGCTCTCCCCAATGAGGGGGTGAAGCTGCACCACCTACCAGAACAATTCAAGAACTTGCTGAGACGATGCACGGGTCTCGTCTCCGGGTGGCGCGGCGCGCTCCCACCGCCGGGGTCGATTGCGGGCGACGACACAGTGGCGCCCGACCGGCCTCCCCTCCCCGCACCCAGCCTCCACCGACGCCACCGGCGGACTCACAGCAGCGCGCAGGCTCGGCCGGTCGAGGGCGCGGAAGCACCCCTTACCGCCCAATCCGCCGGTGGCGGCGGCGGTCGTCACCCCGCCCTCGCGACCGTTCCGGTGCTTGCGGAACCTGGATCGAAAAATTTCCCAAAAACTGGATCTATGAGGTTGTGCAACCACCCGCGCACTATCGCGCGCTTGCTCCAAGCCCTGACCGGAGTAGGCTTACCGGGCGGTGGACCATGTCCACCGCCCGGTTCCCTCACAGCCTTTGCGATGGGCTTCAGCGGCCGCGAATGCCGGGGCTCCCCAGGCGCTGGAAAGCCTCCAGGCGCGCCGGTGGATTGCAGGGCAATGACACAGACAGAAGCGCGGCGCGGCTCGATTTCGTCCACGGGATCTCGTTCAGCTGCGACGGCGTCGCGCGTCGGACAGCGGGGGGCAAGCTGCCGCGACCTCGCCTCTCGGCTTGGTCGCGGCAGTCCTGGCCGGTGGCAGCCGGGCTGGAGGACGATGCCGATCGGACAGAAGCTGCCTGAACGGGTCGCTCTCCATCCGCTTCCGCGGAGGACGATAGCGGGGTACCGGCGGCCACCGGTCAAGCCTGTTGCCCGCTTGGGGCTTGAAATCCTCGACGCGCATGGCGCCCAGCTGCACCCCGTCGAGGGAGAACAGCTCGCGCTTGGCGTTGCGCCGATGTGCATGGCGGGCCGCCCGCGTCGCCGACGGCGATCACCGGTTCCGGCGACTCGCCACGTGCACCGCGGACCCAGGCATCTTTGGAGCCGAAACGCACTCGGGACCATCGGCCGAAGGGGACGGCGCATATGCCCGAAAGGGCAAGCGCGGAGGTATCAAGATATATTCAGAGACTTTCGGGCGGCGGCGCGCGTCGACCCGGCCCGGGGGCGCCGGTTCGCCAATCGGGCGATCGCGCCCTCGCCCCGTCATGACCGGACATGAACCGGGGCCCCGCCCGGATCCGGCCGCCCCTGCAAGCGGGGGCCAGCCCCTCATCGGTTGTCGGGCAGGTCTTGGGTCAGGCGCTGCAGACGTTCAGCGAGGCGGCCGAGCTCGGCGGCGGATTCGGCGCCCAGCTTGATCATGAGCTGAGCGCGCTGGGCCTTCACGGTGCGCTCTGCGATGCCGAGCTCGTCGGCGATCTGCTTGTTGAGCTTGCCCGCCACCACCAGGTCGAAGACCTCGCGCTCCCGCGGCGACAGCAGGGCGAAGCGGGAGAGCAGGTCGTCGGCATCCGTGCGCGCGGCTCGCATGCGCGCGTCGCGCTCCAGCGCCCGCTGGACGGCTTCCAGAAGCACCTGCGGCTCCACCGGCTTCATGAGAAAATCCACCGCGCCGGCTTTCATCGCCTCCACGCTGCACGCGACGTCCGCATGGGCGGTGAAGAAGATCACCGGCAGCGTCGCGCCGAGCGTGCGCAATGCCCGCTGAAGCTCCAGCCCCGAAGGGCCGGGCATGCGCAGGTCCAGAAGGATGCAGCCGGGACGGTGCGGAAGGGGATGCAGCAGGAAGTCGCCGGCGGAGGCGTAGGCCCGCACTTCCAGGCCGGCGGCATTCAGCAGCCGCGCCACCGCCGTGCGCAGGGAATCGTCATCGTCCACCACGTGGACCAGCGGTGCCGCACTCATGCCGAACTCATGCCGCCCCGACCCACGCGCTGCTGCCGGGGGCCGCCCGGGGAAGCCAGATGGTGAAGGTGGCGCCGTCCCCGGGGCCGCTCTCGGCCGCGATGGTGCCACCATGGGCCTCGACCAGCGTGCGCGCAATGGACAGGCCGAGCCCGATGCCCTTGCGCTTGGTGGTGAAGAAGGAATCGAACAGCTTCGGCAGGTGCTCGGCGGTGATGCCGACGCCGCGATCGCGCACCCTGATCGTCGCCCCGGCGTGCGAGCCCTCGAGGGAGAGGCTCACGGTCCTGTGCTCATCGGGCGTATCCGCCAGCGCATCCATGGCATTCATGATCAGGTTGATGAGCACCTGCTGCACCTGGATGCGATCGCCGACCACCGTGATCGTCTCCGCCGGCGTCCGGGCGCCCAGCACGATGCGCCGGCGCCGGGCCTCGGCATTCAGCAGGGTGATGACGTCGCTCACCGTTTCGTTGAGGTCGAAGGGCTGGCGCTCCACCTCGTGCTTGGCGAGCAGCGCCCGCAGCCGGCGGATCACCTCGCTCGCCCGCAGATCGTCGCGGCGGATGTCGGCGAGAATGTCCTTGAGGTCGCCAGGCCGGGCCGCGCCCGATTGCAGCAGCATTTCCGCCGCCGCCGCGTTGCTTAGAATGGCCGCGAGCGGCTGGTTGATCTCGTGGGCGATGGAGCCGGTCAGTTCACCCGCCACCGCCAGCCGGGAGGCGTGGGCGAGCTCGAAGCGATGCCGGTCGAGGCTCGACTGCGCCAGCCGGCGGCGGTTGCGCTCGACCAGCAGGGCGGTCATCAGCAGGCTTTGCAGCAGGAAGGCCAGGACAACCGCGATCGCCTCCGTCCGGTAGGTCTGCCAGAAGCTCGGCGCCCGGAACTGGACGACGGTGCCGGCCGGCACCGCGCCCGGATCGATCCCCCAGCGCTCGATCTGCCGCCAGTCCACGTACAGCGCGGACGGCATCACCGAGGGCAGGTGCAGGGCCGATGGCGCCTCTCCGCCGAGCAGGCGGCCGGCGATCGACCCGCCCTCGCGGCCCATCGCCTCGAAACTGGCCATCCATCCACCAACCACGCCGGTGCCGAGGAAACTGACGAAGGGGCCATAGACCGGCGCCGTCGACGCCTGGGCGATGAGGCGCGCCGATTCCGACGGCGTGAACAGGTTGCCGGCGCCGTCACGGAAGAAGCCCGGCGTGAACACCACCGCATCGGGTCCGAGCTCGGCAACCCGCCGCAGCACCTCGTCCACAGGACGGCCCTCCAGCATCTCGACGCTCACCCGTCCTTCGACGCGCGCCGCCAGCTGGCGCACCTCGCCCTCCCAGACGCGGTCCCGCCCGGCGGTGCCGGTGATGAGGACGAGGCGGGTGGCGCGCGGATGCCATTTCAACGCCTGATCGATGGTCGCCGCAAAGTCCTGCTCGAAGGGCACCCCCACCACGTCGGGCGGCAGCTGCGTCCGCGATGCCAGGAAGGAACGGGCGACGCCCACGTGCACGATGGGCACCGACGGGAACAGGTCGGCCCGCGCCCCCAGGGCGAAATCCAGCGCGTTGTCGCCGGCGACGATGATGACGTCGGGCGGCCGCGCCGCATATTTCTCCCGCAGGAAGCGGGTGACGGTGGCCACATAGGCCTCGCCGCTGAAACGCGGATAATCGAGGAACTCGGTGCTGACGTCGGTGTTGCGGTTGGCTTCGCCCAGCGCGCTGGTGATGCCCCGATCCCTCAGGACATTACCCGGCAGCAGGCGGTTGTTCTCGAAGAGAACCAGCACATGCCGCGGCGGCGCCGCGGCGCCGCAGGGGGCGGCGCCGGCCAGCATGAGGCAGAGCCACAGGGCGCCGAATGCCCGGCGCGCGGCCCGCGGACGCAGGACGACCCAATCCCGGACGGAGCGGCGCCTCGCCATGCTGCGATCGAACCTCACATCTTTCACGTCCGGATTGCCTTATCACGGCGGCGGCGCGCGGGAGCGGTGCCGGAGCCCGCTGGCGGCGTCTCGCCCGGCGGCCCCGTCCGGGGAAAATCAACGCCGCGGCGCCACCCACCGGCTCCAGGACCGTTTCAGCCGCCGCCCGCCGTCTGCAACCGGAGGCACGTGCCCGAAGTCGAATATCGCATCCTTGGCGGCCTGCTCAAGGCGGCTGGGTCAAGCTCTCGCGCGACCACCGCAATGCCGTCGAAGGACCGCCCTACGCCGATACGATTCCTTTCGCCGGCTGCTGCCTGAAGCTGCCCCGGATCGCTGCGTCTGGGGTTCCGGCTGGCCCCCCAACGCGGCGGCGCGCAAACGCGTCCCCGTGAACAATGCGCACCGGCTTTATGACCTTCCGCCCGCAGCTAAATGACCACCATCGTGAATCCGACCTTGCCCATCACATCGCCATGGTTCCGGCGTGCCATCAGTCGCACAGATGCGGCACGATCTGGCGCAGCAGTGATTCAGGCTGCTCGACGCAGGGAATGTGCGAGCAGTCCGGTATCGTCGCGAGCCGCGCCCCGGGAATAAGGGCGGCGAGCGCTTGGGCGGAGGCGAATGGGGTCGCCGGATCCTGCTCGCCCACCACCACCAGGGTCGGCGCGGCGATGGTGCGGTCGCCATCCGTGAGGTCCGCGTCGCGCACCGCCATGGCGCAGCCGAGGTAACCTTCGAGGGAGGTGCGCGCCACCATGTTCACATAGCCCCGCACGACGTGAGGCACGCGGGCGCGAAAGCCCTCGGTGAACCAACGGGCCATCACCCCGGGCGCGATTGCCGCAAGGCCGTCGCGGCGGATGCCCGCGATGCGCTCGTTCCACACCGAGGCGGGACCGATGACGGCGGCGGTATCGCACAACACCAGGCGGGCGACCCGCTCGGGCGAGGCGGCGGCGAGGTGCTGGGCGATCATGCCACCGATGGACAGGCCGCACAGATGAACCTTGTCGATGCCGAGGCCATTGAGCAGAGCAAGCGCATCCTGGGCGAGGGCGGCGATGGAATAGCCGGCGGTTTCATCCGGCAGGGGCGTCGCGTCGCTCAGGCCATGACCGCGCTTGTCATAGCGCAGCACCCGGAATTGACGGGTGAGGACCTCCATCACCGGATCCCAGACCAGGAAGCTGGTGCCCAGCGAGTTCGCGAGCAGCAGCACCGGCGCGTCCTCGGGACCTTCCAGGGCATAGTGGGTGGTGATGTCGCCAGTGACGAGGAAAGGCATCCGGGAGGCTCCGCGCAGGATTGGGTCAGACGGTGGCGATGGGGGTGACGGGAGAGCCGGCGGCGCCCGGCAGGCGCAGCGGCGGGGCGGTGAGGAGGAAGCGGTTGCGACCCGCCACGCGCAGATGGGCGGCCAAGGCCTCGAACCACCACAGCTCGCCGAGCGGCAGGCCCAGCTTGAACAGGCAGTGGTGGTGCAGCGGCATGGCCGCATTGGCGCCGCCGGCGAAGGCGCGGGCGGGCAGGCCTTCCACCGCATAATTGTCGGCTGCGATGGCGGCGATCTGGCTGTCGGAGATCCAGCGCAGCAGACGCGCGTCCCGCCCGTCGAGCACGGCGCAGGCATGGGACAGCACAGCCGGATCGGGCGCGCCGTCCATGCGCATCACCAGGTCGGCAAAGCCGGTGTAGAGGCAGAGGATGTCGCCGGGCTCCACCGCCACCCTGTCTGCGTCGAGCGCCGCCATCAGGTCGTCATAGCCGACGAAGCGGCGGGTCTCGCCGAAGCGGGCGAACAGGTCCACCAGCACGCCGCGCCCCTGCACGCCGTGGGCGGCGGCATTCTCGATGCCCAGCTTCAGCGCGCCAAAGGCGCGGCCTGAGGCGGCGGCCTGCGACGCATCCGGCACGTCGGTGCCGGCGCGGAAGCCGTTATAGTAGACAGGCTCGGGCACGCCGTCGCCGTCCGCGTCGAACATGGCTCCCACATGCACCAGCGCATCCCACTGGGTGGAATACTGGAGCGCGATCTCCACCTTGTCGTCGCAGGCCACGTCCAGCAACCCGGCCTCGTCATGGCACAGGCACTGGTTCCAGCGCGGCTTCTCGGCCGGGCCGGTGGGCGAGAGCACGGGCGGGCCGCGGCGCGGGTTCAGCGCCTTGCCCCCCGGCCGGTCGAGGGGCAGGCTGAGGCAGAAGGTCCTGCCCTCGCGCACCTCGGCGATGCCCTGCCGGACCTTCGCGGGGGTCAGGAGATTCAGGCGGCCGAGCTGGTCATCCGCCCCGAAATCGCCCCACGTGGATCCTTCCGGGCGATGGACCCAGCGCGGATTGGACGGCATGGCGCAAACTCCTCAGACCGTTCCCTTGCCCACCGTGACGCCGCCGCACACGGCGAGCGTCTGGCCGGTGATGAACCCGGCCTGCGTGCCGAGGAAAAAGCCGATGGCTTCGGCCACGTCTTCCGGCAACCCCACGCGGCCGACCGGAATGCCCTCGATGATAGCACGGGTGCGCGGCGCGTCCGGCGGGTTGGCGGCAGTGAAGAGCGGCGTGGCGATGGGGCCCGGGGCCACCGCATTCACGGTAATGCCGTCCTTGCCCAGTTCCAGCGCCCAGGTGCGGGTGGCGCCGAGCAGGCCCGCCTTGCTGGCCGCGTAGGCGGTGCGCAGTTCCTTGCCGTAGGCGGCACGGCTCGACACATTGACGACGCGGCCGAAGCGCGCCGCCCGCATGCCCGGCAGAAGGGCCTGCGTGCATTGGATCGCGGTGCCGAGATTGAGCCGCATCACGCCGGCGAAATCTGCTGCTGTGGTGTCGTCGAGAAGCGCCGGGCGCACCATGCCCACATTGTTGACGAGGCGGGTGATGGAGCCGCCCACCAGCGCCTGCGCGAGCGCGGCGCTGGTGGCGGCCTCGTCCATCATGTCGACGGCGATGAAGCGGGCGTCCAGGTCTTGCGGCGGCGGCGCGCGGTCGAGCACCACCACCGCCCGTCCGGCCGCGATCTCGCGGCGTGCCACGGCAAGGCCGATGCCGCCGGCCCCGCCGGTGACGAGGGTGCGCTCAACGCTCACGGCTTCATCTCCGGCAGGTAGCAGACCCCGTCCACATAGGCCTTGCGCCAGCGCTGGATCACCACCCGATCGAACAGGCCGGCCTTGAAGAAGGGATCGGCGGCGATGAAAGCCTCCGCCTCGGCGCGGCTCTCCAGCGCCACCACGTAGAGCCCGCCGCCGGCGGCGTTGCCGTCGTCGTCCAGCTTGGCGCCGCAGGCGAGCAGCAGCGCCGCGTTCTCGGCGAGGAAGGCAAGGTGCGCGTCGCGTGTTGCCGTGCGGAGGTCCAGCGTGCCGGGCTTGTCGAAGGTCTCGATCATGTAGGGCATGACAGGTCTCAGGCCCGCGCGCGGATGGAAAGGCCTGTGCGCTGCCGCAGCTCGTCAAGGCTCAGCCCGGGCGCAAGGCGCGCCACCGTGAAGCCGCCGTCGACGACGTCGAGCACGGCGTGATCGGTATAGACCCGCGAGACGCAGCCGAGCCCGGTGAGCGGGTAGGTGCAGCGCTCCACCAGCTTGGATTCGCCCTTCTTGGTGAGCATCTCCATCATCACGAACACGTTCTTGGCGCCCACCGCCAGGTCCATGGCGCCCCCCACCGCCGGGATCGCGTTGGGATCGTTGGTGGCCCAGTTGGCGAGGTCGCCGTTCTCCGCCACCTGGAAGGCGCCGAGGATGGCGATGTCGAGATGGCCGCCGCGCATCATGGTGAAGGACAAGGTGTGGTCGAAGATCGCCCCGCCTTCGAGCAGGGTCACCGGCTGCTTGCCGGCGTTGATGAGGTCCCAGTCGATCTCGTTGGCGCCGGGCTTGGGGCCCATGCCGATGAGCCCGTTCTCGGACTGGAGCAGGATTTCCTTGTCGCGGGGCAGATAGTCCGCCACCAGCTCGGGCATGCCGATGCCGATGTTGACCACCGCCCCTTCCGGGATGTCGGCGGCGATGAGTTGCGCCATCTCGGCGCGCGTCCACAGCTTCAGGTCGGTCGCGACTTCGCTCATTGGGCAGCTCCCGTGCCGACGGCCACAACGCGGTCCACGAAGGCGCCGGGGGTGACGATCACCTCCGGGTCGAGGCTGCCGAGAGGGACGATCTCCTCCACCTGCGCCACCGTCATCTTGGCGGCGGTGGCCATGACGGGGCCGAAATTGCGCGCCGTCTTGCGGTAGACGAGATTGCCCCAGCGGTCGGCCTGCCGCGCCTTGATCAGCGCGAAGTCGCCCTTGATGGGATATTCCAGCACATAGCCGCGCCCGTCGATCACCCGCGTCTCCTTGCCGTCGGCGATGGGGGTGCCGTAGCCGGTGGGGGTGAAGAAGGCGCCGATGCCGGCGCCGCCGGCGCGCAGCCGTTCCACGAGGTTGCCCTGGGGCACCAGCTCCAGCTCCAGCTGGCCGGAGCGGTAGAGCCCGTCGAACACATGGGAATCCGCCTGCCGGGGGAAGGAGCAGACCACCTTCCTCACCAGCCCCGCCGCCAGCAGGGCGGCGAGGCCCTTGGTGCCGTTGCCGGCATTGTTGGAGACGATGGTGAGGTCCCTGGGCGCGCGTTCGATCAGCGCGTCGATGAGCTCGTGCGGCATGCCGGCACCGCCGAAGCCGCCCACCAGGATGGTCGCGCCGTCGGCGATGTCGGCGACACAGCTTTGCGTGTCGGGTCTCGTCTTGTCGATCATGGCGGGCGGGCTCTTCAGATCGCGGAGGGGTGGCGCGCCAGCGGCGTCACGTGGATGTCCATGAAGGGGAAGAGGGGGAGCGAGGAGAGCAGCGTGTGCAGCTCGTCCACGCTCTCCACGTCAAAGATGGAGATGTTGGAGTAGCGGCCGGCGACGCGCCACAGGTGCACCCACTTGCCCTGCCGCTGGAGATCCTGCGCGTAGGCCTTCTCCGCCGCCTTGATGGCATCCGCCTTCTCGGACGGGAAGTCGTGGGGGATGGTCACGGTCATCTCCACATGGAACAGCATAAGCGTCGCCTTCCTGTCTGCGCCGCCCGGCAAGCCATCCGGCAGGCGCGGGCCACTTTAAAGAAAAACCTCGGGCGTCCACGCTGCGAGAGCGCGGCTCGAAAGCGCGCGCGAGGACGCCCGAGGCGGCGGCGGGCGGGGGAGGACCGCCCGCCGCTCTGAAGCTCACTTCTTGACGAGCGGGCAGGTGCTTTCGCTCAGCGGCTGGAACGCCTCGTCGCCCGGGATCACGCGGACGATGTTGTAATAGTCCCACGGCCCCTTGGACTGCGCCGGCGACTTCACCTTGGCGAGGTACATGTCATGCACCATGCGGCCGTCCTCGCGGATCTTGCCGTTCTTGGCGAACATGTCGTCGATGGGCAGCTCGCGCATCTTGGCGATCACCTTGACGCCCTCGTCGGTGCCGGCGGCCTCGGCGGCCCGCAGGTAATGCAGAACGGAGGAATAGACGCCCGCATGCACCATGGTGGGCATCTTGCCTTTCATGCGCTCGGCGAAGCGCTTGGAGAAGGCGCGGGTCTTGTCGTCCGTGTCCCAGTAGAAGCCGGTGGTCAGCGCCATGCCCTGGGCGGCGTCGAGGCCCACGGAATGGATGTCGGTGAGGAACAGCAGCAGCGCCGCCAGCGTCTGGCCGCCCTGGGTGATGCCGAACTCGCGGGCCTGCTTGATGGTGTTGATGGTGTCGGCGCCGGCGTTCGCCATGGCGATGATCTGCGCGCCGGAGGCCTGGGCCTGGAGCAGGAACGAGGAAACGTCCGAGGTGCCGAAGGGATGGCGCACGCTCCCCTTCACCGTGCCGCCCTTCTCCTTCACGATCTTGGCCACCTGGTTCTCCAGGTCGTGGCCGAAGGTGTAGTCGGCGGTGATGAAGTACCAGGACTTGCCGCCCTCGCTCACCAGCGCATTGCCGGTGCCGGCTGCCAGCGAATAGACGTCATAGGTCCAGTGCAGGCCGGTGGGCGAGCAGGCCTTGTTGGTGAGGGCCATGGAGGCGGCGCCGGAATTGATGTCGACCTTGCCCTTTTCCTTCGCCACCTCGCGCACGGCGAGGGCCGCCACCGAGCCGTTGATGTCGAAGATGGCGTCCACGTCTTCCGTGTCGTACCACTTGCGCGCGGTGGAGGAGGCGATGTCCGCCTTGTTCTGGTGGTCGGCGGAGACGAGTTCCACCGGCTTGCCGTTGATGGGCTTGCCGAAGTCCTCGATGGCCATCTTTGCCGCTTCCACCGAGCCGGCGCCGGCGAGGTCAGAATAGGCGCCCGACATGTCGGTGAGCACGCCCACCTTGACGCCGCCGCCGGCATATTGGGCGGCGGCCGGGGCGGTCATCATCGCGCTGGCGAGCAGCGCCGCGCAAACGGCATTGGTCTTCATATTTCCTCCTGAGGATCGGGACTTGAAGGGCGCGGTTCAGACGCGCTCGATCACGGCGGCGATGCCCTGGCCGACGCCGATGCACATGGTGCAGAGCGCATAGCGGCCCTTGGTGCGGGCAAGCTGGTACATGGCGGTGCCCACCAGCCGCGCGCCGGACATGCCGAGCGGATGGCCGAGGGCGATGGCGCCGCCATTGGGGTTCACGTGGGCGGCATCGTCGGGGAGGCCGAGGTCGGCGAGCACGGCGAGGCCCTGGGCGGCAAACGCCTCGTTGAGCTCGATCACGTCCATGTCGGCAAGGGTGAGGCCGACCTTTGCCAGCACCTTGCGGGTGGCGGGCGCGGGACCCATGCCCATGATGCGCGGCGGCACGCCGGCGGTGGCCATGCCGAGGATGCGGGCGCGGGGCGTCAGGCCGTACGTCTCCACCGCCCTGGCGGAGGCGATGAGGAGGGCCGCGGCGCCGTCATTGACGCCGGAGGCGTTGCCGGCGGTGACAGTACCATCCGGCTTCACCACGCCCTTCAGGCGGACGAGGTCTTCCAGCTTCGTATCGGGCCGCATGTGCTCGTCGCGGTCGAAGAGCTTGGGCTCGCCCTTGCGCTGGGGAACCGGGAACGGAACGATCTCGTCGGCGAAGCGGCCCTCGGCCCAGGCGACGCCGGCACGGCGCTGGCTCGCCAGCGCGAAGGCGTCCTGGCGGGCGCGGGAGATGTTGAATTCCTCCGCCACGTTCTCGGCGGTCTCGGGCATGGAATCGGTGCCGTGCAACGCCTTCATGCGCGGATTCACGAAGCGCCAGCCGATGGTGGTGTCCTCGATCTTCGCGGCGCGGGAGAAGGCACTGTCCGCCTTGCCCATGACGAAGGGCGCGCGGCTCATGCTCTCGACGCCGCCGGCGATCATGAGGTCCGCCTCGCCGGCCTTGATGGCGCGTGCCGCGGTCCCCACCGCGTCCATGCCGGAGCCGCACAGGCGGTTGATGGTGGTGCCGGGCACCTCTATGGGCAGGCCCGACAGCAGGGCGCCCATGCGCGCCACGTTGCGATTGTCCTCGCCGGCCTGGTTGGCGCAGCCGAAGATCACGTCCTCCACCGCCGCGGCATCCAGCCCCGGGCTGCGCTCGGCCAGAGCGCGAATGACGTGGGCGGCAAGATCATCCGGCCGCACCGAAGAGAGGCCCCCGGCATAACGGCCGATGGGCGTGCGGACCGCGTCACAGATGAAAGCTTCGGTCATGGCGTCAATCCGGGCTTCTTATTGTGCGTATAGCGAACATTTATACGCAATTTCCTACGGCGACCTCGCCGCTTTCGTCAAGCGGATTCCATGCTGCACCTGCGTAATGAAGGCCTGGAGCTAAACGAATTTCATTTAGAAGCCTGAAATATTGCGCGCTTCCGAAGGCGGGCACGGGTCGCGTCAGAACGGGCGGATTGCCTTCCAATTTTGTTCGTATTACGAACATATGTCATCTTTTACGCACAAGGGCGTTGGAATGAGCGTGGGACAAGAAGGCGTCATCGCCCTCGTGGGTGGCGGCAGCATGGGGGTGGGATGGGCCATCGTGTTTGCCCGGGCGGGGCTTGCCGTGCGGGTCCACGACGCCTCCGCCGAGGTGCGCCGCGCGGTCCTGCCCGCCGTGGCGGAGCGCCTCGCCGCGCTCGCCGCCCATGGCCTCCTCGCCGAGGCCCCGGGCGAGGTGATGGCGCGGGTGAGCGTGGCCGACGACCTCGCCGCCGCCCTCGACGGCGCCGTCCATGTGCAGGAGAACGTGCCGGAGCGTCTCGACCTCAAGACCGCCCTGTTCCGCGCCATGGACGAGCTGGCGCCGCCCCACGCGGTGCTCGCCAGCTCCACCTCCTCGCTGCCGGCCTCCGAGTTTGCGGGCGATCTTCCCGGCCGGGCGCGCTGCCTCGTCGCCCACCCGGCCAATCCGCCCCATCTCCTGCCCATCGTGGAGATCGTGCCCGCCCCCTTCACCGCGCCCGAGGCCGCGGAGCGCACCCGCACCCTCATGGCCCGCGCCGGCCAGGCGCCGGTGGTGCTGAAGCGCGAGGTGAACGGCTTCATCTATAACCGCCTGCAGGGGGCGGTGTTGCGCGAGGCCTACTGGATGCTCGAGCAGGGCATCGCCGACGTGGCCGATATCGATCGGGTGATGACCTCCGGCCTCGGCCTGCGCTGGTCCATTGTCGGCCCGTTCGAGACGGCGGACCTCAACTATCGCGGCGGCCTGGAAGAGCATGCCCGTCGCATGGGCGAGCGCTACCGGCAGATGGGCGCCGAGCGCGGCCAGCCGGAGGCATGGGACAACGCCCTCGTCACCCGCGCCGCCGCCGAGCGCCGGACGCTCCTGCCCCTCGACCAATGGGAGGCGCGGGTGGCCTGGCGCGATTCCCGCCTCATGGCGGCGCGCGCCGCTGGGCAGGCGCAGCCGGCTTCCTATAATGCAGAGGCGGATGATGCGGGGACGGGGGCATGACGACGGGCGCGGCGAACGAGGACAAGGACTACGTCCAGTCCCTGGTGCGGGGGCTGGACGTGATCCGCACCTTCAGCCAGTACAAGCCGCGCATGACGTTGAGCGAGGTGGCCCAGCATGCCGGGCTCACCCGCGCCGCGGCGCGGCGGTTCCTGCTCACACTCACCCGTGAAGGCTACGCGGCCACCGACGGAAAGTATTTCTTCCTGCGCCCGAAGGTGCTGGACCTCGGCTTTTCCTACCTCTCTTCGCTGCCCATGTGGGAGGTGGCTCAGCCCATCATGCGCGACGTGGTGAACGCGCTGCAGGAATCCTGCTCGCTTTCGGTGCTGGACGGGGGCGACATCGTCTATGTGGCCCGCGTGCCCACCCAGCGGGTGATGACCATCGGCCTGTCCATCGGCAGCCGCCTGCCGGCCTTCTGCACCTCCATGGGCCGCACCCTGCTCGCCGGCCTGCCGCCGGCCGAGCTCGCTGTCTTCTACGACCAGGTGAAGCTGGAGAAGCTCACCGAGCGCACAGTGGCCAACATGGTGGCGCTGAAGGATGCCATCGAGGCGTCCCGCCGCCAGGGGTACACCTTGGTGGACCAGGAACTGGAGATGGGGCTTCGATCCATCGCCGTGCCCGTGCGCAATCGCCGATCGGAGGTGCTGGCCGCGCTCAATGTGAGCACACACCAGGGGCGCTCCTCCATTGAGGCGATGAAGACGCGCTTCCTGCCGGTGCTGCTCGATGCCGCCGAACGCATCTCCGCCTCCCTGCCGCAATAGGGCAGCTTGCCGATCGTGCGCTCGTGGTACTCGCTGGTACTCGCCCCCCGAAGCGCGCAGCCACGAGCGCCTGCAGCTCGACCCGCTGGGCTGCCATCAGCCGGCCCGGCTTGGCGCGCGCAAGATCGCCCTTCAACCCTTTGGGCCGCGCGCGTTGAACTGGCGCACCCAATCGTTCAGCGTCTGGCGGCCCATCCCGGCGAGCACCGCCACCAGAGACAACAGCCGCTTGCTCTGGCTCGCATACTTCGAGGCGGCAGCGAGCCGCCGCAACTCAAAAGCCGTCCAATCACCCGTGATCGCGACCACTTTAGTATGGCATGGAACCTCCATGCCAGCTTGAATCACGCTTGCGGGCCCGTGGAAATCCCCCAAGAGTCAACGATCGCGCGCGCTGGCGCTCGGCGATGGGGCAAACCAATATTTACGGCACGGGTGATTTTCATACCCTCACCGTTCAGAATAATACTATCCGCGACCGATAATATATATATTTCTATGCTTTTCTTAAATAATCAAATGCCGACAACACATGACACTTCACTATATGAATGAATTCCTCGACCGGCACATGTTCGTCGACACTTCCCATGCCGCGAGGCGCCGGGCCGTACACGATCGCCGGGAGGCCCTTGTAGCGCCAGAGTCGCGCGTCCGTTGCGCCGAGGCTGATGATCGGCGCCGGATCAATGCCCGCGAGCTGCTTCGCGTTCTGTCGCACATAGTCGATCATCTCGGAATCGGGGGGCGTCCAGGCCGGCTCCTCGGACAGGATCACGCGATAGGTCACGCCGTGGTGGCGGGCGCTGATCTCGTCGATATGCGGGAGGATGTCCTTCTCGGTCAGTCCATTGGGCACACGGATATCCACCTGCACACGGCATTCGGCGGCCACCAAATTGACCTTGACGCCACCCGCAACGAGACCGGGATTGACCGTGACCTTGCGAATGATGGCCGCGGCGCCGGCTCCATATTCGCCATCGATGACCCCGGAGGCCGAGCTGATGGCGGCCTCGAGGTTGCCAAGATCGGGCACGGCGAGATCCTTGAGCCTGGCCAAGTCGGCAATGAGTTCGCTCGCGATGACTGTCGCGCTCGGGCTCATGTGCGTGTAGGCTCCGTGCGCCCCCGCCGTGCGAATGCGGAACTCGAGCCAAAGCGGCCCCTTCTCGCCGAAGCGTACGGTACTGATGCCGCTCGGTTCGCCGTTGAGGCAGCAATCGCCGAAGACTTCAGGGCGATGCTCGGCCAGATAGCGCGCGCCCCAGGGCCCGAAGGTCTCCTCGTCGGAAACCACCACGAGCGTGAGGCGCCCCTTGAGCTGCTCGCGGATGCGATTCAGATAGGTGTAAGCGAAGATGGAGGCCGTGGTGCCGCATTTCATATCGGCCGAGCCGCGGCCATAGATCTTGCCATCCACGAGGGCCCCGCCCCATGGATCCTGGCTCCAGGCGCTCTCGTCTTCGACCGGGAACACGTCCATGTGTCCATTGAGCGCCAGATGACGCCCGGCAGCGCCGCCCTCGAATGAGGAAACGATATTGGGCATGAGCTCGTTGGGCGCAATAATCTCGTAGGCGATATTCTGAGCATCGAGAAAAGCGCGCACATGCTGCGCAGCTTCGAGCGTGTCACCTGGCGGGTTGGGGCTGCGGCAGCGGATGAAGTCCTGGACGAACTGGATGAGGACATCGCGGTCCGCGTCCACCCAGGCTTCCAGATCTTGCTTCGTCACAGTCATGTGTCTCGTTCCATTTTTTGCGGCGGCTCGCAGTACGACGGCCAGGACAGGGCGAGCGGCAAGGGCAATGGTCTGGCTCAGTAACCCGCGCGCGGATCGACAACGTGCAGAGGCGCAAGCCCCGACAAAGCACGACGGATATTCTCTGTAATCTGTCCGATTGCGGTATCCGGATTGGTTGCGCTGGAGTTATGCGGCGTCACTGTGATCCTTGGGTGTGCCCAGAACGGATGGTCCGCCGGAAGCGGCTCCTGTTGGAAGACGTCCAGCACGGCGTGCCGTAGTCGTCCGCCATCAAGCGCAGCAATAAGAGCCGCCTCGTCGATCAGCGCACCTCGCGCGACATTGATCAATGTCGCGCCCTCTCGGATGTCTTCGAGAAATCCCGCGTCGACAAGGCCGCAGGTTTGCGCCGTCAACGGCAGCAAAAGCACGAGAACATCGCATCGGCGCCGAAATTCGGCGAGCTCGTCCTGTCCGGCATACGTGTCAAACTTCGGCCGATGTTTACGCGACCTGCTCCAGCCAACCACCTTGAAACCAAAGGCAGAAAGAGTGGAGGCACACGAGAGGCCGAGTTGTCCAAGGCCAAGCACGCCCACGCAGCATCGCTCCGGCGGCGCAGGATGAATGAATGTCCATCGCCGTTCTCGCTGCGCCTTGGCAGTCTCATCCAGTCGGCGGTGCAACGCCAGCGTCTGAAGCAACACGTACTCCGTCATGCGAGCCGCAAGTCCCGGATCCACGAGGCGAGCGATCGGCACACCCCTTGGAAGTCGCGGGTCTGCGAGGAAGTGATCAACCCCGGCTCCAAGAACCTGGATCAGCCGAAGGTTCGAAAGGGATTCAAGCATTCCCGAAGGGTGCTTCCAGACCACTGCGGCCACGACATCCTCAGGCGGGATCCCATCCAGCGTCCTTCGAACCTCGAACTCCGGCAACGCGCGCTGGATCGCATCAGGCCAGCGTGGATCGCTGGCTTCACTATGAAAAAGTATCACCTGAGGCCGCGATCCGGTCATGACTGTCGCCATATAATCAGGTTGGAATGCTATCCTCACCCGGTTCTCGTTGACTGGACCGGGGGTGAGGAAAACACCCGCGAGCCCGCCCATTTAACCCATCCGGCTTCAGAGGAGGCTCACGCACCCCCCATTGCGAGGGGCCGAATAATCTATATATTCTGCGATTCAATTTCCTTCTCGTACCGCACAGCCACCGGTTCAACTTTATTTCGTCCGAGAAAGCTTCCTTTTTGAGAGCATTTCACCACGTAGTTGGCGGCGGGACGCCGCTCATTCTCGTACTCGTGCAGCGCCTGATCGATATCTTTTGTCTTTGCGAACGCATTCCGCAGGGCCAGCGCGTCGATGAAGGTCTGGCTCGCGCCTTGCGCAAGATCAGGCATCATTGGATGGGCGGCATCTCCCAGTAACGTGATGCGGCCATGGGTCCATTGATAAGGAATTCCATCTACATCATAGAGTGGACTCTCGACGATTATATCCCTTGGGGTGATGCTGAGGGTTCGCGGAATGTGAGTGTGGGTCCAGCATCTAAAATAATCGATGAACTCATCCAAGTTCCTCGCTCCGGATACGGAGCCGAACCAATAGGCCTTACCACCTCCGATGGGGATAACTGACAACCATCCACCAGGCGTATAGAACCCTGTCTGTGCGGCGGGATCGACATCTATTTCATCGAGATCAATAACTGCGCGCCATCGATAAGCATGATGGTCATTTGGGCGAAATTTCACCCCACCGATCAACTGATCGCGAATGACTGAATATATTCCATCAGCCCCAACGATGAGATCTCCCGCATAACTCTCGCCGTTACTGAAGTGGCAAATGGCTTTGTCGCCTTTATTTTCCACCGACCGCACCTCATGGCCGAATTTTATTTTCTCCAGGCCGTACGCCGTGGCAAGCATCGAACTCAAGGCCAGCCGATATACTCCAACCGATGGAGCGCCGTACTTCCGGGGCCAATCGCGGGTGTCTTGCTCAAAAAGTGGCTTTCCATTGGCGTCATAGCCGAGATAGCGGTCTAATTTTACGGAAATGGCGCCATATTGGTCGCGCAAGCCAAGGCCACATATTGCGCGCCCGGCATTCGGCCAAAGGTTTAGACCCGCCCCCGTAGCTCTAAGGGACGATGATTTCTCGAACACCTCGACCTCGAAACCTAAGGATGCCAGTCCGATGGCGGCAGAAAGCCCTCCCAATCCGCCGCCGCAAATTCCAACTCGCATCTTTATTTTCCTTTATTTGGACGCCGATTACCTGCATCGCCAAGCAATGACCGCAAGTCCATGTGCGCCTTCCCTTAGCGCCTTCGCCTTTTGCTCACCTGGCTTGGCCGATGCGCAGAACAAGAGGGAAACGCTCAGCCGTTGCGGAGCCTAGCGCTGTCGGCTCCAAGGATCAGCCACCGCATCGTGATAGGGTATCTTTTCTTTGGAAGGCTTGTATTCACCGGACAAAATCATGCGATTAACGTGCGACGCGACCTCGTCGAGAGTGGCAAACCACACGCCGCCCTTGTCATGCATGTATTCAATCATCTTCTCCATGCGCACACACCTGGCCAGGCGCCCCATCACGAAAGGATGCCAGACCGCAATCCAAAGACCGCCATATTCCCAGGCAGCCTCGAATTCAGCCATGAAGACATCCATGGCACGATCTGGCGAATTGACCTGCATCGCGTACCCAAGGTCCGAGTTTATTGTAAATTGTGGCCAGTCATCCAAAGCCCAATGTGTGGGCAATTCGACAAGGCCGCCGTTGTCACCCTCAATGAGGTAGGGGACATCGTCCCCCATTAACGATGAATCATAACAAAATCCCTCTCGCGCGAGGTAATTCAGAGTGTTTTTCGAGAACCGATAGCTTGGCGCCCTGAAGCCGCGGGGGCGCAATCCCGTGACCTTCTCAAGGGCCTCCAGGCTGCGCATGAACCAGTAGTCTTCCATCTCGGCCGACAAGGTATCCAGCCGTTCATGAAGGTACCCATGAGCGCCGATCTCGTGACCCTCATCAAGAATTTGCTTTATGGTGCCCGGATAGCGCTCCGCAGTCCAACCCGGCACAAAGAATGTCTGTTTTATATCGTATTTCTTAAATATCTTCAGAATCCTTGGAATTCCCACGAGATCATAACGCAGCAAAGATGCGGTACCGATCAGAGTATCTGCAGTGTGCCTATGCGCATAGTGCAGGAGGCAATCGGTGTCCATGTCGAAGGTAATTGCAACGGCACATCTTGCGCCGTTTGGCCACTTTACCGGATTCTCGATCATGCCCATGTTCCCTTCCCGATTGCGATGCTTCCGAATTGAGTGGGCACGAACAGTCGCGAGCGAGTTCCAGGCCAAGGCTCAGCCCGCATGGCCTGGCGCTCCCATGCTCCCGCGACCTTGTCCGCAGGAGCGAACGACCGCGCCACGCCTGTCCCTTTGCGCATTGCCGTTGCTCTGGCCGCTTTGCGAACAGGGCGTGAAACCAGTCTTTGGGGCCTTACTTCTTGTCGGTCGTCGGAGCCTCCGTCACGGTGCCGAACGCCATCAGGCTCGGCCGGTCGTAGAAGCGGCCGGTCATGCCGTAAGCGTTGGCCATGCGCTCCCAGCGTCCCGTCAGCAGCATGAAATCGATGGCGGTGTTGGTGAAGTTGAGGAGGTCCTGATTGCCGCGCTTCACGGTCCATGCGATGGGCAGGAGATTGTAGGGGTTGTCCTGAAAGAGGTCAGTCACGCCGGGCTGCTGAGACGCGTAGCGGCGCGCCTGCCAGGCATCTTCGATGCCGACTTCGGCGCGCCCCGCGGACACCTCCATGAACGGAGCGGTCAGGTTTCCGGTGCCGAGGGCGACCACGGTGGCGTTGGGGAAGTTTTCCTTCACGTATTCTTGCGCGGCACCGCCCTGCACAACAGCGATCTTGAGGCCTTCCTTGTTGAAGTCGGAAGGCACCTTGAAGCGCGCGTCGCCCTTCTTCACGATGGCGCTGTAGCCGAGATAGTGGATGGGCTTGGTGAACTCGACGGCGGCGGCGCGCTGAATGGTTGCGAACGTGCCGGCGATGGACAGGTCGAACTGGCCCGATTGTAGGCCGGCGGCAAAATTCGCCCAGGTGGTTTCGACGAAGACCGGCTCAACGCCGATGGCCTTGAAGATGTAGCGCACGCCGTCGACGTAGTAACCTTTTACTTCACCCGACGCAGGGTCCTTGATGGTGCCGGGCGGCGATGGAATGTAGCCGATCTTGATCGAGCGGTCCTTCAGGATGCGGTCCATGACCTGCGCCCTGGCGGGTTGCACGGTGGCGGATACCACGAGGGCGGCCAGCACGCTCCCGAGAAGGAGCGGGTAGCGTAAGATGTTCTTCATAACGTGGTCCTTTCGCTGACTGTCAAAGTCGTTGGCCGCATTCAACGCAGGACGCGTTGCAGGAATTCCGCTGTGCGGGGGTGGGACGGGTTCGTGAAGATCTTTTCGGGCGTGTCGATTTCGACGCGATTGCCGTCGTCCATCATCATCACGCGGTCGGCAACCTCCCGCGCGAAGCTCATCTCGTGCGTGACGACGACCATGGTCATGCCGTCGGCGGCAAGCGATCTCATGACGTCCAGCACTTCGCCGACGAGCTCCGGATCGAGTGCCGAGGTTGGCTCGTCGAACAGCATGACCTCGGGGTCCATGGCGAGCGCGCGCGCTATGGCCGCCCTCTGCTGCTGACCGCCCGAAAGGGCCTCGGGATAGACATCGACCTTTGCCGAGAGGCCGACGCGATCGAGCAGGGCCTTGGCCTGCGTGATGACGTCCTCACGCTTGCGCCGCTGGACGACGGTCGGGCCCTCGACAACATTTTCGAGCACGCTCATGTGCGGAAACAGATTGAAGTTCTGGAAGACCATGCCCATGCGCGTGCGGATGGCAGCGATGCGGGACGCCTTGTCCTTCACGAGCGCGCCATTGCCGGCCTTGCGGTAGCCGACGAGCTGGTCGCCGAACCAGATCTCGCCGTGGTCGTATTCCTCGAGGAAATTCATGCACCTGAGGAACGTGCTCTTGCCCGACCCGCTCGGACCGATGATGGCGAGCACCTCGCCCTTCACGATCTCAAGGTCGATGCCTTTCAGGACATGTAGCTTCCCGAAGGACTTCTGAACGTTGCGCGCCTTGATCACGGGAGCGGTCATTGGTGCAGCTGCCAGCGCTGCTCGAGCCGCTGCGAGGCGTAGATGATGGGGTAGATGAGGGCCGCGAAGGCCACCGCCAGCACGGTGTAGATCTCGAGCGGCCGATAGGTGCTGTTGATGAGGTTGTTCGCCTCATGAAGCAGTTCATAGACCGCGAGCGCCGAGCCGAGCGTCGTCAGCTTGATGAGCGAGGCAAACTCATTGATAAAGGGCGGGATCATGCGCCGAATGGCCTGCGGCAGGATGATCCTGCGCATGGACTGCGTGTAGCTCATGCCGATCGCCCGCGCGGCATCCCACTGCCCCTTGCTGATGGAGTTCACCCCGGCCCGGAAGATCTCGCCGAAGTAGGCAGCCGCGTGCAGGCCGAGGCCAATGGACACCGATGCGGTGTTGCTCAGTTGCAGGCCCGTGAGGATTGGCAGCGCGTAGTAAATCCAGACGAGCTGCACGAGCACAGGCGTCGACCGGAAGAGCTCGATAAAGGTCGCGGCCGGAGCGCGAAGCAGAAGAATCTGGCTTCGACGCATGAGGCCAAGCGCAAGGCCCAGGGTCAGGCCGATCGATGTCGCCCAGAACGTGATCTGCGCGGTCATGATCGCCCCGCGCACGAAGACCGCCCGATAGTCCCACACGATCTGGAAGTGCCAAGTGTAGTCCATGAGCCGCGGGCCACCCCGTGATGCCACTGCATGTTGCACGCCGGGTGCTGCATGCTGCATGCAGAAATGACGATAGCAAGAGGCGTGCCACCAGGCCAAAAGCGGCACCGGGCCAGCATTCTTTCCGATTCAGGGCGGGCCAAACGACCTCAGATCTCACGGTACGGCGCCGGTTTGCACAATGTCCCGGCACGGCCTGCCGCACAGTTAATCAGCAGGCTGCCTCGGGCGCGTCTGTGGAGGGGGGCGATGGTAGAAAACGATCGGCGCTCTGCTTGACGCTGGCACGGCACCGCACCTATGGTTGATCGCTGAATGCAGAATGCTGAATGCATTCTCACGCTTGTGCCGCAGCAATACCTGCTTGAGGAGTCACCTTCATCCTCGTCAAGCTCGATAAATCCGACGGCCCCTTGAACTTCGCGCCGCCGCACTGCAAGTCTGGCGCCTCCATCACGCCGCGCGCCGAATTGGAGTGCGTCGCAAGTTGCGCGAGGGCGGGCTTGGCATATAAAACCCTAAGTAGAGGGCCAGTTCGCAAGGGGGGCAGGCATGCGAAACACTGCTGCAAAAAGTAAAAGTTCCGGGCAACAGAGCCATGCTTCTACACCGCCTCTGCCGGAGCGACCGGCGAACGCGACCCCGACGAGGACCCTGAAGCCTGCCACCGTCATGCGGGCCGCGCGGGTGGCGGATCAGGTCTATCGCCATCTGCGGCGGGCAATCATCTCCGGCGAGATCGAATCCGGTACGCGCTTGCGAGAAGTCGAGATCGCCCAGGCGTTGAGCGTCAGTCGAACGCCTGTTCGAGAAGCGATATCGCGCCTCATCGGCGACCTCCTGGTTCGCGAGCATGAGACAACCGGCGTCGAAGTTGTGGATATGGCCGGAGATGTGATGGATATCCATCACATCCGCGAGGCTCTGGAGCTTTGCGCGGCGCGGCTGGCAGCGAAACGAATCACAGATGAGCAGATTCAAGAACTGGAGGCGCTTGTAGAGAAGGGGGAGAAGGCCTCGTTTGCGGATCGCGTACGCGTCAATCAGAAATTTCATCTGATGATCGTGCAGGCCTCGGGCTCTCCGCGGCTGATCGACATGCTCACAAGTTTCAACGAGTATTTTCTGCATCCGAAATGGGTAACCCGGACTGAAAAGAAATCTGTCGATCAAGCCTTGAGCGACCACAGGCAGATCGTCGCGGCCTTGCGCGCGCGCTCTCCGGATCGAACGGAGAGAATTCTCCGCCGCCACTTGAAGCTGGGCCTCATGCAACTGACAGACAACGCCGGCTGACGATCTTGATAAGCGGGCAAGTTTAGTGTCGCAAGGCCCGATCTCTCCAATCCCGTTCTGGACCTGCGCCATGGCCAAGATTTATGCGAGAGACCTTGATAATTCCAGTGCATACACACTGTTGACGGGGGTCGTCGTTCCCCGTCCCATTGCCTGGATTTCAACCCAATCGAGCGTGGGAAAGTCAAATATCGCGCCGTTCAGTTGCTTCACTTTCGTTTCCTCCGATCCTCCGATGATCGGGTTCAATTGCGGATTGAGGGACGGGGCGCGCAAGGACACGGCGCGCAATATCGCCGAGACGGGGGAATTCGTCGTTAACATCGTTGACGACGGTTTTCTTGAAAAGGTGCATCAATCCGCGGCGGATTATTCGGCCGACGTCAGCGAACTGGACGTGCTGGAACTGGACCGCGCGCCGTCCGACACCATCGCCGTGCCGCGCGTCATATCCTGCCCGATAAATCTGGAATGCACCTTGGATCAGATCGTCAAGTTCGGTCACTCCGGATCGGAGTTCTTCGTTGGCGAAATCAAGTTGTTTCACGTGAGGGACGGCCTGCTCGCGGACGGCAAGGTGGATTCGGAGAGCCTGCGGCCCCTCGGGCGGCTCGCCGGGCCGGTGTACGGCAAGCTGGGCGAGGTGGTTCGCGCGACCAAGACGTAGACGCCTCGCTGGAGCATCAGCCCGGGCCGGCGGTGCGCAGGCCCGGGTCGGGCAGCTTGCAGATGCGCTTGCCGCGTCGCAGTCAACGTGTGCGAGCGCGGCGGCCGGCTCTATGCTGCCGACGGGCCGGCATCGTATGGACGGAGGATGCCATCGCGGCATTCCTGGCAGAGGCGTCCCTGTCGCCTCGCCTCGCGCCCACGCTGGCGCCCTGGACAGGGCAGAGGCAAGGCGACCTGCTGCGGTTGTCATGGACGGCCCATGATGGGGAAAGGGTCAGCCTGCGGCAGGGCGTGACGCGCCTCGCCTTTGCCGGCTGCGCCGTGCCGCAGATCACCAGCCACAGCCGGAAGGATGCCAATCGGTCCTCCAGGCGCACGATCTCGGCAGCACGCGCGAGCTTGCGGAGCAAGCTATGGTGAATCTGGAGGAGAAGCGCGGAGACGGAACGAAGGCTGCAACCTGGCGTGCAATCCGTTCTTTCCGTTCTCGCTTGAAACTTGGTGGGCGCACTAGGGCTCGAACCTAGGACCCGCTGATTAAGAGTCAGCTGCTCTACCAACTGAGCTATGCGCCCGTTCCAGGGGTGCCCCCGGAAGGAGGCGTCCGTTTAGCAAATGCGTTCCCGCCTGACAAGGGCGGCGGCGAAGATTCTCGCCGCCGCTCCGGTCGCCGCGCACGCTTACTCCTTGAAGGCCTCCTCGCGGGTCTTCTGCACCGAGGGCAGGAGCACCACCACCAGCGCCGCCAGGGCCAGCGCCAGGAGCACCGCGGAGATGGGGCGCGTCACGAACACCAAGGGATCGCCGCGGGAGATCAGCATGGCGCGGCGCAGGTATTCCTCCAGCATGGGGCCGATGACGAAGCCGAGCAGCAGCGGCGCCGGCTCGCAGTCCAGCTTCACCAGCGCGTAGCCCAGGAGCCCGAACAGCGCCATCGAGTACACGTCGAAGGTGTTGTTGTTCACGCTGTACACGCCGATGCAGCAGAACGCGATGATGGCCGGGAACATCACGTGGTACGGCACCGTCAGCAGCTTCACCCACAGACCGATCAGCGGCAGGTTCAAGAGCACCAGCATGAAGTTGCCGATCCACATGGAGGCGATCACGCCCCAGAACAGGTCCGGCTTCTCGGTGACCACATTCGGCCCCGGCGTGATGCCCTGGATGATGAGGGCGCCGATCATCAGGGCCATCACCGGGTTGGAGGGGATGCCGAGGGTCAGCATGGGGATGAACGAGGTTTGCGCCCCGGCGTTGTTGGCGCTCTCCGGCCCCGCCACGCCCTCGATGGCACCGCGCCCGAACTCCTGCGGGTGTTTCGACATCTTCTTCTCGATCGAATAGGACGCGAAGGAGGACAGCATGGCGCCGCCGCCCGGCAGGATGCCGAGAAACGAGCCCAGGGTGGTTCCGCGCAGCACCGGCCAGATGATGCGCTTGAACTCGTCCTTCGTGAGCATCAGGCTCTTCACCTTGGCGGCGACGAGGGAGCGCGTGTGCTCGTCCTCGAGATTCCTGATGATCTCGCTGATGCCGAACATGCCCATGGCGAGCGCCACGAAGTCGAAGCCGTCGGACAGTTCCGGCAGGTCAAAGGTGAAACGCGGCGTGCCGGTGTAGATGTCCTGCCCCGACAGGCCGAGCATCAGGCCGAGGACGATCATGGCGATGGCCTTGACCACCGAGCCGGAGGCCAGCGTCACCGAGGCGACGAGGCCGAGCACCATGAGGGAGAAATATTCCGGCGGCCCGAACTTCAGCGCCAACTCCGCCAGGGGCGGCGCGAAGACGGCGAGCAGGAAGGTGGCGACCGTGCCGGCGAAGAAGGAGCCGAGCGCCGCGGTGGCCAGCGCGGCGCCGGCGCGGCCCTTCCTGGCCATCTGGTGGCCGTCGATGGCGGTGACCACCGAGGAGCTCTCCCCCGGCAGGTTGATGAGGATGGCCGTGGTCGATCCGCCATACTGGGCGCCGTAATAGATGCCCGACAGCATGATCAGCGCCGACACCGGCGGCAGGCCGAAGGTGATGGGCAAAAGCATGGCGATGGTGGCGATGGGGCCGAGGCCCGGCAGCACGCCGATGAGGGTGCCCAGCAGCACGCCCACGAAGCAGTAGAGGACGTTCTGCAGCGAGAGGGCGACGGAGAAGCCGAGGGCGAGGTTGTCGAAGAGTTCCATCGTCTCAGTTCCTCAATATCCGCCGAGCCATGGGCCGAGGAGGGGCAGTGGCAGGCCCAGCCCCTTGATGAACACCGCCCAGGCGAACACCACCATCACCGCCGTGTTGGCCAGCGCCGTGACGATGTGGAACTTGCGGCTCGCCAGGGCCGAGACGAAAACGGTGATGCCGAGCGCCGGGAGGAAGCCCAGCGGGCGCACGGCGAAGCCGAAGAAGACGACGGAAAAGGTGAGGATGACCACCGCCCGCCAGGCGATGCCGCTCGGCATGTCGCCATCAAACCGCAGGCCGTTGACCAGCACGATGAGGCCGAGCAGGCCGAGCAGGGCCGCCAGCACCAGCGGGAAATAGCCTGGCCCCATCCGCACCGCGGTGCCGAGCGGCAGGTCCCAGGCCTGCAGGCCGAGCAGACCCGCCAGGAAGATGAAGAGAAGACCCGAAAGGACGTCCTTCGGGTTGCGGATGATGTTCATGTGTCCCAGCCCCTAGAGCCCACTTGCCTCCGGAGCCGATGCTGTTCGGACCACATCGCGGTCTCGTCGGCCCGGCGTCCGCTGTTCTTGAATGTGGAGATGCAGCCGCCGGCAGGGCCGAGCGGCCTTCAGGGATCCCGTTTCCGTGTCGTCCGGCCTGCGGAGCGGCGGCGAAAACCGGAAGTGCGCCGAAGTCGACACCGCCGGGGGACGCGGAATGCGCCCCCCGGCGGTGGATATGTGCCCGGCTCCGCCTGCGCGGCGCCTTGCGGGCGCCGGTGGGCCGCGTCAGTCGGCGTAGACGCCGGCGGACTGGATCACCGGCTTCCACCGGGCGATCTCGGCGATGACGAAATCCTTATGAAAGGCGGGACTGCGGCGATCCTTCGCCTCGGGCTCTGTGCCGAGGTCGGCGAAGCGGGCCACCACCTTGGGATCGTCGAGGGCCGTGTTGAGAGCGGCGTTGAGCTTGTCCACGATCTCCTTGGGCGTGCCCTTGGGAACGTAGACGCCGTGCCAGACCGCGACCTCATAATCCTTGAGCCCGCTCTCCTGCATGGTCGGCAGGTCGGGCAGCGACTTTACCCGGTCCTTGGTAGTCACGGCGAAGGCCTTAACCTTGCCGCCCTTGATCTGGCCCGTCGTGTTGGTGGTCTGGTCGCACATGAGGTCGACCTGGCCGCCGACGATGTCGTTCATGGCCGGTCCGGTCCCCTGATAAGGCACCGTGGTCATCTGCGCGCCGATGGTGGACATGAACAGCATGCCGCACAGGTGCGAGGCGGAGCCGACGCCGGCATTGGCGTAGGTGACCTTGTCCTTGTTGGCCTTCACGTAGGCGATCACGTCGACCATGGTCTTCGGCTCGAAGCCGGACTTGGAGATCATGGTCATGGGCACGGCGGTGACGAGGCCCACCGCCTCGAAGTCGGTCGCCGGATTGTACGGCAGCTTGCGGTACAGGCTCGCCGCCGTGGCGTGGCCGATATGGTGCAGGAGAATGGTGTAGCCGTCCGGGGCCGCCTTCGCCACCTGGCCCGCACCGCGGGTGCCGCCGGCGCCGCCGACATTCTCCACGATCACCTGCTGGCCCAGCGTCTTCGACATGGATTCGGCGACGAGGCGCGCCACCGTGTCGGTGGGGCCGCCCGCGGCGAACGGGACGATCATGGTGATCGGCCGGCTCGGATAGGTCTGGGCGCCGGCGACGGTCGAAAGGCCAAGCGCGGCGGCAAACGCCAGCACCGCTGACAGGATACGCATCGGTTTCCTCCTCCGGGAGCTTCTTCGAACACCCCTTACCTCCTTTGAAGGTCGCGTAGCGGCAGCCGTCAAGCCCGAAGTGGCGGCAGTTGCCTCCGGGAGAGCACGACCCAGGCACCTCCCGCCCGCCTCGCGTGCCCTTCATTTGCCGCACCACGGCTCCGCTACTTCAGATAAATTATTGAAAATAAATATATTTTTCCGCAGCGCCACGGACGGAACCGGGCCCTGCCTCCGCCGGTTCTCTTGCCTGCGCACCTGAGAGGACACCGAATGCGAATTTCACGACATCTCCTGGCGACCGTCGCCCTTACCCTGAGCCTGCCCCCGGTCGCCGCCTTGCCCGTTGCCGCGCCGGCAATGGCGCAGGGGGCCGGACAGGACGCGGGACGGGCCGCGGGCGACCGGCAGCGGGTGAACGTCGACATCTTCTACGGTCCGCTCGCCGAGCACGGGACCTGGGTGCAGCACCCCGACTACCAATATGTGTGGATCCCGTCCGGACTCGATTCGAGCTGGCGGCCCTACCAGGAGGGACGCTGGATCTGGACCGATGACCATGGGTGGTACTGGGATTCGGCCGAGCCCTTCGCCTGGGCCGTGTACCATTATGGCCGCTGGGGCTACGACCCGGCCTATGGCTGGTTCTGGGTGCCCGGCGATACCTGGGCACCGGCCTGGGTGACGTGGCGGCGCGGCGGCGGACATACCGGCTGGGCGCCCATCGCCCCGGACGGGCGCGGCTTCGCCTATGGCGCGCCCCGCGTCATGGACCCGCCGGTGGCGGAAAGCTGGGTGTTCGTGGAGGACCGCTACATCGCCGAGCCTGACCTCGCCGTGCGGGTCTCGCCCATCGGCGAGATCGGCGCGTGGCTGCGCAACGATCCGCAGATCTACCGTCCGGTCTATCGCGACGGGATGGTGACCACCCGCTTCGTCGATCGCGCGGTGTTCGAGCCCGTCGCCGGCACGCGGATCGTCACCCGGCAGGTGGTGTTCGTGGACGGCTATGGCGACGAGTTCGACGATGCCAGTGGTGCGCGGATCGGCATTTACGGGCCGTCCATCGGCACCGACCGACGCATCCCCGTGCCGCCCCGCTTCGAGCGGGAGATCCGGCAGAACCAGCGCGTCTTGGTGCGCGACTATGTGCGCGATCCGGTTCCGGCGCTGCTCGCCCCGTCCGCCGCCCTGCTCTCGGTCATCACCCCCGACCAGCGGCGCACCCTGCGCGACCGCCGCTGGTCCGGCGACGACCGGGCCTACCGGCAGGAGATGGATACCCTGCGCCAGGGCCAGCGCGACCGGCTGCAACAGGAGATCCAGCAGGCGACGCGCAACGAGCGCGAGATGCAGCAGCGCCGCCTGGAAGCGCTTCGCGCGCGCAGCGAGAAGTTGCACGGCCTTGTGGAACAGCGCCAGCAGCGGGCGCAGCAGGTGATGGACCGCATGGAGCGCGAGCGCCCCAATGCGCTGCCGCCGGCCCGTGCCGGAGGCGGCCCCGCGCCACAGGACCGGCCCGCGCCGGGCGCGACGCCCGCACCGCCCGGTTCGCCGCGGCCGGCAGACGGACGGCCAGCCGTCCCGCCGCCCGGAGCCCAGTCTCCCGGAGCCCAGTCTCCCGGGCGCCCCTCCCCGGCGCCTTCGCCCGCCGGCACGCCGGCGCGCCAGCCCGATGCCCCGACGACGCCCCCCGACCGGCCGACGCCTCCCCCCGGCGCCACCGATCCGGCCACGGCACCGCCCCGCAGCGGGCGACCGGAACAGAATGAGCGCGAGGCGCAGCCTGATCGTCCGCGCCAGCCCCAGGCCGCCCCGCCGGCCGCGCCCGGCGATCGTCGCCCGCCTGATGCCGGAACCGATCGTCCGGCCCGCGAGCGCCCCCCTGCGCCGGATCGTCCGGCCCCGTCGCGTCCGGAGCGGCCGCAGGCGCCGCCGCGCACGGGCACCGATGCCCCGGACCGCGCACCGGCACCCGCCGCGCGAGACCGGCCGGCGGCGCCCGAGAGGCCCGCGACCCCAGAACGGCCTGCGGCGCCTGAGAGGCCTGCGGCGGCGCCTGGCCCGCAAGGCGACACGCCGCGCGCTCCCCAGGGTGCAGCTCCCGGCGGTGCGCCACAGGCACGGCCCGTCCCGGCGGAGCGTCCGGCGCCCGCCGAGCGTCCCGCCGCGCCCCAGGCTCGCCCCCAGGGCACCCCGCAGCCGAGCCCGCAGGGCGGCGCCCCCGGCGCCCCCGGCGCCGGGGAAACGCCGCGCGGGCAATAGATCAAGCGTTCGGGCAAGGTGGTCGCCGGTCCCGGGACATGGAGCATTTTCGCGGTTCCGGGAATCAGGGAAATGCTCCGGCCAGAGCAGCAAAAAGGGCCGCCCGGCATCGGGCGGCCCTTTTCGGTGTGGCGCTATCCGTGCGGCGCGGGACTCAGCCCACGGCGCTCTGCGGGTTCACGCTCTGCCGCTTCATCTGCAGCTTGTTGAGGGCGGTGATGTAGGCCTGGGCGGAGGCGACCAGCGTGTCCGGGTCGGCCGAGCGGGCCGTCACCGCCTTGCCGTTCTCCTCCAGCCGCACCGAAACTTCCGCCTGCGCGTCAGTGCCCTCGGTCACCGCATGCACCTGGTAGAGGTCGAGCTTGACCGTGTGCGGCACCAGCGCCTTGATGGCGTTGAAGGTGGCGTCCACCGGGCCGTTGCCTTCGGCCTCCTCCGTCTTCACCTGGCCGTCCACCTCCAGCTTCATGGTGGCGCGCTGCGGCCCGCGGGTGCCGGCGATGACCGACAGGGAAATGAGCTTGATGCGGTCGTGGGCGGCGGCGATGCCCTGGTCCACCAGCGCCTCGATGTCCTCGTCGTAGACCACCTTCTTGCGGTCGGCGAGGTCCTTGAAGCGGGCGAAGGCGTCATTGAGGGCGTTCTCGCCCAGCTCGTAGCCCATGGTCTTCAGCTTGTCGCGGAAGGCGGCGCGGCCGGAATGCTTGCCCATGACCAGCGAGGTCTTGGAGACGCCGACGCTCTCCGGCGTCATGATCTCGTAGGTCTGGGTGTGCTTGAGCATGCCGTCCTGGTGGATGCCGCTCTCATGGGCGAAGGCGTTCCGGCCGACGATGGCCTTGTTGTACTGCACCGGGAACGACGTCACCGCCGACACGAGCTTGGAGGCCCGGGTGAGCATCTTGGTGTTCACGCCCGTGCGATACGGCAGCACATCGCTGCGCGTCTCGATGGCCATCACCAATTCCTCGAGCGCCGCATTGCCCGCGCGCTCGCCGATGCCGTTGACGGTGCACTCGATCTGCCGGGCGCCGCCGGCGAGGCCGGCCAGGGAGTTGGCCACCGCCATGCCGAGGTCGTCGTGGCAGTGCACCGAGAAGATGGCCTTGTCCGAGTTGGGCACCCGCTCGCGCACGGTGCGGAACAGGGCCTCGTACTCGCCCGGCGTGGTGTAGCCCACCGTATCGGGGATGTTGATGGTGGTGGCGCCCGCCTTGATGGCGGCTTCCACGCAGCGGCAGAGGAAATCGATCTCGGTGCGGGTGCCGTCCTCCGACGACCACTCCACGTCCTCCACATGGTTGCGGGCGCGGGTGACGGAGGCGACGACCATCTCCAGCACCTCGTGCGGCTCCTTCTGGAGCTTGTACTTCATGTGCACGGGCGAGGTGGAGAGGAAGGTGTGGATGCGCCCGCGGCGGGCGTGCCTCACCGCCTCGGCACAGCGGTCGATGTCGTTGAGGGCGGCGCGGGACAGGCCGGCGATGGTGGCGCGCTTGGTGCGGCGGGCGATCTCGGCGACGCTCTCGAAATCGCCGATGGAGGCGATGGGGAAGCCGGCCTCGATCACGTCCACGCCCATCTCGTCGAGCAGTTCCGCGACCTCCAGCTTCTCCTCGAAGGTCATGGAGGCGCCGGGGCACTGCTCGCCGTCGCGCAGGGTGGTGTCGAAGATGATGACGCGGTCGCGGTCCGAGACAGGCACTGCGGATACGGGAGCGGCGGCGGGGGAAGCTGGGGCTTCGCTCATAAGAAAGGTCCTTCTCGCGATCCGGCGGGGCCCTTCGGGCGGGCGCATTCGAGCCGGATGATAAGCCGAAACGGGCGCCGGGTCTGCAACCCGGCGGCGGCGTGATCCCCTGAGTGCCCAGGCACAAGCCCGGCCGGCCCTCAGGGGCGGCTAAGGAGAAGAAGCGCGCGCAGAATAAGAGCGTTGCCCGGAACCTTGATGGTCCGGGGGGCAGAAGCGGCAGTCTTGGTCGTGCGGGACGACACGGGGCGCTCTACTCTTCGCTCGACAGATCGGGATAAGACCTCTAGCCGAGGTGCGGCGGGAGCGCAAGGGGAGCGCTCGCATGCGACGGCCTCGCAAAGGACTTGGGTGTTTGATCCCGGCTTTCCGGGTCCATCGCCTTCCAGAAAGTCCTTTTCCGTCTCGCCTGTCACCTCGACCGGGACAAGAGCCTGCGACTTTCCACGCACCCCCAGGGGGACCTGGCGACCCGCACGAGACGGTGACGCCGGAAGCGGCGCTGCGCCGGCACACGCTTGTGCCACTTCCGCATGGGGATGTCGCTATGGCCAAAATGACCCGGCCGCCCCCGCGGAGGTCTGCCGGGTTGGACAAAGTGTCCATCTCCCGCATGAACCCTCCCAGTCAACACGTTGATTTGGAAAGGTCTTTGTCCTGGCCCTCGGCTTGCTAAGCGCCCGGTGCCGCGCGTCCGACGAGAGCGCGCGCCAAGCAATAAGCATGCTGGAGGAACCATGACCCTTGCCACCTATGCGCCGCCCCCGTTCCTGAGCCGGGAGCGCACCATCGCCTCCGCCGGTTTCAACCGCTGGCTGGTACCACCGGCCGCCCTCGCGATCCATCTGTGCATCGGCATGGCCTACGGCTTCAGCGTGTTCTGGCTGCCGCTCTCCCGCGCGGTGGGGGTGAGCAAGCCCATCGCCTGCCCCGCCGACATGGGCGCCGTCGCGGCGTTGTTCGCCACCACCTGCGATTGGCAGATCTCGTCCCTCGGCTGGATGTACACCCTGTTCTTCGTCCTGCTCGGCTCCTCCGCCGCCATCTGGGGCGGCTGGCTGGAGACGGCCGGCCCACGCAAGGCCGGCCTCGTCTCGGCGTTCTGCTGGTGCGGCGGCCTGGTCATCTCAGCGGCCGGCGTCTACCTGCACCAGATCTGGATGCTGTGGCTCGGCTCCGGCGTCATCGGCGGCATCGGGCTGGGGCTCGGCTACATCTCGCCGGTCTCCACCCTCATCAAGTGGTTCCCCGACCGGCGCGGCATGGCCACCGGCATGGCCATCATGGGCTTCGGCGGCGGCGCCATGATCGGCGCGCCGCTGGCCGACATCCTCATGCGCCACTTCTCCTCGCCCGCCTCGGTGGGCGTGTGGCAGACCTTCCTCGCCATGGCCGGCATCTATTTCATCTTCATGGTCGGCGGCGCGCTGGGCTATCGCGTCCCGCGCGAAGGCTGGACGCCGAAGGGCTGGACGCCTCCCGCCGCCGCCGCCAACGCCATGGTCACCCACCGCCACGTGCACCTGAACGTGGCCTGGAAGACGCCCCAGTTCTGGCTGCTGTGGGCGGTGCTGTGCCTGAACGTGTCGGCCGGCATCGGCGTCATCGGCATGGCCTCGCCCATGCTGCAGGAGGTGTTCGGCGGAAAGCTGATCGGCCTTGACCTCACCTTCTCCCAGCTCGATGTCGGCCAGAAGGCGCAGATCGCCGCCATCGCGGCGGGCTTCACCGGCCTCCTCAGCCTGTGCAACATCGGCGGGCGCTTCGCCTGGGCCTCCTTCTCCGACCGGCTCGGGCGCAAGATGACCTACGCGGTCTTCTTCGTGCTCGGCTTCGGCCTGTATGCGCTCGTGCCGACCACGGCGCACATGGGCTCGGTGGTGCTGTTCGTCGGCGCCTTCTGCATCATCCTGTCCATGTACGGCGGCGGGTTCGCCACCATCCCGGCCTATCTGGCCGACATCTTCGGCACCCACATGGTGGGCGCCATCCACGGCCGCCTGCTCACCGCCTGGGCCACGGCGGGCGTGCTCGGTCCGGTGCTGGTGAACTATCTGCGCGAGTACCAGATCGCCTCCGGCATCCCGCGGGAGGCCGCCTACGACCAGACCATGTACATCCTCGCCGGCCTGCTCGTGCTCGGCCTGGTGTGCAACCTCCTGGTCCGGCCCGTCGCCGAGCATCTCTACATGAAGGACGACGAGCTGAAGAAGCTGGGCAAGGCCGCCCTCGCCAGGGAAGAGGCCCACGCCGACTTCGAGGACTTCGAGGAGGAGGCCAAGGACGGCGGCACCCCCGCGGCCGTGCGCAGCTCGACCCCAATCGCCTCGGGGTCGACGCCCCTGCCGGTCGTGGTGCTGGCCTGGCTGGTGGTGGGCCTTCCCCTCGCCTGGGGCGTGTGGATCACCCTGCAGAAGGCGGTGATCCTGTTCCGCTAGAGCGCGATCCGATCAGATTGGAACAATCTGGTCGGTGAATCGCCCTCTTACCCGGGAGAGGAGAACGCGTTCCCCTCTCCCGGCTCCCCTCCGGCGCGCCTCATCCCCCCAAAGGGCCGGCGGGGCACGCCTCTTTCCTGTTTGCTCGCTCCCGCAAAGTGCGCGATGGATGACGCCGATGCCGCGGGCGCGGCATCGGGAGGAAGGGCGGGACGGCCGGGCACGCGCCGGGCCGGGCGTCTTTCGCGGATGGCCTTTGTCGCGTGTCGGCGAGGGTCCGAGAACGACGGTCGAGATGAGATGACCCCCATTGCCGACGCCCCGGCCGATGCCGCCGGCGACATCGCCTTCAGCCCGCATCTGGCCGGCGCCTCCATCCTGATCGTGGACGACGAGCCGGGCATGCGGAATTTCCTCATGCGCATGCTCGCCTCAAGGTGCCGCCATGTGGCCGAGGCGGCCGACGTGGCGGCCGCGTCCCGGCTGCTGGAGGCGACGCCCTTCGACCTCATCATCCTCGACAACATCATGGCGGGGCGCACCGGCCTCGAATGGCTGGAGGAGTTGCGCGGTTCCGGCTTCTACCGCGACGTGATCCTGATCACCGCCTTCGCCGACCTGGAGACCGCCATCAAGGCGCTGCGCGCGGGCGCGGCGGACTTCGTGCTGAAGCCGTTCCGCTCCAACCAGATCCTCAACGCCATCGCCCGCTGCCTCGACCGGGGTCGGCTCCTGCGCGAGAACTTCGTGCTCAAGCGGGAGCTGAAGACGCTGCCCGGCGGCGGCCCCGGCATCATGGCGGGGGCGTCCCTGTCCACCCATGCCGTGCGCAGCATGATCGAGCGCGTCGGCCCCATGCCCACCACCGTGCTGGTGACCGGGGAATCCGGCACCGGCAAGGAGGTGACCGCCCGGGCATTGCACACGGTCTCGCCACGCGCGGCAAAGCCGTTCGTGCCGGTGAACTGCGCCGCCATCGCCCCGGAGATCATCGAGAGCGAGCTGTTCGGCCACCTGAAGGGCGCCTTCACCGGCGCCGCCTCCTCCCGCGAGGGGCTGTTCTTCTACGCCCAGGGCGGCACGCTCTTCCTCGACGAGGTGGGCGAGCTGCCCCCCGCCATGCAGTCCAAGCTGCTGCGCGTCATCGAGGACAAGAAGGTGCGCCCGGTGGGCGCCGAGCGCGAGATCCCGGTGGACGTGCGCCTCGTCGCCGCCACCAATTGCGACCTTGCCGACGCCGTGGCGCAGGGCCGCTTCCGCCAGGACCTCTATTACCGCCTCAACGTGGTGAACATCCACCTTTCCCCCCTGCGCGAGCGGGCGGCGGACGTGGCGCCCCTCGCCCGCCTGTTCATGGACGAATTGTCCGCCCAGCTCGGCGTCGCGCCCCTGGGCCTCTCCGATGCGACGCTGCGGGACCTCGCCCGCTATCCCTGGCCGGGCAACGTGCGGGAGCTGCGCAACGTCATCGAGCGCTCGCTGATCCTCGGCGACTTCCCGCGGGACGTGGTGCCCGGCGATGCGGAAGAGGACGAGGAGGCGTTCTCGCAGGCCCTCGACGCAGTGGAGAAGGCCCACATGCTCAAGGTGCTCGGCGAGGCCGGCGGCAACCGGGCCGAGGCGGCGCGGCGCCTCGGCGTCTCGCGCAAGACACTGGACCGCAAGCTGAAGGCCTGGAATGCCTGAGCCGGCCGCGCCGCCGCGCTGGCGGGAGACCCTCTCTCGCCTGCGCTCGGTGCGGGTGCGGCTGCTCGCCATCGCGCTCCTTCCCACGCTCCTCATCCTGCCGGCGGTGCTCGCGGTGGTGGTGACGTGGTGGACGCAGCAGTTCGACCGCCTGCTCATCTCCAAGGTGAACGGCGACCTCACCATCGCTCGCCAGTATCTCGACCGGCTCATGGAGCGCTCCGACGAGACGCTGCATGCGCTGGGCGATTCCGTCGCCTTCGCCCGCGTCGCCGACCGGGGCGATCCCGACGCCATGGCGGCTTTCCTCGATCAGCGGCGGCGGGCGATGGGGCTCGATTTCCTCTACGTCCTCGATGCGCAGGGCCGCCGCATCGCCGCGTCGCCGGCCGCCACGGCGGGGGAGGACGCGGCGGATCTGTGGCCGGTGGAGCGCCGGGCCCTCAATGGCAGGGCCTCCACCGAGATCGACGTCTTCAGCGCCAGCCAGCTCGCCCGCCTGTCGCCGGAGCTGGCGACACGCGCCCATATCGCCCTCGTGCCCACCCCCGGCGCGGTGCCCACCGACCGTGCCGGCGAGGACCGGGGCATGGTGGTGCACTCGGGCACGCCGGTGAATGTTCCCGGCGCCGGCCGCGCGGCCCTGGTCGGCGGCCTCCTGCTCAACCAGAACCTCGATTTCATCGACACCATCAACGATCTCGTCTACCGCTCCGGCAGCCTGCCCGAAGGCAGCGCCGGCACCGCCACCCTGTTCGTGGACGACGTGCGCGTCTCCACCAACGTGCGCCTCTTCGAGGGGCGGCGGGCGCTGGGCACCCGCGTATCGAAGGAGGTGCGCGAGGCGGTCCTCGGCGAGGGCCGCGTCTGGCTCGACCGGGCCTTCGTGGTGAACGACTGGTACATCTCCGCCTACGAGCCGGTGGTGGACAGCCACGGCAGGCGCGTCGGCATGCTCTATGTGGGCTTCCTGGAGGCGCCCTTCCTCGCCCTGAAGCGGGCGAGCCTCGCGGCGGTGGCGGTGGGCTTCCTGCTGGTGGCCATGGTCGCGACCCCGGTGCTGCTGCGCTGGGCCGCGGGCATCTTCCGGCCGCTGGAGGCCATGAACGCCACCATCGCCGCGGTGGAGGGCGGCGCCCTCTCGGCCCGCACCGGGGTCGCCGCCACCTCGGATGAGATCGGCCGGGTCGCCCATCATCTCGACGCCATGCTGGACCTCCTCCAGCAGCGCGACGGCGAGCTGCGCCGCTGGACGCAGGAGCTGGACCGCCGCGTCGCCGAGCGCACGGCGGAGCTTCAGGCGGCCAATGCGGAACTCGCCGCCACCCAACGCCAGCTGGTGATGTCCGAGAAGCTCGCCGCCATCGGCGAGATCACCGCCGGGGTGGCCCACGAGATCAACAACCCGGTGGCGGTGATCCAGGGCAATCTCGACGTGGCCCGCGACGTCCTGGGGGCGGCCGCGGGGCCGGTGCGCACCGAATTCAACCTCATCGACCAGCAGGTCCACCGCATCACCATCATCGTCTCCAAGCTGCTGCAGTTTGCCCGGCCGGCGGAATTCGCGGGCCATCTCGATCCGGTCGCCGCGGGGGAGGTGATCGGCGACACCCTCGTGCTCGTCCAGCATCTACTCTCACGCACCGAGATCACGGTGACGCGGGAGGAGACGGCGACCCGGCTCGTGCTGATGAACCGGGTGGAGATGCAGCAGGTGCTCATCAACCTCATGGTCAACGCCATCCATGCCATGCCGAGGGTGGGGACGCTCACGCTCCGCACCCGCGACGAGGCGCGCGGCGGCCAGGCGGGCATCCGCATCGAGGTGGCGGACACCGGCGCCGGAATTCCGCCGGAGCGCATCGGGCGGGTGTTCGATCCGTTCTTCACCACCAAGCCGCAGGGCGGCACCGGCCTCGGCCTGTCCATCAGCTACACCCTGGTCGAACGGGCCGGGGGCACGATGACGGTGGAGAGCGCGCCTGGCGCCGGCACCGTATTTTCGTTCTGGCTTCCGGAAGCGAGGACGGATTTTTCTTGAGACATGGTTCCGGCTGCAAATAAAAATGAAGTCCCGACGATCGGGCACGGGGCGGGCCGGATCGAACGCTGCGGGTGCCTTCAGAAAAATCTGAGACCCCGTTGTCGGATCCGAAAGTCCACGTTCGTCCTCGGGGCGTGGATCGGCAAGGCAAAGAATTGCAGATCATGCCGGACTGCCGACCCCAGGAGGCCTCACCGGCTTCAACGCCCATTTCCACTAGGTCATAAGGATGAGCCACCATGCCCAGCACCATACGGTTGCACCGCGTTCTGGCGACCAGCCCGGAGAAGATCTATCGCGCGTTCATCGAGGCGGACGCGCTCGCGAAATGGCTGCCGCCCAACGGCTTCGCCTGCACCGTGCATCATCTGGAGGCGAAGGTCGGAGGGACGTTCAGGATGTCCTTCCGGAACTTCACGACGGGCCAGAGCCACATGTTCGGCGGCGAATATGTCGAGCTCGTGCCGGGTGAACGCCTGCGCTACACCGACACGTTCGACGATCCCAACCTGCCCGGCGAGATGCAGGTGACCGTGACGTTGAAGAAGGTGTCGGTCGGCACCGAGTTGGATATCACGCAGGCGGGCGTGCCGGACGTCATTCCGGCCGAGGCTTGTTATCTCGGCTGGCAGGAATCGCTGAAAAATCTAGCGAGCCTTGTCGAGCCCGAGATCAATCAATAGCGCATCGCGATCGCGCAAAGGCCGCGATCCGATTGCCCCTTCGAGGAAGCGCCGGATCTTCGGGCAAAAGGACGTCGGAGCCCTCCGCCGCCGAGGGGCAAGGGAGGGATGCCGATGTTGGTCCCGCTCGCCGATGGCCGGGACATCGGGCACGACGCGGGCAGTTCAAGGTGACGGACGCTTCAGCCCACGGTGCCGCCGGCGACGAAGCAGGTCTGGCCGGTGATGTAGCCGGCCTCGTCGGAGGCGAAGAAGCAGATGGTGGCCGCCACCTCCTCCTTGGTCCCCATGCGGTGCAGCGGCGTGCCGGAGAGGATGTCCTCGTACATCTGCCTGCCCCACGCCTTCTCCTGGTCGGACAGCGGAGCGGTGTTGCGGGGAATGGCGCGCACCCCGTTGTCGATGGCGCCGGGCGAGACGGCGTTGACGCGGATGCCATGCTCGGCGAGCTCCAGCGCCATGCAGGTGGTCATGGCGTGGACGCCGCCCTTCGCCGCCGAATAGGGCACGCGATAGATGCCGCGGGTGGCGTTGGAGCCCACATTCACGATGGACCCGCTTTTCTGCCGCATCATCACGGGGATCACGGCACGGCAGCTCCACAAGGTCGGCCACAGCGAGCGCCGGATCTCCTTCTCCATCTCCTCGGGCTCATAGGTCCAGAACGGCTTCGACCAGATGGTGCCGCCCACATTGTGCACGGCGACGTCGATGCGTCCGCAGGCCCGGAGCGCGGCCTCCACCATGGCCTCGGCGCCGGCATGGGTCTCCAGGTCCGCCGCGAAGGCCAGTGCGCTGCCCCCCGCCGCCTCGATCTCCGCGGCGACTTCGGCGTTCACATCAGCCGCCCGGTCCACGATGAACACCCTGGCGCCCTCGCGGGCGAGCCGCACCGCTGTGGCGCGGCCGATGCCCTGGGCCGAGCCGGTCACCAGGGCCACCTTGTTCTCGAACCGCCTATCTCCCACCATTCTCTCCCTCATGCCGCGCGGGAGCGGCCGCGGGATGTCCCGCGACCGTCCTTGTTTCCTGTGCCGTCAATGCGCGGTGGAGAGCGAGCCCTTCGGCTCCGCCACCGGGCGAGCACGGATCAGCGCCACCGCCAGCGCGGCGATGGCGAGCGGAATGGCGATACCGAGATAATAGCCCGGCACGCCACCCATCTGCAGGAACCAGCCGCCGAGCGCGGAGCCGACGATGGCGCCGGTGCGGCCGATGCCGATGGCCCAGCCGGTGCCGGTGGCGCGCAGCTCGGTGGGGTATATGCCGGAGATGAGGTAGTTCAGCGCCAGCTGCTGGCCGCCCACGCCGAAGCCCGCCGCGGCGACGAGGACGAACACCGCCGTCCAGTTGTTCCCCGCGAGCGCGAGGCCGACGCAGATGGCGATGCCGAGGGCGAACATGCCGAGCAGCAGGAAGCGTGCATTCACCTTCGGCAGCACGATGGAGAGCGGGATGGCGCAGACGATGAACGCCGTGTTCACGGTCACCGTCCCGAAGGCGGCGGTGGCGGCGGGAAGCCCGGCGGTGGTGAGCACCGTGGGCAGCCACAGCAGCAGCATGAACCAGGCGATCCAGTTGAAGAGATAGGTCGCCCACACGGCGATGGTGCGCGTGCGGTAGGCGGGGGCGAAGAGCGCGGCGACCGAGCCCTTCGCCACCTTCTCCTCCGGCACGAAACGCGTCTCGGCGGGCACCGGCCGGCCGATGATGCGGGCGACGAGGCTGCGGCTGTTCTCGAGATCGCCGGGCTTGCCGCGGGTGACGAGCAACTGCGGCGATTCCGGCAGGATGAACAGGCAGACGATCAGCATGGCGAGCGGCAGCGAGCCGCCGACGAGATAGATGCCCTGCCAGCCGATCACCGGCATCCAGCCGGAGGCGAGGAGCCCGCCGAGAACGGCGCCCAGCGGCAGGCCGAGCAGCACGCCGGTGAGCACCGTGCCGCGGGCGCGGCTCGGCGCGTATTCGGCGGCGAGCGCCAGCAGGACCGGCGTCGCGCCGCCCATGCCGAGCCCGGTGAGGAAGCGCAGGACCACGATCTGCGTGGGCGATGTGGCAAAGGCGATGGCCAGCGAGAAGACGCCGAAGAGCAGCATGGCGCCGAGGATGGCGGTGCGCCGGCCGATCTTGTCGCCGATGGAGCCCAGCGCCATGGCGCCGATGGCCATGCCCAGCGTGCCGGAGATGAAGATGTAGGTCATCTCCGCCGGCGCCATGCCGAAAGCCTTGGCGATGGCGGGCCCGGTATAGGCGATGCACTGGGTATCGAAGCCGTCGAGCGCGGCCACGAAGAAACATAGAAGAAAGACGAGCCACTGGCGCCCGCGCACGGGCTCCTTGTCCAGGAGATCCTGGATGCTCTGGGTTGCACCCGCCATGGTTTCCTCCACCTGCCGGTTTGATCGTTGATTGGGGGATGGGTTGCGCGAGAGTCGGGCGGCGCGGGGCGCGCCGCCCGTCCGCGCCTCAGGCGGCTTCCGCGCGCAGGCGCTGCACTTCCGCGGCCGGCAGGAGGCCGGCCTCGCGCTTGAGCTCGAAGTCGAACGCGATGGCGGCGAACGGCTCGTTGAGCCCGGCGGCAGCGATGGCCGCGGGGTCCGCGTTGCGCTCCACCGGCGGGATCAGGTCGTCGCGGGTGGCGAAGGCGAAGTCGTCGTGGAGATAGGGATCGCCGTCGATGTTGATCTGGGTGGTGAGCTTGCGATAGCCGGGCGCGCTGACGAAGAAGTGGATGTGCGCCGGGCGGTGGCCATGGCGGCCGAGCTGCTTCAGCAGGGTGTCGGTGGAGCCTTCCGGCGGCACCGCATATCCCGACGGCATGATGGTGCGGAAGCGGTAGCGGCCCTCGGCGTCGGTCTCGATGGTGCGGCGCAGGTTGAAGGCGCTCTGGCCCTTGTCGAAAAAGGAATAGTTGCCGCGCGTGTTGGCGTGCCACACCTCCACATGGGCGCCGGCGACGGGCGTCCCGTCCACGTCGCGCACCTGGCCGTGCATGACCAGGATCTCCCCCTCCTCCGAGCCGTCGTCGAGCCGGCCCTCCCCCTTCACCAGCGGGGCGCCGGCCACGTAGAGGGGCCCCTCGATGGTGCGCGGCGTGCCGCCCGTGAGACCGGCCTTGGCCTCCGCCTCGTCGAGGCGCACGTCGAGGAAGCGCTCGAAGCCGAGCCCGGCGGCGATCAGGCCGTATTCGTCGTTGCGCCCCGCCTCGGTGAGGTAGTTCACCGCCGTCCAGAACTCGCTCGGCTGAACATCGAACTCCTCGATGACATAGAACAGGTCCCGCACGATCCGGTCGACGATGGCTTTCACGCGCGGCGTCGGCGCGCCGCGGCTCGGCGCCTGCATCTCCTTCAGCAGGGTATCGATGGCAGCTTTTTCCATGAGCGTTCTCCTTGATGATCGTTTCTTGCGTCCGCGCCCTGGAGCGCGGGTGGTTCTTCGTGCCCCCGGCCGGATCGGCGGCCGCCTTGTGGCGGCGGAGTGTCAGGCGCCCGCGGTCTGGCGGGCGAGGGGCGCAAGGCGGGACTTGGGCCGGTCACGGCGATAGAAGTCGACGCGGTCCATGTCGAGCTCCACGCCGAGGCCGGGCGCCGCCGGCACGGCGAGCGCGAAGTCGGCATAAGCGAGGGGCGTCGCCAGGATCTCCTCGGACAGGAGCAACGGGCCGAAGAGTTCCGTACCCCAGGCGAGCGCCGGCAGTGCGGCGCAGAGCTGGGCGGCGGCGGCGGTGCCGATGCCTCCTTCCAGCATGGTGCCGCCATAAAGCTCGATGCCCGCCGCATCGGCGATGACCGCCACGCGCTGGGCATCGAACAAACCGCCAGACTGGGCGATCTTCAGCGCGAAGACGCCGGCCGCGCGGGCCTTTGCCAGCTCCATGGCCTCATAGGGCCCCTGCAGCGCCTCATCCGCCATGATGGCCACGTCGAAGCGCCGGGTCAGGCGGGCGAGCGCGTCGCGCTGCTCGCGGCTGACCGGCTGTTCGACGAGGTCGACCCCGGCGGCTTCGAGGGCGGCGATGCCGCGCCGCGCCTGGTGCTCGCTCCAGGCCATGTTCACATCCACCCGCACGCTGGCGCGCTCGCCGAGGGCGGCCTTGATGGCGGCCACGTGCTTCACGTCGGCCATGACGTCGCGCTTGCCGATCTTCAGCTTGAAGATGCGGTGGCGGCGCGCCGCCAGCATGGCCTCGGCCTCCTCGATATCCTTCGCGGTATCGCCGCTGGCCAGCGTCCAGGCCACCTCCAGCGTGTCGCGGCGGCGACCGCCGAGGAACTCGGAGACCGGCAGGCCGAGACGCCGGCCGAGGGCATCCAGCAAGGCCGTCTCGACGGCGCAGCAGGCAAAACGATTGCCCTTCACCTGCCGCCTTACCCCGGCCATGAGGGCGGAGACGCGGGATGCGTCGGCGCCGATCAGGAGGGGGGCGATATAGGCGTCGATGGTGAGCTTGATGCCCTCCGGGCTTTCCTCGCCGTAGCTCAGGCCGCCGATGGTGGTGCCCTCCCCCGTGCCCACCGTTCCGTCGGAGCAGAAGACCTGCAGGATCACCAGCGTCTGGCTCCGCATGGTGTGCATCGACAGGTGATGGGCACGTATGGTTGGAATGTCGAGGATCAGGGTTTCGATCCGCTCGATGCGTGTCGCGCCGCCAGTCTGCATCAGGCTTTGGTCCCTACGTTGCGCATAAGGACAATCACGTTCGCCAGCTTTGCGTCAAAGACAATCTCGGTCGGTTTGCATACCTAAAAGGTCTGGAATGGAACTGCGGCACCTCAGGTACTTCACCACTGTCGCCCGCGAGCGCAGCTTCACCCGCGCGGCGGAGAAGCTGCACATCGCCCAGTCTCCCCTCAGCCGGCAGATGCGCGAGCTGGAAGAGGACCTCGGCGTGTCGCTGTTCGAGCGTCCGAGCCGCCCGGTGCGCCTCACCGCGGCGGGACGCTTCTTCAACGAGCACGCGCTCGAGATCCTGCGGCGCGCGGAGGAGCTGCGCATCACCACGCGGCGGTTCGGCGAGGCGGGCCGTCGCCAGTTCCTCATCGGCTTCGTCGGATCGGCGCTCTACGGCGGCCTGCCGGAGGTGGTGCGCGGGTTCCGCGCCTTGTGCTCCGGCCTCGAGGTGGTGCTGCTGGAGATGAGCACCGTGGAGCAGATCTCCGCGCTCAAGGAAGGCCGCATCGATGTGGGGTTCGGTCGTATCCGCTTCGACGATGCCGCCATCCGGCGCGAGGTGATCGCCGAAGAGACGCTGATGGTGGCTCTGCCGCCCGACCACCGCTATCTCGGTGTCGACAGCCTGTCATTCCAGGACATCGCCGACGAGGCGCTGGTGCTCTATCCCAAATCACCGCGTCCGAGCTACGCCGACCAGGTGCTGTCCTTCTTCCGCGACCGTGGTCGCCAGCCGATCATCGCACAGGAGGTGCGCGAGCTGCAGACGGCGCTCGGTCTCGTCGCCGCAGGCGTGGGCCTCGCCCTCGTGCCCCGGTCGGTGCGCCACCTCCACCGCGACGACGTGAGCTACCGGCCGCTCGCCGAGCCGGCCATCACCTCGCCGCTCATCATGAGCTGCCGGGCGAGCGACACGTCCGCCGAGGTGGCGCAGATCTTCGCATTGGTGCACGAACTCTACCAGAGCGATGCCGTGCGCCCGGAGGACGGAGCCGCCTGAGCCGCCTGAGCCGCATACCAAGGTATGCATTTCCCAAACTCATCATCTACTTGGAAAAACATAGGTAGACTGGAGGATAATCCATCATCTTCTACCATCAGACGGTAATCAGGCGTTGAATGCGGCTGTCGGCTGGCGGATGTGCAATCTCGGCCCGCCCGGCCGGCCGAAGTACAGGACCCGAGCGCAGGTGAGAGCGCGCTCGGCGTCGGGGTCCAGGCCCCGCCCCATTCACGAGGGTGTTTCGCCGCTTCGTCGGCGCGACGCCGTCCTGCTGGTGCGGCCCCAGCCGTGCCCGCGCCAGACGGCCCGAGGAAGGCAGATCCGTCCGGCTTGCAGTGCAGGCTGAACGGCGCAAGCTCAAAGCAATTTTCGCGTGCCGCACACGTACCCTGAACCGTCAGAAACGGAGACCCGCCATGGAAGACCTCTCCCGCCGCAAGCTTCTCGCCCTCGGCGCCCTGACCGGCGCCACCGTCGCCAGCGGCGCGGCGCAGGCCGCCACCTTCGGCAATCCCGACGAGCCGCCTCAGGGCGCCATCAATTCGACGCCCGGCGCGCTTTCCAATCCCGGCCCGCAGAACCCGGTTCTGGAAGGCCAGTTCCCCTCGTTCCAGAACCCGCCCGCGACCGACGTCGGCGACATGCCCATGCTATGGTCCTCCTTCAACATCATGCCGAAGCGGGTGCAGGCCGGCGGCTGGGCGCGTCAGGTGACGGCGACGGAATTCCCCGCCGCGACCTCCGTGTCGGCGGTCAACATGCGCCTTGGACCGGGCGGCGTGCGCGAGCTGCATTGGCACCTGGCGGGCGAATGGGGCCTGATGACCAACGGGCGGTGCCGCGTAACGCTGCTCGACCAGCAGGGGCGGGCCTATGTGCAGGATGTGGGGCCCGGCGATCTCTGGTTCTTCCCGGCTGGATGCCCCCATTCGCTCCAGGGACTGGGAGAGGACGGCTGCGAATTCCTGATCGTCTTCGACAATGCCTTCCAGTCCGAGTTCAACACCCTGCTGGTGACCGACTGGCTGGCGCACACCCCGCCCGAGGTGCTGGGCCAGAATTTCGGCGTCTCCCCCAGCGTTTTCCGCAACATCCCCCTGCACGACCTCTGGATCTTCCAGGGCAAGGAGCCGGGGCCGCTGGCGGCGGACCAGGCGATGGTGGCCTCCGGCGGGGTTCCGCCCGAGCCTTTCACCTTCTCTCTTACGGCGACCAAGCCGGTGAAGGAGAACGCGGCCGGCAGCATCCAGCTCGCCGACAGCCGCACCTTCAAAGTCTCCACCACCATCGCCGGCGCCATCGAGACCATCCGACCGGGCGCCCTGCGGCAGATGCACTGGCATCCCAACGCTGACGAATGGCAGTATTGGATCAAGGGCCAGGGCCGCATGACGGTGTTCAATGCCGGGCCGCGAGCCCACACCATCGACTTCAAGGCCGGCGATATCGGTGTCGTCCCCAAAAGCCAGGGTCATTACATCCAGAACACCGGCACCGAGGACGTGCAGGTTCTCGCGATCTTCAGGGCGCCCGAGTACCAGGAGGTGGATCTTTCCGACTGGCTCACGCACACCCCGCCGCAGCTCGTGGCGCAGCACCTGAACATCGATCCGGCCGAGCTGGCGAAATTCCCGAAGAGCCAGCTCGGAATACAGCCCGGGTGAGGTCGTAAATCCGTTCTCCCCGCGTCCGCCGGCATCTTTGCCCTGGGCGGGCGCACCGGGAAACATGTCGGGCCGGGGCCTCCCCTGCTCTTTTGCCGGTCTTTCCTGCCGGCGAAAGGAGCGGCAGCGGGCTGCGCGCATGGTCGGAGGGTGACGGATGCCGCGGCGGCGGCGTTCATCGCCCGGCCTTGGCCATGCCCAGCGTCTCGGCCATGCGCACCAGGTCGGCGAGCGACTTCGCCTCCATCTTCCGCATCACGTGGCCACGATGGATCTTGACCGTGATCTCGCTCAGTCCCACCTCGGCGGCGATCTGCTTGTTCATCAGACCGGAGGTGACCAGCGCCATGATCTGCTTTTCGCGGACGGTCAGCGTCTCGAACAGCCCCTGGACATTGGCGACGGCCTTTTGCGCCTCGCGCCGGGTCCGGTCGGCGTCGAGGGCGGCGGTGACCGCGTCGAGCATGTCCTGGTCGCGGAAAGGCTTGGTGAGGAAATCGACCGCCCCCGCCTTCATCGCCCGCACCGACATGGGTATGTCGCCGTGGCCGGTCATGAAGATGATGGGCATTTCCGACGGCGACTTCGCGAGCTGGGCCTGAAAGTCGAGGCCGCTCACCCCCGGCAGCCGGATATCGAGCACGAGGCAGCGCGGGACATCCGGCAGCTTCGCCGCGAGCAGTTCGGCGGCGGATGCGAAAAGCTCCACCCGAAGGCCGACCGAACGGAACAGGCTGGAGAGCGCGGCGCGCAGGTCGGCGTCGTCATCGACCACGATGACGAGGGGCTCGCCGGACGGCGCGGGCGGCTGGGACTGCGGGCGAAGGCTCACGACGAGGGCTCCTCATGCTCGGATAGCGTCACGCTGAAGCACATTCCTCCCCCCTCGACGAGGGTGGCGGAGACAAGGCCATTGTGCGCCTCGATGATCGAGCGGGAGATGGACAGGCCCATGCCCATCCCGTCGCTCTTGGTGCTGTAGAACGCGTTGAACAGCAACGGAAGATTTTGGGGGTCGACGCCCGGGCCGGTATCGGTGATCTTGATCAGCACCCGGCGTTGCCCCGCCTCGTCCCTGGTGCTCGTCTCCAGATGGAGGCACCGCCGGGCTTCCGGCACCGCATCCATCGCCTGGATGGCATTCAGTGCAAGATTGATGAGGACCTGCTGCAACTGGACCCGGTCGCCGAGGACGTGGGGTCCCTTCGGGTCGAGCGACAGGTCGAGCGCCACGCGATGATTGGAGAGTTCGCGCTCCAGCAGGAGCAGCGCTTCGCCCGTGGCCTCGTTGATGTCCACCGGCAGGCGCAGGGGCTCGCCCCGGCGCGCGAGGGCGCGCAGGCGGGCCACCACCTCGCTGGCGCGCCGGCCGTTGCGGATCATCTGCTCGACCGCGGATTTCGCCTCGCCGAGATCCGGCACGTCGCGCCCCAGCCAGCGCAGGCATGCCTCTCCGTTGGTGACCACGGCGGCCAGTGGCTGGTTGATCTCGTGGGCGATGGAGGCGGTCAGCTCGCCCATGGTGGCGACGCGCGTGACATGGGCGAGCTCCGCCTGCGCCTGATGCAGACCGTCTTCGGCGCGCTTTCGTTGGGTGATGTCGCTGTTCGTTTCCATGGTCGCTATCGGCCGGCCGCGCGCGTCGCGCTGCAGCGACCAGCGGCTCATGACCACGACGGGTGTTCCATCGCGCCGGGTGTGGGAGAGCTCGCCTTCCCACCGGCCCGCCCGATGGACCGCCTCGCGAATCTCGAGCGGCGATTCCGGAAAGACGGTGTGCAGAAGCTGGCTGGCCTTGCGGCCCACGGCCTCGGCGCGCGGCCAGCCATAGAGCCGCTCGGCACCTTGATTCCAGTAGGTGATAATGTCCGAATCGCCGCGCACGAAAACGGCGTCGTGGGACAGGTCGAGCAGGTCCGCCTGCTCGCGGAGCGCGCGCGTCGCCTTCTGGTTCTTGAGCGAGAGCAGCGTCGTCACCGAGATGGCCGCGATGCTGACGATGCAGCGCATGACGGAGGCGAGGTTGTAGTTCTCGCGGTGCATGATGGTGAAGCTCAGCATGGTGAGCCCGACACAGGCGGCGCCGACCAGCAGAAGCGTCCGCCGCTCCACCTCGTTCGTCAGGAACAGCACGACGACGGCATACAGGACGGCGATCGCCATATCGAGCGGCGAGAGCGTATCGATGGCGAAGATCACGACCGCGAGGGCAAGCGCCACCCCCAGCATGAATACTCTCCTGGGCTGCGGCTTCACGCGCACTTGGTCCAAGACGGCCTCCATCGGTCAGGCGCTCGGCCCCAACCGAGCAAGGGAGGGTCGAGCAGATCCCTGCCCCGCGATACAATAGGACAAAGCGCCCGGCTCCAAGAAGGTCGCCTCATTCGTCGCCTTTCGCGCTCCGCCGCCGATGCCCAAGTTCGACGAGTGCGGTTCTCCGGCCCGAGGCCCGCCTCGCCGCCTTCCCCCTCGCATCGTCGGGGCTCCGTCGCCCGTTACGGGGAGGGCATGGCGGAACTTTCTCCGGCATTCGCGCGCCCTTTCAGGTGCGCGAGCCGGTCGAGGTAGAGATAGATGACCGGCGTGGTGTAGAGGGTCAGCAACTGGCTCACCACCAACCCTCCGACGATGGCGTAGCCGAGCGGCTGGCGCAGCTCGGAGCCGGTGCCGTGGCCGAGCATCAGCGGAACACCGGCCAGCAGCGCCGCGAACGTGGTCATCAGGATCGGCCGGAAGCGCAGCAGGCACGCCTCGCGGATGGCGTCGTGCGCCGACAGGCCCTCGCCGCGCTCTCGCGCGATGGCGAAGTCGACGATCATGATGCCGTTCTTCTTGACGATGCCGATCAGCAGGATCACCCCGACCAGGGCGATGATGGAGAAGTCGAAGCCGAACATCCACAGCATGATCAGCGCGCCGAGGCCCGCCGACGGCAGGGTCGAGAGGATGGTCAGCGGATGGACGTAGCTTTCATAGAGGACGCCGAGGATCACGTAGATCACCAGCAGCGCCGCCGCCACCAGGTAAGGCTCGCTGGCCAGCGAGGACTGGAACGCCTGCGCATTGCCCTGGAAGGTGCCAATGAGCGTCGCCGGCTTGGCGATCTCCGCCTCCGCCCGCTTGATCGCCGCCACCGCGTCGCCGAGCGCGACGCCGCGGGCGAGGTTGAAGGACAGCGTCACCGACGGGAACTGGGACTGGTGGTTGATGGACAGGAAGCTGGTCGGCTGCGAGGTCCATTTGGCCAGCACCCTCAGGGGCACCTGCTCGCCGGTGAGCGGCGACTTCAGGTAGATCCCGTCCAGCGCATGCGGCGAGTTCTGCAGCTGGGGCAGCAGCTCCAGGATGACGTGATAGCTGTTCAGCTGGGTGAAATACTGCGTCACCTGCCGCTGGCCGAAGGCGTCATAAAGCGTGTTGTCGATATCGGCCGGGCTGATGCCGAGCCGCGAGGCCTGGTTGCGGTCGACGGTGAGCGTCAGCGTGGCGCCGCCCGACTGCAGGTCGGTGGCGAGGCCGGTGAGCTCGGGCAGGGTCTTCAGCTTCGCCAGCAGCTTCGGCGCCCAGGCGTTCAGCTCGTCGATGTTGCCGTCCTGCAGGGTGTACTGGAACTGGGTGCGCGCGACACGGCCGCCGACATTGAGGTCCTGCGCCGCCTGCAGGAACAGCGCGGCGCCCTCCACCCCGGCGAGCTTCGCATTCAGCCGGTCGATGATCTGGAAGGCGGACGCGGCGCGCTGGTCGCGCGGCTTCAGGGTGATGAACAGGCGGCCGTTGTTCACCGTCTGGCCACTCGACGCCCCCACCGCCATGCCGACGGTCGCGACGTCGGGATCAGCCGCGACGATCTTTCCGAGCTCGAGCTGCCGCTGCACCATGTCGGCGAAGGAAATGTCCTGCGCCGCCTCCGACACGCCGATGATCAGCCCGGTGTCCTGCTGCGGGAAGAATCCCTTGGGAATGGCGTAGAACAGGCCACCCGTGGCCGCCATCGCGACGACGAAGGCGGCAAGCGTCACCCGGTGGTGGTCGAGGGCCATGTCGAGGGTCGTGCGGTAGGCGGCCAGCAGCGCGTCGAATCCGCGCTCCGACCATCGGTAGAGCCGGCCATGCCGCGCCGCGCCCTTCGGCTTCATGAACAGGGCGCACATCGTCGGCGTCAGTGTCAGCGACACCAGCGCCGACATGGCGATGGTGATGGTCACGGTGACGGCGAACTCGCGGAACAGCCGGCCGACGAGGCCACCCATCAGCAGCAGGGGAATGAACACCGCGATGAGCGAAAGGCTGATGGAGAGAATGGTGAATCCGATCTCGGCCGAGCCGTCGAGCGCGGCCTGAAGCGGCGTCTTGCCCATCTCCAGGTGGCGCTCGATGTTCTCCAGCATGACGATGGCGTCGTCCACCACGAAGCCGACGGCGATGCTCAGGCCCATGAGCGAGAGATTGTCGAGACTGTAGCCCAGGGCATACATGGCCGCGAAGGTGCCCACCACGGCGAGGGGGACGGCGACGGAGGGGATCAGCGTCGCCATCAGGCTGCGCAGGAAGACGAAGATCACCGCCACCACGAGCACCACCGTGATGACGAGCGTCTTCTCCACATCGTCCACGGACGCGCGGATGGTCTGCGTGCGGTCGCTCAGGATCTGCAGCTCGATGCCGGCCGGCGCGGCGGCGAGGAGCGCCGGCAGCTGCGCCTTGATCTGCTCCACCGTGCTGATGACGTTGGCGCCCGGCAGCTTGAAGACCGGCAGCAGGATCGCCTGCGTGCCGTTCGCCCAGGCGGCGAGCTGTTCGTTCTCGGGCGCGTCGACGGCGGTGCCGATATCGCGGACCCGCACCGGGGCGCCGTCGCGATAGGCGAGGATGGCGTCGAGCCAGGGCGCCGCGCTGGTGAGCTGGTCGTTGTCGAACAGCGTGAACGTGCGGTGGGCGCCCTGCACGGCCCCCTTCGGATCGTTCACCGTGGTCGATATGATGGCCTGCCGCAGGTCCTCCAGCGACAGGCCGAGATTGGCCACCTTGGCCGGATCGACCTGGATGCGGACCGAGGGCTTCTGCTGGCCGAAGACCAGCACCTGGCCGACCCCGCCGATCTGGCTGACATGCTGCTCGAGCACATTCTCCGCGAAGTCGTCGACGTCGGTGATCGGCAGGGTGCGCGAGCTCAGCGCCAGGACCAGGATGGGCGGGTCGGCGGGATTGACCTCCCTGTAGGTGGGTGGCGCGGGGAGGTTGGTGGGGAGCTGGCCGCCGGCGGCGTTGATGGCCGTCTGCACGCCCTGCGCAGCCGTATCGATATTCACGTCGAGATTGAACTGCAGCGTGATGGAACTGTTGCCGAGCGTGCTGACGGAGGTCATTTGCGCCACGCCGGGGATCTCGCCGAACTGCCGCTCCAGTGGCTGGGTCACGGCCGAGGCGATGATCTCCGGGCTCGCGCCCGGCAGCTGGGTGGAGACCTGGAGGGTCGGGAAATCCACATTGGGCAGGGGCGCGACCGGAAGGAGCGGAAAGCTCACCGCGCCGGCCACGAGCAAGGCGGCCATCAGCAGCGAGGTTCCGATCGGGTGGCGGATGAACCAGGACGAGAGCGACATGGTCAGCCCCCCTGGAGGGATTTCGGTGCGATGCGGATACCGGGGGCAAGGCGGTACTGCCCGCGCACGACGACGCGCTGGCCCGCGCTCACCCCGCGCTCGACGACGGCGATGCCATCGGCGATCTGCCGGACCTTCACCGGCGCAACCGCCACCTTTTCATCCGCGCCGACCGCGAAGACGAACTCGCCATCGGGGCCGCGCTGGATGGCATCGGACGGCACGGTGAGGGCATCGGCGAGGACCTCCACACGCACGTTCACATCCACGAACTGACCGGGCCAGAGCTGGTCCGCCGTGTTGGGAAAGACCGATTTGAGGCGCAGCGTGCCGCTCTGCGGGTCGATCTGGTTGTCCGTCAGTGCGACGGTGCCCACATCGAGGACCGATCCGTTCTCGTGGGAAACGGCCTGCGCCTCCACATTGCCGGCGGCGAGCGCCGCGCGGATGGCGGGAACGTCCACCTGGGGGATCGTCGAGATCACGGTGATGGGGTGAAGCTGGTTGATGACCACGAGACCGTTGGCATCGGTGGCGTGGACGATGTTGCCCTGGTCGACGAGCCGCAGGCCGGCACGCCCGTCGATGGGCGAGACGATGCGGGTGTAGGAGAGCTGCGTCTGCGCCGTGCTGATCAGCGCCCGGTCCTGCTCCGTCTGGGCCGTGAGCTGCTCCACCACGCTGCGCTGGTTGTCGACGGCCTGCACGCTCACGAAATCGCTCTTGCCCAGCTTGACGTCGCGATCGAGGATGAGCTGCGCGTTGGCGAGGGCGGCGGTATCCTGCTGGAGCCGCGCCTTGGCCTGATCCAGCGCCGCCTCAAAGGTCCGCGGATCGATGACCGCGAGAAGGTCGCCCTTCCTGATGTCCTTGCCTTCGTCGAAAAGCACCTGCTGCAGCTCGCCGTCGATCCTTGAGCGGATGGTGACCGTGTTGAAGGGCTCGACGGTGCCGATGCCGGTCACGTAGACGGGCACATTGCGCCGCTCCACCGTGGACACCTCCGCCGGCACCGGGGCCGGCGCCGATGCGCCTTGCTCCGTGGCGGCATCCACACCGGCCAGCGTGACACCACCATAGGCAGCGCCCATGGCGGCAACCGCGGCGATGATCGAGAGCGCGCGCCGCCGCGCTTTTGTGTTCGACATGGCGGGCCGGCCTTTCGGCAGAAAACGACCCTGCCTTACTGCCACTCCGCGACACGGCATTCTTTCGGAAATGCCGGATGCTTGCACCTTCACCGGATTAAACATCCGGGCGCCGGGCTCCGGGACGCCCATGCAAGGGCACGGGGGAACCAGGCCCGCAATTCATCTCGGGAGCTTGCGCGTGGAACGTCAACCACGCGGCAGCCGGCTATACTTGGGAAATACACCGCCGGCCGGGCATCCCCGGGGCGAAGGCGGGCTGAACCGGTCAGTTGGCCGCCGAAAGCGCCTGGTCGATGCACGCGATCATGGTGCCGCCATCGAAGGGCTTGCTGAGGAACCCGATCGCTCCGGCCTCCATGACCTGCCGGCGAATGCGCTCCTCGGGAAAGGCGGTGACGAAGATGACCGGCACGGTACTGCCTTGCCCGCGCAGCCGCGACTGGAGCTCGATCCCCGACATGCCCGGCATCTGCACGTCGGTGATCAGGCAGTCCGTGTCCTTCACCCGGCCCGAGTCCAGAAACGCGTCCGCCGAAGCGAACGTGCTGGTCCGCAGGCCCAGCGACCGCACCAGGCTCTCTATGGCTGTACGCACGGCATCGTCGTCATCGACGATGGTGACCAACGGATACTGTGACACGGAACCGATCCTTCTCTCGAGATACTGCCCGGCCCCAACCGAAGCGCCCTCATTCGACCCCACCATGACGCGAATTGCCGGGGAATTAAATCATACGCTGGTTTGCCCCGGTTCAGGCGCCACATGCGCGGATCTCGGTCAGAACTTCCGGGCCTGACACCTCCCATCCCGGAAGCGGCGCGCTCGCGGCTGGTGGCGTGTCTGAAAGCGCGGGGCCTCATACCTTGGTTTGCTCAATACAGACGCTCAGATGCGGATTAAATATCTCCATACACTTCAACCGGATCCGCAAAGCGCCGACACTTCCCGCATGCACAGACGGCAGGAGGTTCACATGAACGCGCGCCTCAAGATCTTGGTCTCGCTTTCCACGATCGTCTTCATCGGCATCGGAATCGTGCACAGCGCCTACGCCAATGAGTACAAGCCATCCGGGCCCGTGATTGGCTTTTCTGAATAATAGCAAGCTTTGTCGCCAGACATGAGCCTGGAACTCCTGATGCCATGAGTACATCCTGAAACTCAAATCCACCTTCACCAGGAGGGATGCCATGAATCTCAATCGGAGAGCTTTCGCCGCAGCGCTGGCTGGCGGAGTCGCAGCCTCGCTGGTCTCGACCCGAGGCGTGGCCGCAGGGCCGCCCGCGGCGCGCAACGTCGTCCTCGTTCACGGGCTGTTCGCCGATGGGTCATGCTGGTCGGACGTGATCGCTCGGCTGCAGGCGCGCGGCCTCAATGTCACCGCCGTGCAGAACCCGCTGACGACGCTGCCCGAAGCCGTCGCCTCGGCCCGGCGTGTGCTGGACCGGCAGAGTGGACCGACGGTTCTCGTGGGACATTCCTTTTCCGGCATGATCGTCACCGAGGCGGGCGTGCACCCCAACGTCTCCACCCTCGTTTATGTGGCGGCGCGCGCGCCGGACGCGGGCGAGGACTACGCGGCGCTGGCCAAGACGTTCCCCACGCCGCCGGCGAGCGCCGGGATTGTCTTCGACGGCGACGAAGGCCGCCTGAGCGAAGCCGCCTTCCTGCGTGATTTCGCCGGCGACCTGCCGGAGGCGAGGGCGAAGGTGCTGTATGCGGTCCAGGAGCCGTTCCAGAAGGCGCTGCTCGCGGGACGGACGACGCAGGCCGCCTGGCGCACGAAGCCGAGCTTCTATGCCGTCTCCACCGAGGATCGGACGATCAATCCCGACCTCGAGCGCTTCATGGCCCTGCGCATGGGCGCCAAGACCATCGAGCTGAAATCCAGCCACGTGTCGATGATCTCCCATCCCGACGCGATCACCGGCCTGATCCTGGAGGCCGCCGGACACGGGAGCTGATGCCAAGGCCGATGAGTTGGACGCGTCGGCCCTTTGTGGAGGCCGCGCGGCGCCTGACCGATACCCTCCCGGCACCGGTCAAAGATCGGGGCCGTTGGCCTGAGGCGCCCGCGCATCAGGCCGCCGCTGGTCCGTTGCGCGACCTCGAACCTTGAGCGGCGACGTCACGTTCGCCGCCGGCGTTGGGCCGGTGGTCCATCGATGCCGGCTTGACGCGGCGCGGGCGGTCAGAGGAGCGAGGCCGCCGGCACACGCGGGATGCCCAGCCCGTCGAGCAGAGCGCGGGTCGCATCCGCCGATCCGTCCACGTCGATGCTGCGGCAGGCATCCTCGATCACGATCACCTCGAAGCCGGCGCGGTGCGCGTCCTCGGCCGAGTACCTCACGCAGAAATCGAAGGCGAGGCCGGCGACGAAGATGCGCGTGATCCCGCGCTCGCGCAGATACCCGGCGAGGCCGGTCGCAGTGGTCCGGTCGTTTTCGTAGAAGGCGGAATAGGAATCGATGCCGCGGTGATACCCCTTGCGCAGGACGAGCTGGGCGTGGGGATGTGGAGGTCGTCGCGAAAGGCGGCGCCATGGGTGTCCTGCACGCAGTGGTCCGGCCACAGCACCTGAGTGCCGTAGGCCACCTGCGTCGACTGGAACGGCTCCGCGCCCGCGTGGGACGACGCGAACGACAGATGTCCCGCCGGGTGCCAGTCCTGCGTCAGCACCACATGGGCAAAGGCCACAGCGAGGCGATTGATCAGCGGGACCACCTCGTCGCCGTGCGGCACGGCCAGCCGGCCGCCGGGACAGAAATCGTTCTGGATATCCAAGACGAGCAGGACGTCGCGTCCGTTCAGGCGGAGCGGTGCGTTCACGAGACTTTCTCCGCGCGGCGCGCGCCCCGCGTGCCGGCCAGGCGCGGGTGGAGATCCATCAGGCTTGGACGGGTGACAAGGCCCACGGAAACGTCTCTCCGCTCTTCCGCTTTGGTGGCCGGGAGCCTACCTCAACCGGACGCCGAGGGCGATCGCGCCGGCGAAGTTTGCGCCGGCGCCATGCCGCCGACACGCTCGACGGCACGCAGGTGTACGGTGCGGATCTCGTCTTCCCCGACCTGACGGAGACCTTCGTTGGCAACGGCAAAGGCGATGCACGCGGAGTCCTCGCCAAGGCAGGACGGGGGATCGGGCCTTGCCGTCGAAGCCGCCGGCCGGAGCGGTGTCGCGAGGTGCACAAGGTCCACCTCGGCGGCGGCGCCGGCCGGCGCGGCAGCAGACCCGGGTCAGCCGTTGCCGAGGCCGCGGTCGCCCTGCATCAGGAACAGGCGGTCTTCCTCGGTGAGGGAGGAGGACGGCGTGCCCTGCTCACGATCGATCGTGCCCTGGGGAAAGGCGCGGTTCGCGGGAGAGCTCGGCGCGGCCACCGGCGCATAGGAGCGCTGGTGCTGACGCTGGGGCTGCGGAGCGCTTTCCTGAGCGAAAGCAGTGGTCGACAGGAGGGCAGCGGAGATCGCGGCAAGAAGTGCGTAGCGCATGGTGGAAAACCTCAGATTGTTCGCAGTCGAAGACCGCGCGGGAAGGCAAGCCAGTTGCCCGACACCCCGGAACATAGGGAGGGCCTGTCGCAGACCTGTGCCCGAAAGGCGCGAAATTTCATCAAAGTGTCCCCATCCGCCGCGCTTGGACACACGGATACGAACCGGCGCGGTCCCGCCGCCTTCCCCACCCCGGCCACACCCATCCGAGGCGATCGCCCGGTCGCCGCGCAAATCCAGGCCGCGGCAGGGGCGGCGGCGGAAACGGTGACCCAAAATGGTCGGCGAATGTCGCAGCGGCACGCACTGAGACGATCTGATACACTTTTTGGCTGGGGGTGACTGGCGTCTTGGCTATGGTCCGTGCCGGAGCTTTTATTGATGGACTCGGCCCCTCACATCGCGATCGTCGACGACCACCGGGATATCCGCGATCTCGTCGGCAAGTACCTCACCCAGCACGGCTACCGCATCAGCCTTGCGGAGAGCGCGGCGGCGATGCGCCGCCTCCTGGAGAAGAGCGCTCCCGATCTGGTGGTGCTCGACGTGATGATGCCCGGCGAGGATGGCCTGTCCCTGTGCCGCCACCTGCGCAGCACCACCGACCTGCCGGTGATCCTCCTGACCGCCATGGCGGAGGAGACCGACCGCATCGTCGGCCTGGAGGTGGGCGCCGACGACTATTTGAGCAAGCCGTTCAACCCGCGGGAGCTTCTGGCCCGCATCAAGGCGGTGCTGCGGCGTGTCAACAGCCTGCCGCCGCAGAAGGGCCGGCTGGCGGCGAAGGTGGCGCGCTTCGGCCGCTGGACCCTGGATTCCGGACGCCGCGAGCTGATGGGACAGGACGGAATGGCCGTGCCCCTGAGCACGGCGGAGTTCCGCCTGCTCTGCGCCTTCCTCGACCATCCCGGCATCGTGCTGTCCCGCGACCAGTTGCTCGACTTGACGGCGGGCCGCAGCGCCGAGCCGTTCGACCGCAGCATCGACAACCAGGTGAGCCGCCTGCGCAAGAAGATCGAAGTCGATCCCAGGACGCCTGTCCTCATCAAGACGCACTGGGGCGGCGGCTACAGTCTGGAAGCGGAGGTGGAGCGCGCATGACACGCCTGTGGACCGGCAGCCTCGCTGCTCGCTTCATCTGCTTCACCCTGCTCTCGCTGGCGCTGGCACAGGCGGCGACATTCCTCATCTCCTGGGACGAGCACGGCCAGGTGATGCGCAAGGCGGCGAAGGGCGAGATGCTGAGCCGCTGCGCCTCGCTGGTGCGCGTGCTCGAAGCCACGCCGCCCGAGCTGCAGGACGACATCCTGGCCGCCAGCAACACCACCAGCACGCGCTACTGGGTGTCGCCCCACGGGCCGACCGACGCCGCGCAATGGCGGCGGGAGGCATGGGACCACCTCACGCGCCCGCTGCCCCGGGTCATGTTCCCCGGCCAGAAGGCCTTTCCGGAGCCGCGGATCGAGGCCCCCGCCAACATCGAAGCGGCGGGATCGCCAAACTGGTACGAGGTTCGGCCCGAGGCCTGGCCGCTCGCGCGCCCGGCCAGCTTTCTCTATCTCGACCAGAATACGGGCATGGGCCTCGCCGTGCGGCTCGAGAACGGCAGCTGGCTCAACTCCGCCTTCGCCAAGCCGGTGCAGGAGGGCTTCTGGAACGCCCAGTCCATCACCTCGCTCGGCCTGTCGGCCCTGGTGCTTTCGATCATCGCGGTGTTCGCCGCGCGCGGCATCACCCAGCCCCTGCGCCGGCTGGCACGCGCGTCCGAGGCGCTGGGTCGCGGCCAGGACATCGGACCGCTGCCGGAGACCGGCCCCGAAGACATCCGCCGCACCGCCGAAGCCTTCAACCGCATGCAGGCCCGGCTGCTGCGCTTCGTCGAGGACCGCACGCGACTGCTCGCCGCCATCGGCCATGATTTGCGCACGCCGCTCACCTCCCTGCGCCTGCGGGCCGAGTTCATCGCCGACGACGAACTGCGCGAGAAGATGCTGTCGACCATCGCCGAGATCCAGTCCATGGCCGAGGCGACGCTGGCTTTCATGCGCGAGGAGGCGACCGCCGAGCCGACCCGGACGGTGGACATTTCGGCCCTGGTGGAGAGCCTGTGCGAGGACCTCGCCGAACTGGGCCACGACGTCGTCTTCGCCGAGGGACCCCGGCTCGGCTATCGCTGCCGCCCGGCAGCGCTGCGGCGGGCCTGCCGCAACCTCGTGGAAAATGCAGCCCGCTACGGCGAGCGCGCGCGGGTCCGCATCGAGGTGTCGGAGCAGAACATCGACATCGTGGTCGAGGACGATGGGCCCGGCATTCCCGACGGGGCGCGCGAGCAGGTTTTCGCGCCCTTCTTCCGGCTGGAGAATTCACGCAACCGGGAAACCGGCGGCGTCGGGCTGGGCCTGTCCATCGCCCGCACCATCGTGCGCCATCATGGCGGCGACGTGATGCTCACCAACCTGCACCGGGGCCTGCGCGCGACCGTCAGCCTTCCGACACTGGACGCGGAGGCTCCGGCCCGCGCCCCGCGCGAGACCCACGCCGAGGAGCGCATGCCGGCCTCGATCCCGGGGGCCCGGGCGACCCCCGCTGTGTGACGGCCGGGGCTTCTGCGCGCGGCCGCCCCCGTCCGGCGAGGGCCACGGGGGCTCAGGCCTTGACGATGAAGGGGACCCGCGTGGCCGGTGGGGTATTGCGCGAGCGCTCGGTGCGCACGATGCCGTCGATGATGGTCATGCCGATGCCCGGCAGGTCGCCGAGCCCGACGCTCTCCAGCAGCGTGCGGCCAGCCGAGTGCTGGGCCGTGTCCATGATCACGAAGTCGGCCACGCGCCCCACCTCGATCAGCCCGCAATCCAGGTTGCGCATGCGCGCCGTGTTGCCGGTGGCGAGGCAGAAGGCGACTTCCGCCGGCAGGTCGCCGAGGGAGGAGAGCAGCGAGACCATGCGCAGGATGCCCAGCGGCTGCACCCCGGACCCCGCCGGCCCATCGGTGCCGAGGATGACCCGGTTCAGCTCACCCATCTCTTTGGCGATGCGCAAGGTGTAGAGGGCGGAGCGCTCGTTGCCGTTGTGCACCAGCTCCAGGCCGCGCTTGCAGCCCTCGCAGATGCAGCGGATCTGCCCGTCCGGCAGCGCGGTGTGGCCGCCATTGATGTGGCCCACGATGTCGGCGTCGGCCTCCAGCACCACGTCCTTGTCGATGAGGCCGGAGCCGGGGATGGAGGGGCCGCCGGTGTGGATGGTGGACTGGATGCCGTACTTGCGCGCCCATCCCACCATCTTGCGGGCGGTCTCGCCGTCCTTCACCCCGCCGAGCCCGACCTCGCCGAGCAGCTTCACGCCGGCGGCGGCAAGCTCCTTGAAGTCGTTCTCCTCCATCTCGTGCTCGATCACCGGCGCGCCGGCATGCAGCTTCACCCCGCCGGGGCGGAAGGCGGAAAAGCTGCGCTGCGCGGTGATGGCGAGGGCCTTGATGCCGATGACGTCGCGCGGCCGGCCGGGATAATGCACCTCGCCGGCCGAGATCATGGTGGTGACGCCGCCGTGGAGCGAGCTGTCGATCCAGTTCATCTGGCTCTGGCGCGGGGTCCAGTCGCCGGCCACCGGATGCACGTGGCTGTCGATGAGGCCCGGCGTGACGGTGGCGCCGTTGGCGTCCACGGTGGTGGTGGCGCCTTGCGTGTCCACGTCCTTGAGCCGGCCGACCGCGGTGATGCGCCCGTTCTCGGCGACGATGGCGTCGGCGTCGAGGATGGGCTTTTCGAGGTCGCCGCTCAGGAGAAGGCCGATGTTGCGGATGACGAGCTTGGTGGGGCCGGACGGTCCGCCGGGGCATCATGGGCCATCTTGCATCTCCGGAAACGGGGCCGGAGACGCGCGGGGCGATCCCGGTCAATTGTTTGTAGGCATATGAAGATTAGGCCCCGGCGCGGCGCTTGAGAACCGCGCCGGGGAAAAAATTCACCGTTCGGCGAAGGCCTTTTCCAAAACGAAGTCGCCGGCCTCGCCGTGGTTGCCCTCCTCGAACCCGCGCTGCTCCAGCATGGCGCGCAGGTCCACCATCATCTGCGGCGAGCCGCACAACATCACCCGGTCCCGCGCCCTGTCGAGGGGTGGCAGGCCGATGTCCTCGAACAGCTTGCCGCTCTCGATGAGGTCGGTGACGCGGCCGCGGTTGCGGAACGTCTCGCGGGTGACGGTGGGATAATAGATCAGCTTGCCGCCGATCTCCTCGCCGAGAAATTCGTGGGCGGGCAGGTCCTCGGTGATGAGGTCGCCATAGGCGAGCTCCTGCACCTCGCGGCAGCCGTGGACCAACACCACCTTGTCGAAGCGGGCATAGGTTTCCGGGTCGCGGATGATGGAGAGGAAAGGCGCAAGGCCCGTGCCGGTGCCCAGCAGATAGAGGTTTTCGCCGTCGCGCAGATTGTCGATGACGAGGGTGCCGGTGGCCTTGCGGCCGACGATGATGGGATCGCCCACCTTCAGGTGCTGGAGACGCGAGGTGAGTGGGCCGTCCGGCACCTTGATGGAGAAGAATTCGAGGGTGTCCTCATGGTTCGGACTCACCACCGAATAGGCCCTCAGCAGCGGCTTTCCGTCCACCTTGATGCCGATCATGGTGAACTCGCCGTTGCGGAAGCGAAAGCCGGTGTCACGGGTGGTGGTGAAGCTGAACAGGCGGTCGGTCCAGTGGTGGACGCTGAGCACGCGCTCTTCCATTAGGTTGCTCATGGGAAGGCTCCGGACGTTTTGACGGGCTGAAGATCAGGCGGCGGTGGGGGAGAACAAGGCGGCCTTGCCGTCGCGCCCGTTCCAGGCGTCGGCATCCTCCGGCGGGGCGCCCTTCTCGGTGATGTTCGGCCACTTCGCCGCATATTCGGCATTGAGCGCGGCCCACGCCCCCGCGCCGGGATCGGTGTCGGGGACGATGGCGGCTGCCGGGCATTCCGGCTCGCACACGCCGCAGTCGATGCACTCGTCCGGATGGATCACCAGCATGTTTTCCCCGGCATAGAAGCAGTCCACCGGGCAGACGGAGACGCAGTCCATGTATTTGCAGCGGATGCAGCCATCGGTGACGACGTAGGCCATGAGGAGCTCCCACGCGACGATGCAGGATCGGCTGCATCGAATATTGTTTGTGTACAAATGAAAATATGGAAAAAGGCCTGCCCTGTCAACGCGCCGGGCGGCGCCCAGGTGCGGATATTTCGAGCAGGCGTGCTGAGAGAACGGGCAGGCAGAAGGCGCGCCGTCCCCGGTATGAACCGTCATGTCCCGGTTGGTCCGGGGCATCCACCGATCCGCCGGCGCTCCAACGAAACTACTGCCCCAAGCGGCCCCGCGGATCCCCGGACGGGCCGGGCATGACGGCTGCTGGAGCCGGGGACACCGACCCGCGCCGGGTCCGCCCCTAATGTTCCGGCGTCGCCCGCAGCCGTGCCACTGTCGTCTCCAGCCCCTCCCAGGCGGGCGCGTCGGGGGCGAAGCGGGCGCGGATGTAGCGCGCCAGCGCGGCCACTTGCGTGTCGTCCAGGCTGTCGCGGAAGGCCGGCATGTCGCCGAGGTCGCGGGCTGCCGGCGAGGGAATGCCGTCGAGGATCACGCGGATCAGGTTGTCCGGCCGGGTGGCATGCACATTGGTGTTGAGCGCCAGCGCCGGACGCACGCCGAACAGGGTGGGGCCCTCCTTGGCGTGGCAGGCGGCGCAGGCGCCCTCGTAGAGCTTGCCGCCCAGGCTGTCGAGCGGGCGCAGGGAGGCTTCGGCCCTCGTCTCCATCTCCGCCGCGCGCGCGGCGGGATCAGCGACTGCGGCACCGGCATCGGCGAAGGAGGCGAGATAGGCCGCCATGGCACGGATGTCCGCATCCGGCAGGTGCGCCAGCTCCTGCACCACCGGCGCCATGGGGCCGGCGGCCGTGCCGTGGAAACGCGAGAATCCCGTGCGCAGGTAGGAATAAAGCTCCGCCTCGGTCCACGGAATGGGCGCGGCCGACAAGGCGGTGAGGGCCGGGGCTTCCCAGCCGTCCACCATGGCGCCGGCGAACTCCGCCGCGCCCTGCTTCTCCGCCCCGAGGAGGTTGCGCGGGGTGTGGCAGGCGCCGCAATGGCCGAGCCCTTCCACGAGGTAGGCGCCGCGGTTCCACTGGGGCGAACGGGCCGGCTCCGGTGCGAGCGGCCCCGGCCGCAGGAACAGAGCATTCCATCCGGCCAGGAGCGGGCGGATGTTGAGGGGGAAGGCCATCTGCGCCTGCGGCGTCGGCGCGGAGACCGCCGGCTGCGACATGAGATAGGCGTAGAGGGCCTGGAGGTCGATATCGGAAGCCTTGGTGAAGGCGGTGTAGGGGAAGGCCGGATACAGGTGCCGCCCGTCGCGCGAGATGCCCTCGCGCATGGCGCGCTCGAAGGCGGCGTAGGACCAGCGGCCGATGCCCGTCTCGGCGTCCGGCGTGAGGTTGGTGGCATAGACGGTGCCGAACGGCGTCCGCATGGCCCGCCCGCCGGCATTGGCGATGCCGCCCGGCACCGTGTGGCACACCGCGCAATCGCCCAGCGCCGCGAGCTGGCGGCCGCGGGCGATCATCTCGGCGGAGAATTGCGCCGGATCCGGCGGGGCGACGGGCGCGATGGCGCCGCGGATCGGCAGGGCCATCGCCGCCATGCCGAGCGCCCCCGCCAGCGCGGCTCCAGCAAGGGCGAACCAGGAGCGCTTCGGCTTTTCCGGCTTCGGCTCCGCCGGAGGAGCCCGCCCGGCCAGCGCCGCGCGCACCCGGTCCGGGGTGAAGGGTGGCTCGCGCATGCGCACGCCGGTGGCGTCGAAGATGGCGTTGGCGATGGCCGCCGCGCTCGGCACCGAGGCGGACTCGCCCGAGCCCAGAGGCGGCTCGTCCGGGCGCGGCATCAGCACCACGTTGATCACCGGCACCTCGGGAAAGGTGAGGATGGGATAAGCACCCCATTCCCGGCTCGCCACGGCGGTGTCGGTGAAGCCCACCTGCTCCTTGAGCACCCGGCTGGTGGACTGGATGACGTTGCCATGGATCTGGTGCTCGATCCCGGCGGGGTTGATCATCAGGCCGGAATCCTGGCCCACCACCACCCGCGAGACCTTCACGTCACCGGTGGCCGTGTTCACCTCCACCTCGGCCACCCAGGCCGACCAGGCGGCACCATAGCCGGGGAATTTCGAATGCACGTAAAGGGCATAGGCGAAGCCCTGCCCACGCACGACGTCCCCCTCCACCACTTCCATCCGCGGCCCGGTACGGTGCGCCCAGTCGGCGCGCGCCGCCACCTCCTTCACCAGGTCCACGGCGCGCGGATCGTGAAGATGGCGCAGGCGGTAGTCCACCGGATCGACGCCCGCCTCGGCGGCGAGCTCGTCGATATAGCTTTCATGGGCGAAGGAGTTGGGCAGGGCCGAGACGCCGCGCAGCCACGCGGCGCGGACAATGGGCGCCATGTCGTGCACCACCACCCGCAGATTGTCGTAGGCATAGGGCGGGATGGCGGTGCGGTCGCCCATCTCGAAGACGGGATTGTTGGCCGGCACGCGTCCCGTCAGCAGCAAGGCGAGGGTGACGGCGGCGTTGGAGGGGTAGCGGGTGGAGAAATCGTAGGCGGCCGGGGTGCCATCGGCATTGAGGCCGCCCTTCACCTCCATGAGCTGGGCGGCGCCCTTGGGCTCCCAGGCGTGCTCCTGCTCGCGGGTCAGCTGCACCCGCACCGGGCGGCCGATGGCGCGCGACAGCAAGGCCGCGTCCGCCGCCACGTCGTCGGCACAGTTGCGGCCGTAGCAGCCGGCGGCCTCGAAGCGGATGATGTCGATGTCGTCTTCCGCCACGTCCAGCAGCAGCGCGATATCCGCCCGCAGCGGATAAGGGTTTTGCGTGCCGGACCAGACCGTTACCCGATCCGGCCGCACGTCGGCGACGGCGCAGGAGGGGCCGATGGAGGCGTGCATCTGGTAGGGCCACGCATAGGTGCGATCCATGGGGACGGCCGCTGCGGTGCGGGCCGCCTCCACGTCGCCCCTGTCGATGAGGGTGCGCGGGGTGGAAGGGTTGGCGCGCAGCGCCTGCGCCACGTCGGCGAGGTCCGGCAAGGGCGGGGTCGGCTTCCAGCGCACCACAAGGCGGCGCGCGGCTTCCGCCGCCTGCTCCTCGCGCTCGGCGACGACGCCGACGAAATCGCCCATGGTGACCACCGCCACCACCCCGGGGAGGCCGGCGACGGAGGCCTCGTCCACGCAGATCAGGCTGGTGCCGATGAAGGCGCCGGCGTCCACACCGGCATAAGGCGGGCGCACCACGCGCCCGTGCAGCATGCCGGGCACGCGCACGTCGTGGACATAGACGAACTGGCCGGTGGCCTTGGCCGGGATGTCCACCCGCGGCATCCTTTGGCCGACGATGCGATGCTCGGCGACCGGCTTCAGCGCCACGTGCTCGGCCAGCAGCAGCCGGTCCTTGCGGCCGCTCAGCAGCGCGGCGTAGGAGATGCCGACATTGCCGCCGGCCCTGGGGCGCACCACGCCGTCGGTCACGTCAAGTGCTTCTGGCGGAAGGCCTAATTCCGCGGCGGCGAGGCCGACCAGGTGGTGCCGCGCCTGGGCGGCGGCGCGGCGCAGGGGGATGGCGGCCACCTGGATGGAATCGCTGGCGATGGTGGCGCCCTGGTTGGGCGTGCCGCCGGTGTGGCCAAGCACCATAAGGACTTGATCGAACGCCACATCCAGCTCTTCGGCGACGATCTGGGCCAGCGCGGTGCGGATGCCGGTGCCGAGGTCCACATGGCCGTTGAAGGCCATCACCGCCCCGCTATCGTCCAGGAACAGGAACAGGTCGAGGGCGCCCTCGCGCGGGGCCGCCGTGCGCTGGAGGCCGCCCACCGGCAGCGCCGGGCGCAGCACCGCGAGCGTGCCGGAACGGGAAAGAAGCGTGTCAGGAGAAGGGGTTGGCTCAGTCACGGACGCCCTCCCCGGCGGCGGCCGCCCCCATCTCCCGGGCGGCGCGCAGGACGGCTTTGAGGATCTCCACATGGGTCCCGCAGCGGCACAGATTGTAGCGCAGCGCCTGGCGCGCCTCCTCCGGGGTGGGATCGGGGGTGCGGGCGAGGAAGGCGGCGGTGGTCATGATCATCCCGTTGAGGCAGTAGCCGCACTGGGCGGCCTGCTCGGCGATGAAGGCGGCCTGCACCGGGTGCGGTCGCTCCGGGGTGCCAAGCCCTTCCAAGGTCGTCACATTCCGCCCCTCCGCGGTACCGAGCCGCATCACGCAGGCGCGCGCGGCCACCCCGTCCACCAGCACCGTGCAGGCGCCGCATTCGCCGAGGCCGCAGCCGAATTTCGGCCCGTTCAGGGCGAGGTCGTTGCGCAGCACGTAGAGCAGCGGCGTCGTCCGCGGCAGGGCGAAGCGGTGGGCGACGCCGTTCACCGTCACCGTCACGACATCGGAGGCGTCGGCGATGTCGTGCACGGTGTCAGGCCGAGTGTCGGGCGATGTGTCGGCCGACATGTCAGGCAGGCTCCGGCCGACAGCCGGAAGACTGTCGGCGACCCTGCCGGGGACGCGCGCCGGCGCTCGACCTTGGTTTCATGTCCGCCCTCTGGCTGGCCGGTTCGCGGCCTGGTCCAGATTGTTTCTATACAAATGAAAGCGCGTCAAGCGGCACGTCAGCATTGCTGCCCTTTAATGCAGCTTGCCCGTTCCTTGTGCTTGACACGGACAAGGTCGCATATTTCATTAGTACACATATGAACTGCGCCCCCGAAACCGCGCGCCCCGGCGGGCGTGTCCGGCGGGCGCTCCTCGCGCCCCTTGAGCGGTGAGTCCCATGTCCGACGAAACCAGCCCCGTGATCCCCGCCGCGGACGAGAAGATCCGCTGCGATGCCTGCCCGGTGATGTGCTACATCCGGCCGGGCCTGACCGGGGCCTGCGACCGCTACGCCAACCATGCCGGCGAGCTGGTGCGGGTGGATCCCCACGTGGTGCTGGACCGCACCCTGGCGGTGGGCGGCACGGTGGTTCCCTTCAATCGCGGCGAGGCGGGCTGGGACGGCAAGCTGGTGTCCGGCCCGGAGACCTTCGTCACCGCCATCGGCGCCGGCACCACCTATCCCGACTACAAGCCGGCCCCCTTCATCGTCTCGGCGCAGGTGGACGGGGTGGACATGGTGACCGTCGTCACCGAGGGCATCTTCAGCTATTGCGGCGTGAAGGTGAAGATCGACACCGACCGCTATCTCGGCCCCGAGCAGGCGACCGTGCGCGCCGCCGGCGAGCCGGTGGGCCATGTCACCACCTCCGAGTACGGCTCGCAGATGCTCTCCTTGGGCGGCGTGCACCACCTGACCGGCGGCGGCAAGAAGGAAGGCCGCATCACCTGCGAGGCGCTGCTCGACCTGTGCAACGGCAAGCCGGTGGAGCTGACCATCGACGGCGGCGCCAGCGTGGTGGTGGAGGCCGGCAAGGCGCCCGTCGTCAACGGCACGAGGGAAGAGCGCATGCGGGTGGGCTGCGGCTCCGCCACCATCGGCATGTTCGCCAAGCAGTGGTTCGACAAGGCCGACGAGGTGGTGGTGGTGGACGACCACATCACCGGCGTCCTCTCCGAGCACCAGGCCGGCAAGATGCTGGGCGTGCGCGACACCGGCATCCGGATGAAGGGCCGCCGCTCCACGCCCGGCCGCTACTTCCAGGTGGCCGAGCCGGGCACCGGCTGGGGCGGCACCTCCATCACCGATCCCCTGGCCATCATCGGCGCGTTCGACCCCAAGGTCGCCTGGCCGGGCCTGCGCCTGTTCTTCATCTCCACCACCGGCGAGCACGCCGCCTATTTCGAGCTGGACGAGACCCTCGCCCCGATCGCCAAGCCGATGCCGGCCGACCTCCTGGCCTCCGCCGAGCGGGTGAAGGAGAATTGCGAGCCGGCCTTGTCCACCGTCCTGTTCATGGCGGGGGCGGGCGGCTCCCTGCGCTCGGGGGTCACGGAGAATCCGGTCCGCCTCACCAAGTCGGTGAAGGATGCGCTCACCTATGTCACCTGCGGCGGCGCGCCGGTCTATGTCTATCCGGGCGGCGGCATCACCTTCATGGTGGACGTGACGCGCATGCCGGAGAACGCCTTCGGCTACGTGCCCACCCCGGCCCTGGTGGCGCCCATCGAGTTCACCCTGCGCCTGTCGGACTATGCGGCCCTCGGCGGCCACATGGCGGAGGTCCGCCCCGCCGCCTCGGTGCGGGCCGACGACAGCCTCCTGCCCCTCGCCCCGCGGCCGGACAATCCCTGGCCGCTCTCGCCCCACACCGCCAAGCGCTCGCACGGCTGAGCCATGATGCAGCCCGCCCCTTCCCTCCCCGTCCGGCGCGCCCCGCAGGCTGCCCTGCTGCCCGACGGGCGCCGCCTGCACCTGCAGGACGGCCCCATCGACCTCGTCATCGAGGCGACAGGGGACGAGGCGGCGGTGCGGCGGGCCCATGGGGACGCGGTGGAGCGCTTCACCGGCCTGCTGGATGGCCTGTGCGCCGAGCTGCCAGGCCTGCGCGCCGCCGCCGAGGCGGACCGGTGCCCGGTGCGCGGGCAGGTGGCCCAGCGCATGTGGCGGGCGGTGGCGCCGTTCGCGCGCGACGGCTTCATCACCCCCATGGCGGCGGTGGCGGGGGCGGTGGCGGAGGAGGTGCTCCTCGCCTTCCACCGGCCCGGCATCACCCGCGCCTATGTGAACAATGGCGGCGACATCGCCCTGTATCTGCCGCAGGGCGCGCGCTTCACCGTCGGCCTCGTGGACCGGCCGGATGCGCCGCGCATCGTCGGCACCTCCGCGCTCGCCTGGGACGGCCCGGTCCGCGGCGTCGCCACCTCCGGCTGGCGCGGCCGCAGCTTCTCCCTCGGCATCGCCGACGCGGTCACCATCCTCGCCCCCACCGCTGCCATGGCGGACGCGGCGGCGACCGTGGTGGCCAACGCGGTGGACCTGCCGGGACATCCCGGCATCGTGCGGGTGCCCGCCGACACCCTCCAGCCGGACAGCGACCTCGGCCCGCGCCCGGTGACCCGCGCCGTGCCGGCGCTCACCGCCGCCGAGCGGGCGCTGGCGCTGGGCCACGGCCTTGCGCTGGCCCGGTCGCTGGTGACGCGCGGCCTCATCTGCGCCGCCGCCTTGCATCTCCAGGGTGAGAGCGCGAGCACTGATCCTTTGTCCCTCCCCGTCGACGGGAACACCGTTGCCGTCGACGGCCCGTTTGTCCCACCAGAACCAGAACAAGGGCGTGCCCATGCCTGAGGTCAAGATCCGCAAGCGCCTGATGATCGTCGAGGAGATCTTCCACGAGGGCGGCCCCGCCGCCGCGATCCCACGCCGGCGCGCCGCCGCGCTCGCCGTCATCGAGAACCCGTTCGCCGGCCGCTACGTGGAGGAGATCTCCGCGTTCATGGACGACCTGACGCCCCTCGGCGTCGCCATGGCCAAGGACCTCGTGGCCGCGCTCGGCGGCGATGCGTCCGTCGTCGACGGCTACGGCAAGGGCGCCATCGTCGGCGCGGCGGGCGAGCTGGAGCACGGCGCCCTGTGGCACGTGCCCGGCGGCTACGCCATGCGCGAGGCCCTCGGCGACGCCAAGGCCATCGTGCCCTCCACCAAGAAGGTGGGCGGCCCCGGCACCCGCCTCGACGTGCCGATCACCCACGTCAACGCCTCCTACGTGCGCAGCCATTTCGATGCCATGGAAGTGGGCGTGCCGGACGGGCCGAAGGCCGACGAGATCGTGCTCGCCTTGGTCATGACCACCGGGCCGCGCGTCCATGCCCGGGTCGGCGGGCTCAAAGCCGACGCCATCCAGGGAGAGGATGGGCTGCGATGAGCGCGAACATCCGCAAGATCGTCACCTTCGTCGAGGAGACCCGCACCGAGATGGGCCGGCCCGTCTCCCCGCCCACCCGCCGCGCGGCGGCGGTGGCGGTGATCGAGAACCCCTTCGCCGGGCGCTACGTGGAGGACCTCTCCGACCTCATCGCCATCGGCGAGGAGCTGGGCGGCCTGCTGGCGGAAAAGGCGGTCGCGGCGCTGGGCATCGCGGGGCCGGCGGCGCAGAGCTACGGCAAGGCGGCGCTGGTGGGCGAGAATGGCGAGCTGGAGCACGCCGCCGCCTTGCTGCATCCCAAGATGGGCGCCCCGGTGCGCAAGGTGCTGGGCACGGGCGCGGCGCTCATCCCCTCGTCCAAGCGGCGGGGCGGCCTCGGCGCCGAGCTGGACATTCCGCTGGGCCACAAGGACGCGGCCTTCGTGCGCAGCCATTTCGACGGCATGCAGGTGAGCATCAGCGATGCCCCCCGCGCCAACGAGATCGTGGTGGCGGTGGCGGTCACCGATTCCGGCCGCCCCCTGCCGCGCGTCGGCGGGCTCAAGGCGGCCGACATCAAGGGCGAGGATGGACTGAGGTAGGATCCCCCCGCGTAACGCGGGAGGACCGAGGGACCATTCATCAAGAAGGACGGTCTCCAAGAAACGCGTTCTTTAAGAATACGAGTCTTCCAGGAACCTTCGATCCACCGGAACCACAGGGGATACGGCATGAAAAAGATGATCGGGTTGGCGCTGGCGGCCACGCTGCTGGCGTCCGGGGCCGCGAGGGCCCAGCAAAGCGAGATCAAGGTCGGCGAGATCAACTCCTACTCGTCCCTGCCCGCCTTCACCGAGCCCTATCGCAAGGGCATGGAGCTGGCGCTCAAGCAGATCAACGATGCCGGCGGCATCAAGGGCAAGAAGCTGGTCATCATCTCCAAGGACGACGGCGGCAAGCCGGGCGATGCCCTCACCGCCGCCAACGAGCTGGTCTCGCGCGACGGCGTGGTGATGATCTCCGGCGGCTTCCTGTCGAACGTGGGCCTCGCCCTCAGCGACTTCGCCAAGCAGAAGAAGGTGGTGTACCTCGCCGCCGAGCCGCTCACCGACGCCATCGTCTGGTCGAAGGGCAACGACTACACCTTCCGCCTGCGCACCTCCAACTACATGCAGGCCGCCATGCTGGCGGAAGAAGCCGCCAAGCTGCCGGCCAAGCGCTGGGCCACCATCGCCCCCAATTACGAGTTCGGCCAGTCCTTCGTCGCCGTGTTCAAGGAGCTTCTCACCAAGAAGCGCCCGGACGTGGAGTTCGTGGCCGAGCAGTGGCCGCCTCTGGGCAAGATCGACGCCGGCCCGGTGCTCCAGGCCATCGACGCCGCCAAGCCCGACGCCATCCTCAACGCCACCTTCGCCGGCGACCTGGTGAAGCTGGTGCGCGAGGGCAATACCCGCGGCGTGTTCAAGGACCGCGCGGTGGTGTCCTATCTCACCGGCGAGCCCGAATATCTCGACCCGCTGAAGGACGAGACCCCCAACGGCTGGATCGTCTCCGGCTATCCCTGGTACTCGATCAACACGCCGGAGCATAAGGCGTTTCTCGACGCCTACCAGCAGCTGCACAAGGACTATCCGCGCCTCGGATCCATCGTCGGCTATTCCACCGTCATGAGCATCGCGGCGCTGCTGAAGGGCACCGACGACTATTCCACCGACGGCCTGGTGAAGGGCATGAAGGACCTGAAGGTGGACACTCCCTTCGGCCCCATCGTCTACCGCGCCGGCGACCATCAGTCGACGCTCGGCGCCTATATCGGCAAGACCGCGCTGAAGGACGGCAAGGGCGTGATGGTGGACGTGGTGTTCAAGAAGGGCGCCGACTACCTGCCGCCCGAGGCCGACGCCGCCAAGCTGCGCCCGGCCAACTGAGGCGGCGGGACGCCGCCGTCATCCCCCGGCTCGTCCGGGGGATCCACGCCGCGGCCGGGATGGCGATTGCCGTCCCGCCGCAGCGCGGCACCCCGAGCGCCCCTGCCGCAGAACGGCCCCGCCCTCGACGGCGGGGACCCGAACAAAACGAAGAACACTTTTTCCAGATCCGGTGAACGAAAGGCCGAGCCGTGGAATTCCTTCTGGTCCAGGCCCTCAGCGGGCTCGCCAGCGCCGCGTCGCTGTTCCTGGTGGCGTCTGGCCTGTCGATCATCTTCGGCGTGACGCGCATCGTGAACTTCGCCCACGGCGCCTTCTACATGCTGGGCGCCTACGTGGCCTTCACGCTGACCGACCGCTTCGCCGGCCCGCTCGGCTTCTGGGGCTCCATCCTTGTCGCCAGCCTGGTGGTGGCGGCGCTGGGGGCGCTGATGGAGATGGTGCTGCTGCGCCGCATCTACCACGCGCCCGAGCTGTTCCAGCTGCTCGCCACCTTCGGCGTGACGCTGATGGTGCAGGACCTCGTGGTCCTGATCTGGGGCGCCGAGGATCTCATGGGCCCGCGCGCCCCGGGCTTTGCCGGCGCCGTCGAGCTGTTCGGCCGCCGGGTGCCGGCCTACGATTTCCTGCTCATCTCCCTCGGCCCCATCGTGCTGGGCCTGCTCTGGCTCGTCTTCCACCGCACCCGCTGGGGCGTGCTGGTGCGCGCGGCGACGCAGGACCGCGAGATGGTCGCCTCCCTCGGCGTGAACCAGAAGTGGCTGTTCACCTCCGTCTTCGCCCTCGGCGTCTTCCTCGCCGCGCTGGGCGGCGCGCTGCAGATCCCGCGCACCACGGTGAGCCACGCCATGGACCTCTCCATCATCGTGGAGGTGTTCGTGGTGGTGGTGATCGGCGGCCTCGGCTCGGTCACCGGCGCCTTCGTCGCCGCCATCCTGGTGTCGGAGCTGAACGCCTTCGGCATCCTCATATTGCCGCAGATCTCCATGGTCATCGTGTTCCTGGCCATGGCGGCGGTGCTGGTGGTGCGGCCATGGGGCCTGTTCGGCAAGCCCGACGCCACGGTGCGCGCCGCCACCGGCGTCGCCATCCGGCCCTGGCGCCCCATGAGCGGCATGGAGCGGGCGGCGGTGGCCGCGGCCGTGGCGGTGGCCGCGGCCCTTCCCTTCTTCGCCGGCAGCTACGCCTTGTCGGTGGGCTCGGAGATCCTCGTCTTCGTGCTGTTCGCCGCCAGCCTGCACTTCCTGATGACCGTGGGCGGCCTCGCCTCCTTCGGCCATGCCGCCTATTTCGGCCTCGGCGCCTACGGGGCGGCGTTCCTGGTGAAGTATCTCGGCGCACCCATGGAGGCGGCCCTCCTGGTCGGTCCGCTTTTGGGGCTGGCCGGCGCGGTGGTGTTCGGCTGGTTCTGCGTGCGCCTGTCGGGGGTCTACTTCGCCATGCTGACGCTGGCCTTCGCGCAGATCGCCTGGTCGGTGGCGTTCCAGTGGGTGGAGGTGACCGGCGGCGACAACGGCATGCTCGGCATCTGGCCCGCGTCCTGGGCGGCGACGCCGCAGGGCTTCTTCTGGCTGGCGCTGGCCATCGTCACCGTCGGCGTGGCGCTGCTGCGCATGCTGGTGTTCTCGCCCTTCGGCTTCGGCCTGCGCGCCGCGCGCGACAGTACGTTGCGCGCCGAGGCCATCGGCATCGACCGCAAGTCCACCCAGTGGGCCGCCTTCATCGTGGCCGGCACCTTCGCCGGCGTGGCCGGGGCGCTGTTCGCCTTCCTGAAGGGCTCGGTGTTTCCCGAGAACCTCGCCATCCCCACCTCGGTGGACGGGCTGGTGATGGTGCTGCTCGGCGGCATCGAGACGGTGTCGGGCGCGGTCATCGGCGCCATCGTCTACAAGGCCCTCGCCATCTGGCTGATGAGCAAGACCGAATTGTCCAAGCTGGTGCTGGGCGGGGTGATCGTGCTGCTGGTGGTGGCCTTTCCCAAGGGCATCGTCGGTTTCCTCGAAGACCTGCGCCACCGCCTGCGCCCGCCCAGGCCCAACGGGGCGGGACCGCAGGCGGCCGGCTACGGCGCCAAGGTGGAGGCTGCGGAATGAGCGCGCTGCTCGAAGTGAAGGGCCTGATGAAGTCCTACGGCGGCGTGCACGCCGTGCGTGGCGTCTCCTTCGCCGTCGCCCCCGGCGAGATCCTGGCGCTCATCGGCCCCAACGGCGCCGGCAAGAGCACCTGCTTCAACATGCTGAACGGCCAGATCGAGCCGGACGCCGGCTCCATCATCCTCGCCGGCGAGGAGATCGTCGGCCTGCCGCCGCGCGCCGTGTGGCGGCGGGGCGTCGGGCGCACCTTCCAGATCACCGCCACCTTCGCCTCCATGACGGTGCGCGAGAACGTGCAGGTGACGCTGCTGTCCTTCCATGGCGGCCTGCGCGCCATGGTGGGCTATGCCGGCGCCGCCCACCGGCAGGAGGCCGACCGCCTCCTCGCCCTCGTGGGCATGGAGGCCCAGGCGGAGCGGCCCTGCGGCGAGCTGGCCTATGGCGACCTGAAGCGGCTGGAGCTGGCCATCGCGCTGGCCAACGATCCGCGCCTGCTGCTGATGGACGAGCCCACCGCCGGCATGGCGCCGAAGGAGCGGGTGGACCTCATGCGCCTCACCGCCGAGATCGCCCGCACGAAGGGCATCGGCGTGCTGTTCACCGAGCACGACATGGACGTGGTGTTCGAGCATGCCGACGCGGTGATGGTGCTGAACCGGGGCGAGCTGATCGCCCGCGGAACGCCCGCGCAGGTGCGCAAGGATCCGGATGTCCGCGCCATCTATCTGGGCGAGGGCCTGCTCTACAATCGCGAGGAGAGCGCGGCATGAAGCTCGAGGTCGCAGGTCTCAACAGCCATTACGGGCCGGCCCACATCCTGTTCGACGTGGGCTTCGAGGTGGGCACCGGCGAGGTGGTGGCGCTGCTGGGGCGCAACGGCGCCGGCAAGAGCACCACCTTCCGCTCGGTGGTGGGCCTCGTGTCCCAGCGCTCCGGCACGGTGCGGTTCGAGGACGAGGACATCTCCCGCCTGCCCACCTACGAGATCGCCCGCCGCGGCCTCGGCTACGTGCCGGAGGACCGGCGCATCTTCAGCCAGCTGACGGTGGAGGAGAATTTCGAGGTGGGCCGGCAGCCCCCGCGCGAGGGCGTCGCCACCTGGACGCCCGAGCGCATCTACGCGCTGTTTCCCAACCTCGGCGAGATGCGCAAGCGTCCCGGCGGACAGATGAGCGGCGGCGAGCAGCAGATGCTCACCATCGGCCGCACCCTCATGGGCAATCCCTCCCTCGTGCTGCTGGACGAGCCGTCCGAGGGCCTCGCGCCGAAGATCGTGGAACAGATGGCGGACGCCATCCTCACCATGAAGCGGGAGGGGCTCTCCATCGTCATCTCGGAGCAGAACCTGCATTTCGCCAAGCTCATCTCCGACCGGGCCTATATCATCGAGAAGGGCCGCATGCGGTTTTCTGGCACCATGGCGGAGCTCGAGGCCAATCCGGAGGTCAGGGACGCCTATCTCGCCGTGTGACGGCGGGCGGGAGGGGAACCGTTCGGGCCGGCCGGGCCCGGGCGGTCGACCCGCTCCCACGGGAAGGACGGGGCAGGAGGGGCACGAGGGGTGAGCACGAAAGTGGCAACGGACGTCCGGCGCCGCCGCGCCAAGCCGGCGCAGGCCGAATACATCCTCGACCATCAGGTCGGCTTCCTGCTGCGCCAGGCGATGCAGCGCCATACGCTCATCTTCGGCGCCCGCATGGGGCAGGAGCTGACCTCCACCCAGTGGGCGGCCCTGGCCAAGCTCAACGAGAAGGGGCCCTGCTCGCAGAACCTGCTCGGCCGCCTCACCGCCATGGACGCGGCCACCATCAAGGGCGTGGTGGATCGCCTGGTGAAGCGCGGGCTGGTGGAGACCCGGCCCGACCCGGAGGACGGCCGCCGCCTGGTGGTGGCGCTCACCGCGGAGGGCACCGCCCTTACCGGTGAGGCCGCCGCGGTGGCGCACGCCATCACCGAGGAGACGCTGGCGCCCCTGGATGCCGACGAGCGCGTGCAGCTGATCGCCCTGCTGAACCGCCTGAAATGACGACGCCCGGCATCCCGTGGGGGATGCCGGGCGCGATCAAAGCCGGACGGGGGGCGGCCGCGATCAGGCCGCGTCGTAGAGCCGACGCTCGAACAGCGGGCTGCCCTTCAGGCCGTGGAGCGCCTTGGCGGCGCCGAGCACGGCGAGATCCACCAGCGGCTCCAGCAGGATGACGAGCATGTAGGCGCCGCCGAAGGTGGCGACCGAGGCGAGGCTGTCCACCGAAACGCCCTGGCCATAGAGGGCCCAGAACGCCACCCAGCCGACGATGCCGGCCTGGTAGGTGGTGGAGAGCACCAGCGCCTGGCGGTATTTCAGCTCCACATAGGGGGTGTTCGGGGCGATGACGCGCCGCGCCACCGCGGAGAGGGCGAACAGCGGCACCAGCAGCGTGGTGACGTTCATGCCGTATTGCGGCAGGTCGAACGGCGCGAAGAACAGGCCCTGGACCAGCAGGCCCAGCGCCAGCCCGATGGCCGCCGGGGCGGCGCCGAAGATGAGGAACAGGGTCGAGCCGAGGATCAGATGCACCTCGGACACCCCCACCGGGTGATGCGGCAGCACCTCGAAGAAGGAAAAGACGAGGGCGGTGGTGGCGATGGAGCGGGCCGCCAGCGAGACGAGCCCGCGCTCGCGCGCCGCGTCGAAGGCGAGTTTCAGGGCATAGCCGCCCGCGCCGGCGGCGGTGACGTAGCTCAGCCAGATTTTCCCGCCATCCACGAGACCTGGTTCGATATGCATTCTCTTGATCTCCTACGCCGTCTCACCCGACGGCCCGAGGTTGGACACGTGCACGCCTGGCCGGTCTCCTGACTCGCGGGTCGCCGCAGACCTCCCGTCTTCCCGGCGGTCCCCGAAGGAAACCTGCCAGTGACACGGTGGAAGGCCGCTCGCCGCTCACAGTCGCGGGGGCGGTCGGGGCGCGGGCGAGAAGCCCTTCCCCGTTCCCGTTTCAGCCCGGACGCACCGCGTCCGGGTCACCTTGCGTACCGGCAGCAGGTGCCAATTCCTCCCTGCTGTCAAGCTGGCCGGGCATCCACGCCGCCCCGCTGGCGCCGGCCCAACCGCGTGGATGGCCGGGACAAGCCCGGCCATGACGGTGGTGGAGGCAGGGCGCCGGTCGATCTGAACGCGACCCGCGCTAGTGCTTGTGGGCGCTGCCCTCGGCCGGCGCAGCGGCGCCGGCGCCCACGCCCTCGACCTTGAACTGCACCGCCACGGTGCCCGCCTTCTCGAAGGTGAGGGTCCCGTCGACCAGCGTCCCCTCCTTCAGCGGCGCCTTCAGGTCGAGGAACATGAGGTGGTAGGAGCCCGGCTTCAGCGCCACCGTGCCGCCGGCCGGGACCTCGATACCGGCCGGCAGGGGGCGCATGGTCATCACCCCGTCCTTTACCGCCATTTCGTGAATCTCCGCCCGGCCGGCGAAGGGCACCGTGGCGGAGACCAGGCGGTCGGGCGCCGCGCCGGTGTTCTTGAGCACGAAGTAGCCCGCCGCCACGGAGGCGCCGCCGGGGGTCGCCCGCGACCAGGGATGGCCGATCTCGATGGCGCCGGCCTTGAATTCGTGCGCCAGCAGCGCCTGCGCCGAGACCATCAGGAGGCACAGCGCGAAGGCGCCGGCGGCGAGCATCTCCTCGACGAAGAGGACCCGGCGCAGAAATGGGCGCGCGGCCCCGCGCCGCGGCTGCGAGAAGGGGAAACGCAGGAAATGGGACATGGTGGAAGCTCCGCACGCACGCTCCGCCCCGCCCGGCGGGCGCGGAGACAGTTCAACAGCCAGATGGAAACGACGACGAAAAGGCCGGTTCGGCCCGGCGCCATCAGGCCGGCGGTGCCCGTGCGAGGTTGGCGGACCATGCCCCGCCCCTCGGCGGCGGAAGATAGGTGCGGTCGGTGTCCATGCGCGACGCGGCGGCCGGGCCGCGCGCCGGCAGGTCGCCGGCGGAGGACGGCGGCGCGACCAGGGGCCCGAAGGCGGCGCACCCCAGGACGCAGCATGCGTCCGCCACGTGCCGGAGCGGCGCGCCGTCCCGGTCCGCCGGGGACGGATCGGGGCGCGCGCCGTGGCAGATCGTGCCGTCCGGCCCGGCGGCCAGGGCCGGCGCCACCGAAAGACCGGCGGCAAGGCCCGCCAGCAGCACCTGCAGGACGAGCAGATAGGCCGCGAGAATCGCGGTCCTGTCTCTCCAGGCGGGGCGGGCGGCGGTCACGTCGGGTGGCGTCTCCAAGGGGCCGGCACTGTGCCACCGAACGGGCGGACAACCAAGATGGGCCCCCCCGCCGGGCGGGGCGCATGCGTCAAGATGCCCGCGCGCTCCGCCCGCGGACCAAAGGCGCCGGGCGCTCAGCGCGCGTCGTGGGTGTGGATCTCGAGCGCCTCCAGGAAGCGCGACACCATGTTGTAGGCGCCGATGGTGGCGGTCAGCTCCACCAGCTCGCGATCATTGAAGACGCCGCGCACCGCCGCGAACACCTCCGGCGGAACCTGGACCTGCCGGGTCATGGCGTCCACATAGGCCAGCACCGCGCGCTCCCGCGGCGAGAACAGCGCGCTGTCCTGCCAGCTGGCCAGGGCATCCACCTGGGCCTGCGTCACGCCCTCGCGCAGGGCGATGGGCACGTGCTGGTCCGCCTCGTAGGGCGCGTTGTTGAGCAGGGCGATACGGATGATCACCGTCTCGCGCAGCGCGCCGGGGAGCACGCCCCTGTGGCGGATGGCGGTGAGAAAGGCGAGCCACCCCTCGGCCACCGGCGGGCTGTGGATCAGCATCTGGTAGAGATGCAGCAGGCTGCCGCGCTCGGCGACGATGCGCTCCACCAGCGCATGCGCGTCTGGGGCGGCGGGATCACCATAAGGAATGCGGGCCATGTTTCCTCCTTGCGGGACGAGGCGTGTTCCAAGGCCGGAGGCCCATGGCGCATCCGGCGGTCCGGTCCCGACCGAGATATCCGGTGCCGGAGGAAAAGACCGCGTTAATCTCCCCAAGCCTGAAAAGGCCGCCCGGCGGGGATCCGGGCCGCGCCGGCGCCGGGCGTGATGGCTTCGGCCCGATTGTCCTGAGCTCCTGCATCGTCATTCTTGCTATCGCAAGGGTATGCTGGCAGGCTCGCAGCGCAGGGTTGCAGTTGGACGAGGCGTTTGTGCGCCACCCGGGAGACGGAATTCACCATCGGGCAGCGCGCCCTCGGAACGCTTTTATGGACCATCTGAAGGCGCTGACATTCGTCGGCATCGCGGCTCTTCTGGCGATTGGGCAAATCCTCTTCAAGCTTGCGGCCAGCACACTGCCGGAAAATGCGTTTTCGACCATCGGCTCGGCTCTCTCCGCCGCCCGGAATGGATATCTTGTTTCCGGACTTGCCCTCTACGCATTTACCACCGTCTTTTGGGTTTTATCGCTCAGGGATACCGACCTGAGCCGCGCCTATCCGTTCATGGCGCTCGCTTACGTCTTCGTGCCGCTCGCGAGCGTCTTCGTTCTGGGCGAGCGGACGACCCCGGTCCTGTGGCTCGGATATGCCTTCGTGATCGCGGGCGTCCTCATCGTCGCGTGGGGTGGAGCGTGATTTGGCGGCCCGTCGCGATCACCGCGCGACGCCTGTGGCGACGGCGGCCACACGCCGTCGCGGGAGCGCTGGTGCTGCTGCTGGGGGTGATCTATGTGAGCCAGGCCCTGACCCCCTCGAGCTATGGGCAGGTCCTGACCCACATCGGCGCCGACAAGGACGGGCTGGTGTTCGGCGAGCCGCGCGACATCCGGACCGATGAATATCTGGTCCTGACGCCGTTCATCCAGATGGCTTTGCGCAGCGGCTTTCAGCGACACGAGACCATCTCTCCCTACGGGCAGGATCTGCGCAACTACTATGCCCTGCCCCTGCTCGACTGGGCGCTGCCCTTCAAGCCTCAGCTCTGGGCCTTCTTCTTCGCCGACCCGGCGTTCGCCTATTCGGCGTACCACTTTGCACTGATCGCCGCCTTTCTGTTCGGATACGCCATCCTCGCGCGGCAGCTCGGGGCGCAGCCGAACGTCGCATCGGCGGCCGCCGTCATCTTGCTCGGGTCCCATTTCACCCAATTCTGGTGGAGCTCCAACGCCGCCACCTTTGCCCTCGCTCCCTGGATTCCGGTGGTCTACCTGGCCCGCTGGCCCTGGCTCCTGCGGTCCGCGATCTTGTTTTATGTCGCGACGGTGTGGGTTCTGTCTCTCGTCTATCCCCCGTTCATCATCTCCGCGACTTTCGCTTTCTTTATTCTTCTCGTGGCATTCCGGCCGGATAGCCTGGACTGGCGCCGCGTGGCCCTGGCGGTGCTGGTCGCGTGCGGCGCGATGGCGACCGTCTGGGCCTATTACGGCGATGTCGCCGCCGTCATGCGCGACACCATCTATCCCGGCCGTCGCGAATTTTCCGGCGGCGGCATGCCGTGGCTCATGGCCGTGGCCCACCTGTTCCCCTACCTCAATCTCCTGCAGTTCGATTCTCTCATTCCCGACGCCAACCCGTGCGAGGTTGGCGTCGTCAGCAGCTTTCTGCCGCTCTCGCTCCTGGTATTTGCAGATCACCGCGCCCTGGGGCGCTGGATCGCGCACCATCCCCGCGCCGCCATCGTCCCGGCGCTCGGCCTCGGGCTGACATTGTGCTGGATGATGCTCCCGGTGCCCGTCGAGCTGGGCCGGCTGCTGCTCTGGAACATCATTCCCCCGACCCGGCTGCTGTGGGGCGCCGGGCTGATCCTGACGCTGGGCCTTGCCGTCATCGGGTCGCAGGTGCCCTGGCGCATCAATGCCCCGCGGGTGGGCGTGTTCTGCGCCCTGGTGCTCGCCGCCTGGCTGTTCTCGAAGATCGTGGTCGCCGGCGTGATGTTCCCGCGGCCCGACCGGGCGGTGCCCCTCATGCTGGCGCGCGCGATATTCGACTGGATCATCATCGTTCCGGTCCTCGGCCTTCTGCTGGTGAGGACGTGCGCGCGGGTCCCCGCGTCCGCCAACGCGCGCGGACCGCTGCTGGCCGTCGTCGCCGCCACCGGCCTCTTCACCTTCGGCGGCTTCAACCCGCTGCAATCCGCAGGGCCGATCTTCGCCGATCACGACACGCCCTACGTGCGGGCGCTTCGGATGCTCGCCGACGCTCCCCCGCACCGGATGGCCGTGGTCGAAGGCCCCGTCGGCGGGATGATCAACGGCCTCGGCATTTCCGCCTTGAACACTGTTCTGTGGAAGCCGCAGGTCGCCTTCTTCGCGGCGCGGCTTCCGGAGATGGCGCCGGACGACCTGCGCTTCGCCTTCAACCGATATGCGCAGATCGTCCCCATGGCGACGCCGGACGTGAGCGTTCCCAGGATGGACGCGGTCTTCGTGCCGATCCAGCGCTTCGGCACCGGCCTGCCGGTGGAGATCGCCGCGGAATGCCGCCCGGCCGGGGGCGCCGCCGGGGACCTCGCCGAAGGCGGCGTCATGGACGCCATGGCGGCGACGCAGACCGCGGCCGGCCGGGTGCGGGTGGTCATCCGCGGTTGGGCCGTGCTGGAAAACTGGTCGGCCGGACAACGGCTCGCCGTCTGCCTGCAGCCGGGGCAACCCGCGCCCATGCGCATCCTGGCGGCCAGCGCCGTTCGCGTTCCCCGGCTCGATGTGGCCACCTACTTCAAGGACGATGCGCTTGCTTTGTCCGGGTTTCTGCTGGAGCTCAACATCGCCGCCGATCCGCCCGCGCAGGCCTTCCCCCTCACCGCGCTCGCCCTCGTCTCCCATGATCCGGCACGCGGCGGGCACCGGCTCCGCCAGCTCCCATGAGAGGCGCCGATTGGAACTCCCAGCCGAAGGCGGAAGACGTTGCGGGCCCTGCCGATTTCAGACTGAATGCGGCATATTTTCTGTTTCCCGGAGGAATTGTCATGCGCCCAAAGCCGCTCGGATTTTCGCCTGAAGACATATCCCGCTTCGACGATGCCCAAAGGCTTTTTTTTGCTCGCGCGGTGACGACAGTGCTCGACCACCTGCCGCGATTCGAAGTCGATGATGCATTCGCCGCCCGCTCTGCGGGAGACACCACCGAGGAACTGTTCATCTTTGTCGGTCTTGAGTGGGTCGAATTCCTGATTTCCCATTGCCGGCTGCTTCCGGATCATGCCGTTCTTGAAATCGGCAGCGGCGCCGGCCGAATAGCGCTGCCGCTCTCGCGGTACCTGCTGCCCTCCGGCCTTTATTTCGGCCTTGAAGCCGACCAGCAACTGGTCGATTTTTGCACGGCCACCATACCGTCCTCGAATTTCACGTTCGATCATTTCACCGAGATGAGGGGCACGCCGGACCAGGCGACATCGGCCGATTCGAATACCGCGAAATTCCCTTATCCAGATCAATTTTTCGACGTCGTCTTCGCCTCCTCCGTATTCTCCCGGCTGCCCCTGGATGAAGCCATCCTGTGCCTGAGGGAGATCACGCGCGTTCTCAAGCCTGGCGGGCGGGCGCTGCTCTCCGCATTCGCGATCACCCGCGATCTCGCGCCTCGAAACGGTTCCGGAATCACCGAAAGGCTGGGGCACGGAGATGGAGACTACATGTTTCGGTTCAAGGCCGGCGGCGGCGGGTTCTACACGCGATGCGGCGACGACGGCTTGTCCAAGAAACGCTATCCCGGCGAGGATCCCGCGGGACTTCCCGTCGCCTTCGACAAGGAGGCCTTTGTTGATCTGATCAGGGCCGCGGGACTGATCTTCATAGCCCACCTGCCCGGGGCATGGAGCCGCCACGAATACCGGAACGGATATCACGACATCTTTCTGGTTGAAAGATCATAACAAAAACAGAACACAATTTACCCGCCACAATAAATAAGAGTATCGTCATGTTTAGGTCCATAAAGCGGTATCTTAAAACAAGACGCCAGCTTGTGAAATTCGACGAGGATTTCTATCTGCGCCAATACACGGACGTTGCAGACGCGGTTCTGCGCGGCCAGTACCAGTCGGGCCTTGAGCATTATAAACGCCATGGCCACCGGGAAGGGCGCCAGATCTTTGAAGGCTCCACCATATCGCTGAGGCACGGCGCCGCCTTCGAGCAGACGGAATTCGCGACCCTGAGGGCCATCGACCGGAGGATGCGGCCCCTCAGGTACCACATTACGCCCAGCCGCCCGGCGGTCGCCAATATATTCATACCAACCTTGGACAAGGATGTATTTTTCGGCGGCTATATCGCATTCCTCAATTTCCTGATGCGGATCAGCCTCCGGGGCATGAAGCTGCGCTTCATCCTACTCGAGGAAACGTCATTCAAGCCGGCGGATTTCGATACCTTCCGCGCCGACAAGCTCTGGCAGGGGGCCTTCGACGACGCGGAGTTCGTGAACGCGAGCAAGCGGGACGTCTTCCTCTCCCTCAATCCATCGGATGTCTTCATTTCCTATTCCACCTGGACAACGCTCGATGCCGCCCCCCTTGCCGAGCGGCTGAAGAAGAAGGTCATATTCTTCATTCAGGAATATGAACCAAGCTTCCACTGCTATGATTCATTTCACTTCATGTCGAACTCCGCCTACAGCGTCCCGCACGTTGCGATATTCAATTCGCGTGCGCTGAAAGACTATTTCGAGGTGAACCGGATCGGCGTGTTTGCGCGGCCTGATCCGCAGTTCGTGACGTTCGAGCATGCGATACTATCCCCCCTCCCCCGTCGGGTCGGAAAAGAACCATACCGGCGCTCCTCTTCTACGCGCGACCGGAGGCGCACGCCCTGCGGAACCTGTTCTCGGTCGGCGTCCTCGCGCTCAGAACCTGTGCCAGCAGGGGCATCATAACGCCGCGATGGCAGCTCACGGGCATCGGATCGACCACCTACTACAAGCTCGAGATCGGGCGCGGAATTTACCTCAACGGCCTGCCGAAGCTGGCGCCGGACGAATACCGGCGCAAGGTGCAGGATTACAGCGTCGGCCTCTCGCTGATGGCGACCCCGCACCCGGGCGTCGTGCATTTCGAATGGGCCGCGGCGGGTCTCGCCACGGTCGTAAACACCACGCCGGAACGCGCCCCGGCCTTCTTTCATGCCCGCAGCCCGAATCTGGTTCCCGCCCAGCCCACCGTTGCCGGCATCGCCGACGCCATCGAACAAGCGGCGAAGCGGACCGGCGGGCTGGAGCCGCCATCAGCGGCGATATCCGGCTATCCGACGTCGTGGAACCAGGCCTTCGACGCGGCCTTCATGGACCAGGCGATGAAACTGATCGCGCGATGCTGAACCGCGGCTGAGCGTCGGTGACGTTTCGCAGCGGCCTCACCGCGGGTTGGCGCCCTCGCGGCCGTTCGCCCGGGGCGGCTCGGGCGGCACCTCGGCACTCATCAGGGCGATCTTGCGCGCCAGTATGGTGGACGTATCCGACAATTCGCGCATCCGCAGATGAATGTGGAATATGGCCGTGAGCACGAACAGAATGAAACAGTAGAAAACGAGATCCGTGCCACGGCCCACGCCGAGCATCTCCGCAAGCGATGACGAGAGCTCCGGAAACAGCACGAGAACCATGCCGCCAACCGACAGCGCGGTCATCGCCGCGGAAAGCGCGCGCGATCGCGCCCTCTGCGACAGGGCGTAGACAATAAGAAGCAGGAAGCCCGCAATCAGAACGACCTTGATCATCGCTGGAACTTCCGGACCGCGATATCGAAGAGAATCCGGAACGCCGCCATGCTGCTCTGGCCCTTCGATCTGGAATATTGCGTATAGCGCAGCGTGCAGCCGTATTCGACATAGCGCAGCTTCGATCGCGCGATGTAATCGAGGATCTCGGAGGCGTGGGCCATGCGATTCTGGCGAAGGTGGAGCTTGCTCGCCGCCGCGCGGCTGAAGACGCGCAAGCCGTTATGGGTGTCGCTGACCCTCAATCCCGTGCTCCAGCGCGTGTAGGCGACGGCGAGCCTGAGCATCGCCGCCCGCACGCGGGGCATGCCCTCGGTCCGCCCGAGATTGCGCGAGGCGAGCACGACGTCGAACTCGCCCAGCGCGAGGTGGCCGAGCATGGCTGCGGCATCCGCCGGATCGTGCTGCCCGTCCGCGTCGAAGGTGACGATGCTGCCGGCGCCTTGCGCGAGGACATATTCAATGCCCGTCTGCAGCGACGCGCCCTGGCCCAGGTTGACGGGATGGCGGAGCACATGGGCGCCGCGGGCGCGGGCGATGGCCGCGGTCTCGTCGCGAGAGCAGTCGTCGATCACGACGATCCGATCAAAATGCTGGCGCAGTCCGTCGAGCGTGGCGGCCACGACGGCGGATTCTTCGAAGGCCGGCACCACAACCCAGACCGGCGAGAGGTCACGGCGACACGACACCAAGGCTCAACCCTTCAGTGATCGAGACCTTTCACATAGCGCATCTCCCGCGTCGGAAGCAATCTGACGCACCCGCGGACCGCACCGGCGCGGCCCGGCGCGGCGGGGCCTCGACATCCCGCTTGACATTTAAACTATGCAGCATTCATATTTGCACTGCATATTAAAAACAACGAATTCAGCCGCGCGGCCTCCCTCTGGGAGCCGTGAAGGCGAAGCCAGAGCCGGAACAATGAGGGGGCCGATGAGCGCGCGCGCAGGTGCCAAGCATCCCGAAGAGCATCCCGAAGACCAGACGTATTCACCCCCGCCGGCCAGGCCGTTGCTTGAGGTGTCGGGTGTTACGCTCCAGTACAAGACGCGTGATCTTCTGGTCACGGCCACCCGCGACGTCAGCTTCGAAGTCTATCCGGCCGACCGTTTCGTGCTGCTCGGCCCGTCCGGCTGCGGCAAATCCAGCCTGCTGAAAGGTGTCGCCGGCTTCCTGAAGCCGGTCGCCGGCTTCATGCGGCTGAACGGCCAGATGATCACCGGCGCCGGCCCCGACCGCATGATGGTGTTCCAGGATTTCGACCAGTTGATGCCCTGGAAGACCGTGGTGGAGAACGTCATGTTCCCCATCCTGGTGAGCCGGCGCTTTCCGCGCGCCGAGGCCCGCGAGCGGGCCATGGCCAGCATCACGAAGGTCAAGCTCGGCAAGTTCGCCGATGCCTATCCGCACATGCTCTCCGGCGGCATGAAGCAGCGCGTGGCCATCGCCCGCGCCATGGCCATGGAGCCCGCCATCCTGCTGATGGACGAGCCCTTCGCCGCCCTCGACGCCCTGACGCGCCGCCAGATGCAGGACGAGCTGCTGCAGCTGTGGGACGACATCCGCTTCACCGTCCTCTTCGTCACCCACTCCATCGAGGAGGCGATTGTGGTCGGCTCGCGCATCCTCGTGCTCTCGCCCCATCCCGGCCAGGTGAAGGCGGAGCTGAACGCCCACCAATACGGGCACGACCACCAGGGCGGGAGCGATTTCATGGCGCTGTCCCAGAAGATCAACACCATGCTTTTCGCCGAGGGGCACCATGGCTGAAATCACCCCCTTGCCGGTCGCCCGGCTGTCTCCGCCGATCCGGCCGGAATTCGAGCGGACCACGCCCCCCGTGAGCGATGCGGCCGAGATCGAGCGTCCGCTCTCGCTCTGGGAGCACCTCGCCAACATGGAGGGCGTCCGGCGCGGGGCGATCGTCGCCGCGCTGATGGTGGCCTGGCAGCTCTACGCCCTGTGGCTCGCCAACCCGCTGATGTTCCCCACCCTGACGGACACGCTGCGCGCCTTGTGGGACGGCCTCGTCCACGGCGTCCTGCTCCAGCGCATCGGCGCCACGCTCCAGGTGCTGATGACGGGCTACGCCATCGGCATCGCCCTTGCGGCGATGCTCACCACCTTCGCCGTCTCCTCCCGGCTCGGCGCCGACCTGCTGGCAACGCTCACCGCCATGTTCAACCCGCTGCCGGCCATCGCCCTCCTGCCGCTGGCGCTCTTGTGGTTCGGCCTCGGCGTGCCCAGCCTCGTCTTCGTCATCGTGCATTCGGTGCTCTGGGCGGTGGCGCTCAATACGCTGACGGGCTTCCTCGGTGTGTCCGAGACCCAGCGGCTGGCGGGGCAGAATTACGGCCTGCGCGGGGTGCGCTACGTGGCGCTGATCCTGATCCCGGCCGCCTTCCCCTCCATCCTGTCCGGGCTGAAGATCGGCTGGGCCTTCGCCTGGCGCACGCTGATCGCGGCGGAACTGGTGTTCGGCGTGTCCTCTCGCTCGGGCGGGCTCGGCTGGTTCCTGTTCGAGAAGCGCAACCAGCTGGAAACCGATCAGGTCTTCGCCGGGCTCACCTGCGTCATCATCATCGGCCTCCTGGTGGAGGGGCTGATCTTCCGCACCATCGAGGCCCGCACCATCCGCCGCTGGGGCATGAGCCGCGCCGGCTGACCTCACCTTGCAAGCAAAAGCCAAAGGAAAAGAGCCCTCCCATGCGTATTCGCCTCCTCGGCACAGGCACGCCCACCCCCTCCCTGCGCCGCATGTCCTCCGGCTATGTGATCGAAACCGGCGACGACGTGATCGTCATGGACCACGGCTTCGGCGCCCATCATCGCCTGCTGGAGCTGGGCATCCCCGCGACCAGGGTGACCCACCTCTTCTTCTCCCACCTGCACTATGATCACTGCGGCGACTACGGCCGGCTGCTCCTGACCCGCTGGGACCAGGGCGCCGACCGCATCCCCGAGCTGAAGGTCTTCGGGCCGGCGCCCATCGCCGAGATCACGCAGCGCCTGTTCGGGCTGGACGGCGTGTACAATGCGGATCTGGTGGCGCGCACCTCCCACGGATCGAGCCTCGACTTGTTCAAGGCCCGCGGCGGCACCCTGCCGCGGCCGCGGCCCGCCCCGGAGGTCACCACGCTGTCGCCCGGCGACGTCATCAAGGGCGATGGCTGGACGCTGGAGACGGACCAGGTGAACCACTTCCAGCCCTTCCTCGTCACCCTCGGCTTCCGCCTGACGACGCCCGAAGGCGTCTTCGTCTATTCCGGCGACAGCGGGCCGGCGGAAAGCATGCACGTGCTGGCCAGGGATTGCGACGTGCTCGTGCACATGTGCCATTACCTCTCCGGCACGAACTACAGCCCGGATTTCTCGCACAGCTGCATGGGACACATGGAGCTGGCGGAGCTGGCGCGCGACGCCAAGGTGAAGAACCTGGTTCTCACCCACATCACCGAGCAGTTCGACCGGCCCGGCCTCCGGGAGCGGGTGGTGGCCGACATATCGCGGGTCTATGGCGGAAACATCTTCTTCGGCGAGGATCTCATGGAGATCCCGCTCAAGGGACCGCAGAACGACCGCCTGCTCTGACACGCAAAAACGAGACGCCGAACCGGCGCGGGACCTTCCAGGCAACATGGGGATACGAATGAAACGACTTGCGAAGCTGGCCGCGTCGGCCCTCGTCCTTGCCGCCGCCCTCGGCCCGCACCTCGCCCGGGCGGCGGAGGTGCGGGTCGTCAGCGGGCTCGGCCTGTGCTACCTGCCGATGATCGTCGCCGCGGAAAACAAGCTGATCGAGAAGCACGCGGCGGCCCTCGGGATGCCCGACGTCAAGGTCACCTACACGCAGCTGACCAGCGGCCCCGCCATCACCGATGCGCTGATCTCCGGCAATGCCGACATCGCCATGGCCGGCACCTCGGTGATGCTGAATTTGTGGGACAAGACGGTGAAGTTCGCCCCCGTCAAGGGGATGATGGCGATCTGCGATTCCCCGATCTACTTCAACACCATCGATCCCGACATCAGGTCCATCAAGGACTTCAAGCCCACCGACCGGATCGCCATGGCGGCGGGCAAGGGCACGCAGCATGCGCTGATCCTGGAGATGGCGACCGCCCAGGCCTACGGCTTCGACCAGCGCAACAGGTTCGACACGCTGGCCATCACCATGTCCCATCCCGACGGCGTCGCCGCGCTGCTCTCGGGCGGGGCCGGCGCCAAGACGCACGTGACCACGGTGCCCTTCATCCAGATGGAGCTCGCCAACCCGAACGTGCGCACCATCCTGAGCTCCTATGACGTCACCGGCGGCCCCAACACCCTGATCACCGCCTATGCCAACGAGAAATGGCGGGCCGAGAACCCCAAGCTCTATGCCGCCACCTATGCCGCGCTGACCGAGGCGATGACCCGCATCGCCGCCGACAGGACGGCGGCGGCGCAGGCGTTCAAGAGGTTCGACAATTCCAGGCTCTCCGTCGCGGAAATTGTCGCGATACTCAATGACCCGAACATGATGACCTTCTCCCCCACCCCTCACAAGGTGATGGTCTTCGCGCAATACATGAACAAGACCGGCCTGCTGAAGACGCTGCCGGGCTCCTGGAAGGACGTCTTCTTCAGCAACGTGCACGATTTGCCCGGCGACTGACCGCCCGTGGCATGCGCCGGTGCTCCCCGGCGCATCGCCTTGCCTCGCCGGGGGAATGTCGGTACCACCACCCTCTCACTCGCCTTCGGGATCTCCCATGACAAAGCCTCGGGTTCCGCGCCCGACACGCGATAAGGCAGATGCCGTCACCAAGGCCCCGGCGTCCCCGGCGGGATACGACTTCTGGCGCCGCTTCGCGCCGAAGGACCCCGGCCATGCCCCGAAGTACCTTCAGCTCCGCGACGCCGTGCTCGCCGGGATCCGCGAGGGATTCTGGAGCCTTGGCGATCGCCTGCCGGCGGAGAAGGACCTGGCCTTGGCCACGGGCCTCAGCCTCGGCACGGTGCAGAAGGCGTATCGCGAGCTGGTGCAGGACGGGGCGGTGGATCGCCGCCAGGGGCGGGCGGGAAGCTTCGTCAATCGCGAGCCGCGCCAGGTGGACACGGTCTGGCATTTCCTGTTCAGCGACGAACGGCGCGAGAACTTCTTCCCGGTCTTCCCCCAGGTCGACCGCATCCACCGGCACGCCAGCCGGGGCTCGTGGAGCATGCATCTGCAGTGGGTGGAAGACGAAGTGGTGGAGATCGACCGCATCGTCGATATCGGCCACGAATTCCTCGTCTACAGCCAGTTCATCATCGATGCCCGCGTCTACGACCAGGCGCGCAAGGACAAGCGCACAGCCCTCGAAGGCATCAACCTGAGGCGTGAGCTCAACCTCAATGTCCAGCGCATGACCTACGATATCCGGATCGAGCAGCTGCCGCGCGACATCTGCTCCAAGATCGGCGTGCCGGCGAAGACGACCGGCATGGTCGTGGAGATCTTCAGCTCGGCGAGCCCGGCCAATTACGGCTCGTTCCAGCGCATTTTCATCCCGCGCACGCAGTTCTTCATGCGCATCGACAGCCTGGCGCCCCGCCCCGGATGACGTTTCACCCGTAGACGCGTCGATCCGCATTTTCCTGCGGGCGGACGGCCTCGGAAACGCCGGCCCGGCATGCCTTGCGGAAAGCGGCCGGCGTCACGCCGAGCCGGGCCTTGATGGCGCGGCTGAAATGCGAGGAATCCACAAAGCCGAGGTCCGCCGCGATTTGCGCGGTGGTATTTGCAGTATTCTTGAGCATCCATTGGCCGTGCGTCAGCCGCAGGTCGAGATAGGCCTGATACGGGCTCCGCCCGAGCTGCTCGTGGAACAGGCGCTCGAACTGGCGCGCCCCGAGGCCGAGCCTCGACGCGATCTGCGGGATCGTCAGCGGATCCGCCAGGTTCTGCTCCATCATCAGCAGCGCCCGCTGGACCCGCCGGTCCTGGCCGGCTTGGGCATCGGGTTGCGGCGCCGGCTGCGGGCTCGCCTCGTCGCGGGGCCGGTCCACCAGGAGAATATGGAGCGCCTTCTGCGCCTGTGCCTCGCCCAGATGCCGGGCCACCAGGCGCGCGGCGAGGTCGGCGACGCCGGCCCCGCCGGAGCACGTGATCCGCCCGCCATCGATCACGAACAGCAGGTCCGCCACCGGGACAAGGTTCGGGAACTCTTCCAGGAAATCGCGGTAGTGATACCAGCTCACGCAGCACTTGCGGTGCTCCATGAGGCCGAGCCGGCAGAGCACGAAGCTCGCCGTGCACACCCCCACCAGCGGCACGCCCGCCGCCGCCGCCCGGTGCAGGTAGGCGGCGGTCTCCGGGGGCAGCGGCGGCACGTCGTGCAGCAATCCGCCCACCACCACCACATAGTCGAAGCCCGAGGGGTCGACCAGGCCCGAGGTGGGCCGCACCTCGATCCCGCAGGAGGAGCGCACCGGCATCCTGTTCGCGCTCATCACCCGCCAGTCACAGGCGATGGGGCGCGAGCGGTCGCCCTCGTCGCCGGCGAGGCGCAGCACATCCACGAAAGTGGAAAATGCAGTAAGGGTGAAATTGTGCAACAGCACAAAGCCGACCTTCAGCTTGGGCTGTACCGCGCGCGAATGTCTCATTCCTACTCTTTTGTAGTCGTCTTTCTACAAGATTCAAGAATGATCCGCACGCACAATCCCCGCACGGATCCACCGACCCGCCTGGCCGCTGCAGGTGATTTCCATTGCAGGTGATTGCGATGCCCCGCTTCTCGCTCACATCGCTTCTGTCCGAAGCCGTCAACGCCCACCGGGGCTGGGGTCCGCAATGGCGCAAGCCCGCGCCCCAGCGCGCCTATGACGTGGTCGTCGTCGGTGGCGGCGGGCATGGGCTGGGCACGGCCTATTATCTGGCGCGCAAGCACGGCATCACCAACGTGGCCGTGCTGGAGAAGGGCTGGATCGGCGGCGGCAATTCCGGCCGCAACACCACCATCATCCGCTCCAACTATCTCTATGACGAGAGCGCGGCGATCTACGAGCACGCCCTGAAGATGTGGGAGAACCTCTCGCAGACATTGCAGTACAATGTCATGTATTCCCCGCGCGGCGTCATGATGCTGGCGCACACCCAGCACGATTTGCAGATTTTCAAGCGGCACATCTACGCCAACCGCCTGAACGGCATCGACAATGAATGGCTGACCGCGGAGGAGGCGCGCGCCGTCTGTCCGGGTCTCGATATCTCGCAAGGCGCCCGCTATCCGGTTCTCGGCGCCGCGCTCCAGCGGCGCGGCGGCACCGCCCGCCACGATGCGGTGGTGTGGGGCTATGCCCGTGCCGCCGATGCCCTCGGCGTCGACATCATCGAGAATTGCGAGGTGACCGGATTCCTCCGCCACCCCGGCGGCGCCATCGCCGGCGTGGAGACCACGCGCGGGCCGATCCGGGCGCGGCGCGTGGGCGTGGCCGCCGCCGGGCACACCAGCGTGGTGATGGCGCGGGCCGGGCTGCGCCTGCCGCTCGAGAGCTTCCCGCTGCAGGCGCTGGTTTCCGAGCCGGTGAAACCGGTGGTGCCCTGTGTCGTCATGTCGAACGCCGTGCACGCCTACCTGTCGCAGTCCGACAAGGGCGAGCTCGTCATCGGCGCCGGCACCGACCAGTACGTCTCCTATTCCCAGCAGGGCGGGCTGCACATCACGTCCCATACGCTGGACGCCATCTGCGAGCTGTTCCCGCAGTTCCGGCGCATGAAGATGATGCGCGCCTGGGGCGGCATCGTCGATGTCACGCCCGACCGTTCGCCGATCATCGACCGGACATCGGTGGAGGGGCTTTACGTCAATTGCGGCTGGGGAACGGGGGGCTTCAAGGCGACGCCGGGCTCGGCCGACCTGTTCGCCCACCTGCTCGCCACCGATGCCGCCCACCCCATCAGCGCGCCCTTCACCCTGGACCGTTTCCGCACCGGCCGCCTCATCGACGAAGCGGCCGCGGCGGCGGTCGCTCACTGAGTCCCGCCATGCTCCTCCTCCATTGCCCCTATTGCGGCGCCCGGCCGGAAATCGAGTTCCGCTGCGGCGGCGAAGCCCATATCGCCCGGCCGGCGCATCCCGACGCCTGCGACGACGCGGCCTGGGCGGACTTCCTCTATTCCCGCACCAATCCGAAGGGGCCCCACGCGGAGCGCTGGCTGCACGCGCACGGGTGCGGCCGCTGGTTCAATGCGCGGCGCGACACCGCGAGCGATGCCTTCACGGCGAGCTACCCCATGGGGACGCCGCGGCCCGCGGGAGGCGCATGATGGCCGATCCGCAGCCCTTCCGCCTGCCCACGGGCGGGCGCGTCGACCGCACGCAGCCCCTTGGCTTCACCTTCAATGGACAGCGTGTCGCCGGCCTTGCCGGCGACACGGTGGCGTCCGCCCTGCTGGCGAACGGCATCCATCTGGTGGGCCGCTCGTTCAAATACCACCGCCCGCGCGGCATCCTCACCCACGGTTCCGACGAGCCCAATGCGCTGCTCGACCTGGATCGCGGCGCCGGCCGGCGCGATCCGAACAATCGCGCCACCATGGTGGAAGCCTGCGCCGGCCTCGTCGCGCGCTCGCAGAACCATTGGCCGACGCTGGAATACGATGTCGGCGCGGTGAACGATCTTCTCGCCCCGATCCTCGTCGCCGGCTTCTACTACAAGACCTTCAAATGGCCCCGAAGCTTCTGGCACAGGGTCTATGAGCCATTGATCCGCGCCGCCGCGGGGCTCGGGGTCGCGCCGCATGCGGCGGACGCCGAGCGTTACGCGCATCGCCATGCCCATTGCGACGTGCTGGTGGTGGGGGCCGGTCCCGCGGGCCTGGCCGCCGCGCTGGCCGCCTCGGAGCACGGACGGCGGGTGATCCTCGCCGACGAGCAGCCGGAGCCGGGCGGGACCCTGCTCCACGATGCCGCCTCGACCATCGAGGGCAAGCGCGCCATCGCGTGGCGCGACCAGGCGGTCGCCGAGCTTGAGCGCCGGGACACGGTCACCGTGCTGCCGCGGACCACGGCCTTCGGCTATTACAACCACAATCATGTGGCGCTGGCGGAACGGCTCTCCGACCATCTCGCCTCCGCCCCGGCGGGCCTGCCGCGCGAACGGCTGTGGCAGGTGCGCGCCCGCGAGGTGGTGCTCGCCACCGGCGCCCACGAACGGCCCCTCGCCTTCGCCGGCAACGACCGGCCCGGCATCCTGCTGGCGGAGAGCATCCGCGTCTACCTCCAGCGCTACGCGGTCGCGGTCGGGCGGTCCCTCGTCTTCGCGACCAACGGGGCATCGGCCTATCAGGCCGCCGTGGAGGCACGGACCGCGGGCCTTGCGGTGACGGTGGTGGACACGCGGCCGGAAGCCGCCTGCGGGCCGGAGCTCGCCCGGGTCCGCGGCGAGGGCATCGAGGTGCTGACCGGGCACACGGTGGTCGGCTCCCTCGGCCGCAGCCGGGTGAGGGGCCTTCTTGTCGCCCCGGTGAGCGCCTCCGGGACCGTGGGGCAGCGCCGCACGCTGGCCTGCGACGCGGTCGGCCTGTCGGGCGGCTGGACGCCCGCCGTCCACCTCCACTCCCAGTCCCGCGGCCAGCTCGACTTCCGGCCGGACATCGACGCCTTCGTCCCCGGCGCGGCAGCCCAGCGGGCGCGATCGGCAGGCGCGTGCAACGGCGCCTATGATCTTCCCGCCGTCCTCGCGGAGGGCTGGCAGGCGGGCGCGCGGGCGGCGGGAGAGGAAGGCGCGCGGAGCTTCGCCGTCGTCCCGTCCTCCTTCACCGGCTTCGCGCCGGTCCGGCTGCTGCCGACCGACGCCGACCCCGGTCGCGCGCGCGCCTTCCTGGATTTCCAGAACGACGTCACCGCCAAGGACATCAGGCTGGCCGTGCGCGAGGGCTTCGAGAGCGTCGAGCACGTCAAGCGCTACACCACCACCGGCATGGCCACGGACCAGGGCAAGACCTCCAACATGGCCGCCCTCGGCCTCATCGCCGAGGCGGTGCGGCGGCCCATTCCGCAAGTGGGCACCACCACTTTCCGCGCGCCCTACACGCCGGTCTCGTTCGGCGCCATCGTCGGGCCGGCGCGCGGCGCCCTGTTCGACCCCATCCGCACGACGCCCATCGACGATTGGGCGCAGTCCCAGGGCGCGGTGTTCGAGCCGGTCGGCCTGTGGCGGCGCGCCCGCTCTTTCCCCCGGCGCGGCGAGGACATGCGCGCCGCGGTCGCCCGCGAATGCCGCGCGGTGCGCCACGCCGTCGGCCTGTTCGATGCATCGACGCTGGGCAAGATCGAGGTGACGGGGCCGGACGCGCTGGAATTCCTGGAGCGCATCTACGCCAGTTCCCTGGGCGGACTTGAACCCGGCATGTGCGGCTATGCGCTCATGCTGGGCGAGAACGGCTTCATCCTCGATGACGGCATCGTCGGCTGCCTGGCGCCGGACCTTTTCCACGTCACCACCTCCAGCGGCGGCGCGCCCCGCGTGTTCGCCCACATGGAGGACTATCTTCAGACCGAATGGAGCGACCTGAGGGTCCATCTCACCTCCACCACGGAGCAATGGGGCGTCGTCGCCGTGCAGGGGCCCCGCGCCGCCGAGGTGATCGCGCCGCTGGTCGAGGGCATCGATCTCGCGCCGGCCGCCTTTCCCCCCATGGCGGTCCGCGAAGGAACCCTGTGCGGGGTGCCCCTGCGGCTGTTCCGGCTCTCCTTCACCGGGGAGCTGGGCTACGAGATCAACGTGCCCTCCGGCTTCGCACGGGAGGTGTGGGACACCATCTGGGAGCGCGGGCAAGGCTTCGGCATGGTCGCCTACGGCACCGAGGCCACCCATGTGCTGCGCGCCGAGCGGGGCTTCCTGCTCGCCGGCCACGACACCGACGGCACGGTGACGCCCGACGACGCCGGCCTGTCCTGGGCGGTGTCCGGCGCCAAGGCCGACTTCGTCGGCAAACGCTCGCTGCGCCGGCCGGACATGCTGAAGGCCGATCGCCGGCAACTGGTCGGCCTCCTCACCGAGGCGGAAGGCCTCGTGCTGGACGAGGGGGCGCAGATCGTGGCCGATCCGAACGCCGCCGTGCCGGTGCCGATGCTCGGGCATGTCACGTCGAGCTACTGGAGCGAGACCTGCGGGCGGTCCATCGCCCTCGCGCTGGTCTCCGGCGGACGCGGGCGCATGGGCGAGGTCCTGCATGCGACGACGCCCACCGGATTTGCCGCCGTGCGCGTGGTGCCGCCGGTCTTCTTCGACCCCGAGGGAACGCGCGTGCACGGGGGGAGCGTCGGATCTGGAGGGAACGTCCATGCCTGAGCACGCCGCATATCGCTCACCGTTCATCGCGCCGGCTTCCGGCACTGGGGCGGCGGGCATCGTCCCGCTGGGTCCCGCGAGCCGCCACGTGCTGCGGCTCGCGCCCGACGCCGCGGCCGTTGCGGGGCGCGCCGGCCTGTTCGACCTGTCCGGCGCCATCAATTCGGCGCGCGGCACGGGCGAGCGCTTTGCCGCGCGCCTCGGCCCGGACGAATGGCTCCTGGTGGCGCCGGACGGGGATGGATCGGCGGGCCGCGTGGCGGCGGATCTTGGCGGGTGCTTTCATTCCCTGGTGGATGTCGGCCACCGCCAGGCCGCGATCGCCGTCAGCGGCGCCGCCGCGCCGATGATCCTGAATGCGGGCGTGCCGCTCGACCTCGACGAGCGGGCATTTCCGCCCGGCAGCGCCACCCGCACGCTCCTCGCGAAGGCGGAGATCGTGCTGGTGCGCTGGGGCGAGGGCTTTCGCGTCGAATGCGCGCGCTCCTTCGCCCCTTATGTCCACGCCTTCCTCCGCGAGGCGGCACGGGAATACGGGGCGGCGTGAGGCGATCGGGACAAGAAGCATGATCAGCGTGTTCGACCTGTTCAAGATCGGCATCGGGCCGTCCTCGTCCCACACCGTCGGTCCCATGGTGGCCGCCGGGCGCTTTCTCGAGGCGATGCCCGCCGATGCCGCGCGGGTGCGGGTGGAACTCTTCGGCTCCCTGGCCTGGACCGGACCCGGACATGGCACCGATAGCGCCATCTGCCTGGGGCTCCTCGGCGCCGAGCCGTCGCGGGTGGACCCGGACACGGTGCCCGGCCTGGTGGCCGGGCTCAGGGCCCGGCGTCGCCTGGCCTGCGGCGCCGCATTCGATCCGGCCGTCGACCTCATGTTCAACTTCGAGACCCTTCTCCCCGTCCACAGCAACGGGATGCGCTTTCGCGCCCTCGCCGGGGACGGAACGCTGCTCCTGGAGAGGGACTTCTATTCCGTCGGCGGCGGCTTCGTCGTGGCGGCGGAGCAGCCGGAGGAGACGGCGCCGCCGCCGGTGCCCGACCCGTTCACCACCGCCGCCGAACTGCTGGCCATCTGCGCGGATCGCCGCCTGAGCATCGCGGACGTCCAGCTCGCCAACGAATGTGCGCTGCGGGCCCGGACGCAGGTGGAGGCGGAGCTCGACGGGATCGCCCACGCCATGTTCGCGTCCATCGCGCGGGGGCTCGAAGCCGATGGGCTCCTGCCGGGCGGGTTGAAGGTGCGCCGCCGCGCCAAAGGCATCGCCCGGAAGCTGGCGGCGGCGGAGCACTCAAACATGCTCGCGCCCCACGAGGTGCTGGACTGGGTGTCCGCATTCGCCATCGCGGTGAACGAGGAGAACGCGGCGGGCGGGCGCATCGTGACCGCCCCCACCAACGGGGCCGCCGGGATCATTCCGGCGGTGCTGCGCTATGCCCGCGACTTCTGCCCCGGCGCCACGGCGGCGCGGCAGCGCGTCTTTCTGCTGACCGCCGCGGCCATCGGTGGCCTGATCAAGCGCAACGCGTCCATCTCGGGCGCGGAGGTCGGCTGCCAGGGCGAAGTGGGCTCCGCCGCCGCCATGGCCGCGGCCGGCCTCGCCGCGGCGCTGGGCGCCGATCCCCGCCAGGTGGAGAACGCCGCCGAGATCGCCATGGAACACCATCTCGGCATGACCTGCGATCCGGTCGGCGGCCTGGTGCAGATCCCCTGCATCGAGCGCAACGCCTTCGGCGCGCAGAAGGCCATCTTCGCCGCCTCCCTCGCCCTGCGCGGCGACGGCATCCATCATGTCTCGCTGGACCAGGTGATCGAGACCATGCGGCAAACCGGCGCCGACATGCAGTCCAAATACAAGGAAACCGCGCAAGGCGGCCTCGCGGTCAACCTCTCCGCCTGCTGACAGCGCTGCCGCGCCCCCGGCGACCAGGGGGCATGCCTCCCCGGCGGGGCCCGGCAAGCCATGCCGCATGCGCGGGACCGGGGACGACCCCGGACCACTCGGGGTCCAGGCCTCTCCGGCGACCGGCCGTCACCCCTGTCGCCGCGCGGCAACGCCATGTTTCGTCCCGCGTCGGACGGACACGGGGCCGAAGGCCGATTGACATCAAAAAGCAGGCGGTCAACATGACCGGGCGGCGTCCGCCCGCAGGTGGTCGACACGACGGCGGGTTCAACATGGCAACGCGGACGGGACGTGCATAACGGTCAAGGTATCCCCGCAAACGACCGGCATTCGCGGACATTCGGACGACGATCACTCTGCGGGCAGCATTCGAGCGAAACAGTGCGTGCCGGCAGACAAAAAGGACTTTCGGTTCTGCGGGCGGTGTGACGGGCGTTCGTTCTCAGGTCCTTCAAATGCAATTGATCATTCAATTGCCGCCGATGCGCGACCGATCCCTTCATTCGGCGCGCCGCAGAGATGGGAGAGGAAAGCATGAATTTATACACGCCGTCCGTTCCGTTTTTCGTGACCTCTCTGGTCCTGGCCGCACTCGCGCTTCTCGGTCGTGTTATATTGCTTCCATACCTCACGCTATACGGCTTCTGGTTTGCATTGACTGCCTATATCGTCCTCGCGCTTGGCGTCGTCCTGAAGAGGTAAGCATCTCGACCGGACGAATGGAGGGGATGTCATTTTAATTATGAACGAGTATTTTAAGATCGTATCCGCATCTGCGACAGGAGGCTGCAATGATCAGTCTGGTGATTGGAATTTTGATTATCGTCGTCGTCGGCGCGATTTTGTTCTGGGTTATCGATAAATTCTGCACGGATGCCCGGCTGGCATATCTTCTCAAGATCCTCGTGGTCCTGGTCTGCCTGGGCGCGATCATATCCCGGCTGCTTCCGATCCTCGGTTATCCGTCTTATTTTTAGGGGCGCGGCGTCGGCATAATTGCCCCGCGTGTCGCGTGTTCCGCGCGGCGCCGGTTCGCACGCGCATGGTGCCGTCGGCCGCGCCGCCGATGTCCTTGCTTCAGCCGGCCAGCCCCGGGCCGGGGGTGAGCCGGCCGTCGACCACCTCGACGATGCGGTCGCAGCGCCGGGCCAGATCCAGATTGTGGGTGACCACCAGGAACGTGGTCATCCGCTCGCGATTGATCTGCCGCATCAGCTCGAACACCGCGTCGGCCGAGGCCGTGTCGAGGTTGCCCGTCGGCTCGTCCGCGAGCACCAGGGCGGGGTCCATGGCCAGCGCGCGGGCGATCGCCACGCGCTGCTGCTGCCCGCCGGACATGTTGGTCGCCCGGTTGTCGCGCCATCTGCCGAGCCCCACCCGGTCGAGCAGTTCGGCGGCCCGCCGCTCCATCTCCCGGTCGGGATGGCCGCGATCCACCAGCATGGGCATCATGACGTTCTCGGCCGCGGTGAAGGCGGAGATCAGGTAGTGATATTGGAACACGAAGCCGATGGTGTGGCCCCTGAGCTTGGTCAGCGCCTTGTCCGGGAGGTCGGTCGTATCCTCGCCGTTGATGAGCAGCCGCCCCGACGTCGGCCGGTCCAGCAGCCCGACGATGTTGAGGAGCGTGCTCTTGCCGGAGCCCGACGGGCCCATCAGCGCCACGAACTCGCCCGGCCGCATGGTCAGGTCGATGCCGTGCAGGACCTCGGTCTCGACCGGGGTTCCGACGTTGTAGGACTTGCGGATCTGGTCGAGGACGAGAACGTCAGCCACGGATCGCCTCCACCGGGTCGAGGCTGGCCGCCCGCACGGCCGGGGCGACGCCCGCGACGACGCCGGTGAGGGTGGCGATCGCCGCGGCGGCGAGGAACAGGCCCGGCTCGAGCAGGAGCGGAAACAGCTCGGTCCCGTCCACCTGCCGGGCCAGATTGTGCCATAGCACCAGCGCGCCCGCGCCGAGCGCCGAGCCGACGAGCGAGCCGAGGAAGCCGAGCACCCCGCCCTGGATGAGAAAGATCTGCAGGATCTGCCGGCGCGAGGTGCCCATGGCGCGCAGGATGCCGATGTCCTTGGAGCGCTGGATCACCGACACGATCAGCACGGCGGCGATGCCGAACGCCACGGAGAGCGCGACGAACAGGCGGATCAGCGTGTTGGAGTTCTGCTGCGCCCGCACCGCCGTGAAGAACTGGGCGTTGGTGGCGATCCAGCTCTCGGCCTGCACCGGCAGGCTCGCCGCGATCTCCTGGGCGATGGTCTCGGCGGCGTAGATGTCGGTCACCGTCAGGTCGATGGTGGTCGCGCCGCCGATCAGGTTGAGCAGGCTCTGGGCGGTGCGCAGCGCCACATAGGTGTTGCGCTCGTTGGCGCCCTTGTTGCCGAGATCGAAGATGCCGGTGATGGTCAGGATGCGGCGGCCGGCCTCGGCGGAGGTCACGTTCAGCTTGTCCCCCACCGTGGCGCCGAGATCCTTGGCGAGCTCGGTGCCGATGAGGATGTCGTCGGTGCCCAGCCGCAGCTCCCCGGCGACGAGATAATCCGGCACCCGCACGATCTGGAAATAGTGCTCCGGCTCCATCCCGGTGAGGGTGATGGAACGGCTGGCGTCGCCGCGCACCGCCAGCATGGCCCCCGATGCGGTCGGGGCGGCGACGCGCACGTCCGGCCGCGAGCGCATGGCGTCGCGGATCGCCTGCCACTGGTCGATGGACAATACCCGCTGGGCGGGGCGCTGCACGATGGCCGCCTCGTACACCCCCTCGCCCTGCCGCAGCGCCCGCGCCACCTCGTCGGGCGGCAAAAGCTGGATCTGCGGCTGGGAGGTGAGCACCCGCTTGATGAAATTGGCCTGAAGCCCGGCCAGCATGGCCGACATGAAGACGATCACGCCCACCCCGATGGCGATGCCGCTCAGGATGAAGGTGGTCTGCATCCGCCCCTCGGCGAGGAAGCGCAGCGCCGCGATCCAGGCGAAGGGCAGCCAGCGTCTCACGCCTGCACCGGCCGGATGCGCTGGCCGGCCCGGACGCCGGACGAGAGCGGCACCACCATTTCCCCCGGCGCGACCCCCTCCAGGATCTCCACATAATCCCCGGCGCGCAGCCCGATGCGCACCTTCTGCGCCCGCGGCCGGCCCTCGCGCACCACCAGCACCCAGGGCGCGGCGGATGTCGCATCATGCACCGCCCGCGCGGGGACGATGACCGCCGCGGGACGGCGATCCACCGCAATGTCGACCGAAACGGTCATGTCCTGGCGCAGATAGGCCGGGGGATCGACGACCGTGAGCTTTACTTCCACCGAGGCCCGGGTGATGTCGACGGAAGGATTGATATAGGTCACCGTGGCGGCGAAGCGCTGGTCCGGATAGGCATCGGCGGAGGCCAGCGCGCTCTGCCCGAGCTTCAGCAGGCCGAGATTCTTCTCGTCGATCTGCAGCACCAGTTGCATGTCGCCGGCCGGGGCCAGGACGAGGAGCGCCTTGCCGGCCTGGACGACGGCGCCGCGCTCCACGTTGCGGGTGATGAGGACGCCATCGCGCGGGGCGGTGATGGTGGCGTAGCCGAGGCGCGCCTGCACCATGGTGAGATTGGCGCGCGCCTGGTTGAGCTGCGTCTCCGCCATCACATAATCGCTGCCGCCGGGGCTGCTGGTATAGACCTGCAGCTCGGCGGTGCGCACCTGCGTGCGGGCGACATCGATCGTCTTGGTGGCGTCGTCGAGCGTGACCCGCGTGCCGGCGCCGCTCTTGGCGAGCCGCTCGGCGCGCTCATAGGCGGCCTCGGCATTGGCGAGGTTGGCCTTGGCCTGCTTCAGCGCCTCTTCGGCGGCGGGCCGGGTCAGCTCCTGCATCTGGCGGACGCGGGCTTCCGCCTGCGCCTGCGCGCCTTCGGCCTGCACCTCGAGGGCCTTGAGCTCGTTCGTCTCGAGGACGATGAGCGGCTGGCCCTGTGTGACCGCCTGCCCTTCGTCCACCAGCACCTCGCGGACCATCCCGGTGATCTGGCTGCCGATCTCGACGCGGAACGCCGTCTCCACGTGACCGCTCGCCACCACGGTCTTCACCAGCTCGCCGCGGGTGGCGGGATAGACAACGACCTCCGGACCCAGCAGCCAGCGGGCAACGGCCCAGGCGATCGCCGCGACCGCGAGGACGGCCCCGCCGATCAGCCACTTGCGCGCCCATGCCGCACGGATGATGCGGTATGGGCGCCGTCGCTCGGACCCGCGGGCGTATTCGGCTATGTTCGTCTGCTCCACCGCGTTTCCTTTAGTCAGGTTCGACCCCAGCCGCATTGCGCTCGATCATGGCGCCGCCGGCGTCCCACCGATCCAGGCCCGCGCCCCACCCTTGACTAATGCCCGCCCGATCTGGATGTAGAGACGGTGCCCTGCCAAGGACGTCCAGTGACACAGCCAGTCAAGGCTCTTGATACCAAGTCTGCGGAATCTCTGTCGTCGGAGGCCTTTCGAGCGATCGAGGAACGCATCGTGACCCTGGCCTTCGCCCCCGGCAGCACCTGGTCGGAGGCCGCCATTGCGGAGGCGGTGGCCATTGGCCGGACGCCGGTCCGCGAGGCGCTCCAGCGGCTCGCCGTGGGGCATGTGGTGAAGATCGTGCGCGGGCACGGCATCGTTATCTCGCCCATCGACCTGCAGACCCAGCTGCTGGTGATCGAGACCCGCCGCGAGCTGGAGCGGCTGGTGGCGGTCCGGGCGGCGCGGCGCGTGCTCGCCTCCGACAAGCGCGAGCTGCGGCAGCTTGCGGACGAGCTCGAGGAAATCGGGCAGACGCATCAGATCAAGGGATTCCTGAGCAAGCAGTTCATCTACAAGGAGCGGCTTGCCGAAATTGCCGGCAACCCCTTCGCCGCCGCCGCGCTCGAGCCGCTCCACCTCCTCACCCGCCGCTTCTATTTCCGTTACCACCCCGACCTCGAGGACCTGCCCGAGGTCACGGCGGTTCACGCCGCGCTTTTGCGCGCGGTGGCGAGCGGCGACGAGGCCGCGACCGCGAAAGCGGTCAAGCGCATGATCGACTACGCCGAGCAGCTCACCCGCCGGATCGTCGAGCGCGAGCGCTGATACATAAGATAAATCAGTAATCTATCGGCATTTTCCAAGGCGCCTCCCCGGCCCCCTTGACGCCGCCCTCCTTTTGGATATTTTTGCGATATATTACAAAAATATCGGAGTGAGGCGCCGTGGAACAAGGATGGCAGGGACGGGATGACCGGCCTCCCCTGGATCTTGCGTGCGACGTGCTGGTGGTCGGGGGCGGGGCCGCCGGCCTTGCCGCAGCGGTCACCGCCGCGCGCCAGGGGCTCAAGGTCACGCTGCTCGAACGCTACGGCTTCTGCGGCGGGGCGGCGGTCGCCGGCCTCTCCGGGACCGTGTGCGGCATGTACGAGGCTTCCGACGACCCGTCCCGTCCGCCGGTGCAGACGGTCTTCGGCTTCCTGGATGATTTCATCGCCCGCATGGAGGCGCGCGGCGGGATCACCGGGCCGGTGCGCTACGGCAAGACCTTCACCCGCGTGCACGATCCCCTCGCCTGGCGCGAGACGGCGGACGACCTTCTCGCCGATGCGGGCGTCAGCGTGCTCTACCACACGGTGGTCACGCAGGTGCTGACCGCGGATGGCCGTGTCGAGGGCGTCTGCGGCTACACCAAGCAGGGGCCGCTCGCGGCGCGCGGACGGATCGTCATCGACGCCTCGGGGGACGCGGACGTTGCCGCCATGGCGGGCCTCGCCTGCACCGTCGGCGACGGGGGCCGGGTGCAGAACCCCACCATGATCTTCCGCATGATGGGCGCCGACGTGGACCACCTGAGGCAGGTGGAAGGGGAGGATTCCATCCTCGGCCCCCATGTCGGCGACCTCATCGCCAAGCTCCACGCGCAGGGGGAATACGTGCTCCCCCGCTCGAAGATCTTTCTCTTCCCCACGCCGCGGCCCAACGAGATCCTGTGCAATGTCACGCGGGTCGTCGGGCGCGACGGGCGCGAACTCAATCCGCTCGTCGTCGCGGACCTCACCGAGGCGGAAATCGAGGGCCGCAAGCAGGTGCGCCAGTATGAGCGCTTCCTGCAGAACCACGTGGCCGGCTGCGCGCAGGCCTTCGTCAACGACACCGGCGTCCAGGTGGGCGTGCGCCAGACCCGGCAGATCGTCGGCACGCGCCGCCTCGCCAATGCGGACGTCCTGGAGGGACGCAAGTTCGCCGACGGCATCGCCCGCTCGCCCTGGCCCATCGAGCTGCATTCGGGCGCAAAGCCCAGGCTCGAATGGCTCCTGGAGGATGTCTACGAGGTGCCCTACGGCTGTTTCGTGCCCGAGAGCGGAGAAGGTCTCCTCGTCACCGGCCGCTGCCTTTCGGCCGAGCACGAGGCCCTCGCCTCCGCCCGCGTCACCGCCCAGTGCTTCTCCTACGGCCACGCCATCGGCCATGCCGCCGCCCTCGCCGTGAGGGAAAGCGTGGCCCCCCGCGACATCGACGGGCGCGACCTGCGCCAGGTGCTGAACCGCGATGGCGCGCGGCTCGACTGACGGATTTCTGAAAGGGAGCATTCCATGATCAAGGAGGATCGCCGCGGGTCGGTCTGCGTCATCGAGATCGACAGGCCCCGCCGGCGCAACGCCCTCGACCACGCTACCGTCGCCGCCATGCGGGTCCGCTTCATGGCCCTCGACAGCGATCCGGACGTGGCGGCCGTCGTTCTGTCGGGCACGCCGCCGGGCTTCTGCGCGGGCTCGGACCTCAAGGAGCTCGCCACCCTCGACCGGGACGGCATGGCCGAGCACGAGGCGGAGACGGCGGCCTTCGCCCGCGCGCTCTCCTTCATGTCGAAGCCCGTGGTGGCCGCGGTGTCCGGCTTCGCCCTGGGCGGCGGCTTCATCCTGGCGGCCTCCTGCGATGTGGTGATCAGCGAGGCGGCGACGCGCTGGCACCTGCCGGAAGTGACGAACGGCTGGATTCCGCCATGGGGCCTCACGGTGCTTTCCGCCCGCTGCGGCCCGGTCGCGGCCCGCCGCCTCACCTGGGGCGCTCGGCCCATCGACGGGCTGGAGGCGGTGCGCCTCGGCGTGGCGGACACCCTGGCGGAGCACGCCCTCGACGCGGCCATGGCCGAGGCCGAGGCGCTCGCGAAGCTCCCGGCGGAGGCGGTGGCCTCCACCAAGCGCTTCTTCGCGCGGCAGATCATGGGCGCGGGCGAGGCCGACGACATGGAGGCGAACCGCCTGTTCGCCGAAGATTGCCGCGGCGCCGCAGCCACCGCCACCTTTCAACGCTTCGGAATGCGCGCATGAACGCCCCCGTTTCCCTCCGGAAGAGCAAGGTGGTTTCTGCGGACGAGGCGGCGAGCCTCATCCGCGACGGGGATGCGGTGGCCTGCGTCGGCGTGATCGGCTGGATCACGCCGGACCGGGTGCTCAAGGCGGTGGGCGATCGCTTCTCGGCCTCCGGGACACCGCGCGGCCTCACCTTCTATTTCCCGGTCGGCACCGGCGACGCGGTGGACATCCGGGGCATGGATCACGTGGCCCGCGAAGGCCTCATGAAGCGCATCGTCTCCGGCTCCTACATCAATCCGCTCAACCCGAGGACGGGCGAGCGGCCGGCGCTCATGGGGCTCATCCGCGGCAACAAGGTGGAGGCCTATTCCTGGCCCATCGGCGCCACCATGCACTGGCTGCGCGAAGTGGCCCGCCACTCGCCCGGCTACCTCACCAAGATCGGCCTTCGCACCTATATCGACCCGCGCCTCGGCGGCGGGAAGTTCACCGAACGCTGCGCCGACGACCTGGTGGAGGTGACGCAGTTCCGGGGCGAGGAGTATCTCTTCTACCCCTCCTGGCCGCTCAACGTGGGCATCATCCGCGCCGCCTCCTCGGACGAGTTCGGCAACCTGTCCTGGGAGGACGAGCCGCTCACGTCGAGCAGCCTGCAGATCGCCCTCGCGGTCAAGGCCTGCGGCGGCAAGGTGATCGCCCAGGTGCGCCGCATCGTGCCCCGCCATTCGCGGCCAGTGGCCTCCGTGCGGGTGCCGGGGGTGCTGGTGGACGCGGTGGTGCTCGACCCCGACATGGTGATGAGCACGGGCGTGGCCTATGACCCGGGCTATCTGGGCGCGGCGAGCCACGAGATGAACCTGCCGCCGCTGCCCCTCTCGGCGGACAAGGTGATCGCCCGCCGGGCGGCCCGGGAGGTGCGGCCGGGCGAAGTCTCCATCTTCGGCTTCGGCGCTTCCGCCGACGCGCCGCAGGTGATGGCCGAGGACGGTCTGCTGGCGGGCGACAAGCTCTACGACTACCTCTTCACCACCGAGCACGGCCCGTTCGGCGGCTTCGTGATGAGCGGCTGGCAGTTCTCCGCCAACTGGAATCCGGAGGCGCTGCTCGACGGGGCGTCCCAGTTCGACTTCATCGATGGTGGCCTGTGCCCGTTCGCGGCCCTCGCCTTCGCCCAGTTCGATGAGGAGGGCAATGTGAACGTGAGCAAGTTCGGCGTGGCCAATCCCGGCGCCGGCGGCTTCATCGACATCGCCACCAACGCAAGGCGCCTCGTCTTCACCGGCACCTTCACCACCGCCGGCCTCGCCTGCGGGTTCGAGGGCGGCCGGCTGGGCATCGCCCAGGAAGGCAAGGTGTCCAAGTTCGTGCGCAACGCCGACAGCATCACCTACCGGGTGCGCGAGGGCGTGCGCGAGCGCGGGCAGGAGGCGCTCATCGTCACCGAGCGCGCGGTATTCCGCGTGGAGGCGGACGGCCTCGTCCTCGCGGAAGTGGCCGAGGGCGTCGACGTCCGCCGGGACATCCTGGACCTGATGGCGTTCGCGCCGGTGCGGATCCTCGATCCCCTGCCGCGCATGGATCCTTCGCTGTTCGCCTGAACAATTCCGTGAGTCCCCGACCAACGGGGCAAATTGGGAGGAACCAAGACGTGGTAACACGACGCAACATGCTCGCCGCCGGCGCCGGACTTGCGGTGGCCGGCGGGCTTTCGGCTCCCGCCATCGCCCAGAAAACCCATCGCTGGCGCATCCAGACCCTCTGGCAGGCCGGCACCGTCAACCAGCAGGCCTTCGAGCGGTTCTGCGAGAACGTGAAGGCGATGACGGAAGGCCGCGTGCAGATCACGCCGCTCGCCGCCGGCGCCGTCGTCGGCACGCTGGAGACGCTCGACGCCGTCAGCCGGGGCCTGCTGGACGGGCACCATCCGGCCACCGTCTACTGGACCGGGCGCAATCCGGCCTTCGGCGTCCTCGGCGACCTCAACGGCGCCTACGACACGCCTTACCAGGCCCAGGACTATTTCGAGAATTACGGCGGGCTCGACCTGCTGCGCGAGACCTACAAGCCGTTGAAGATCTATCCCATCGGCGTCGCCTGGTGGGGCATGGAATCCATCCCGGTGAACCGGCCGGTGCGCAGCCCAGATGACCTCAAGGGCCTGAAGATGCGGCTCCCCCAGGGCATGTCGGCGGACATCTTCGCCAAGTTCGGCGTGGTGGCCGTGAACCTGCCCGGAACCGAGGTGTTCAGCGGCCTCGACCGCGGCGTGATCGAGGCCGCCGACTGGGGCACCCTCGGCATGAATGCAGAGATCGGCCTGCACGAAAAGGCCAAGTACGCGCTCTTCCCCGGCTTCCATTCCATGCCGGTGGGCGATGTCTCGGTGAACCAGGAGCGCTGGGACGCGCTCAGCCCGGACCTCAAGGCCATCCTCGCCACCGCCGTACGCGACTTCTGCCGCGACATGATCCAGTCCGTCGGCCGGCAGGATGCCTCGACCGCGGTGGCGCTGGCGGAAAACAAGGTGGAGCTGATTTCCTGGAGCCCGGATTCGCGCCGGAAGTTCCGCGATGTCGCGGCGCAGGTCTGGGCAGACTACGCAAAGAAGAACGATCTCTGCCGAAAAGCGATCGAAGGCCAGATGGCCTATCTCAAGAGCCGCGGCCTGATGGGCTGAGCAGGCCGCTCCGGGCGTGGGACATCCTGCGCCCGGCTCTGGGAAGGAAAAGCGCCATGAAGCTGTTCGACCGCGCGATCGCCGCCTTCAGCGACACCATCGCCTGGATCTACTTCGCCATTTTTCTGATCACGACCTACGACGTGGCGGCCCGCTACATCTTCCATGCGCCCACCGTCTGGGGCGCCGACCTCGCGATCGCGCTCGCCGGCGTCCATTACATGCTCTCCGGCGCCGGCGCGCTTCAGCGGGGCGATCATGTGCGGATCGACGTCATCTACAACCTCCTGCCGGCGCGGGCGCGGGCGTATTCGGATGTCGCCTCCGATCTCATCATCATCGCGGTGCTCGTCGCGCTGATCTGGTTCGGCATCATCCAGGCGGTCCCGTCAGTGCAGGATTTCGAGACCACGGGCACGGCCTGGAACGCGCCCACGCCGGTGATCATGAAGCTCGCCATTCCCATCGGGGCCGCCCTCATGCTCGGGCAGGCCGTCGTCCTTCTCGTCCGCCGCCTGCGCGGACAGGCCGGGCCACCCGCCGAGACTGCCGACGCCTCCTCCCGACCGCTCGATTGAGCCGCGTCCGCCTCCGACTGGCACAGGAGACACCATGTCTATCGAATACGGTACGCTGCTGATCGTGGTCCTCATGGTCGGCCTGATGGTCATCGGGCTGCCCCTCGCCTTCGTCACCGCGTTCACAGCCGGTGTGTTCGGCTTCATCCTCTTCGGCGCCGACAGCTTCTTCCTCATCGTCAGCCGCATCTACACGCTGATGAACAATTACGCGCTCATCTCGGTGCCGCTCTTCGTCCTCATGGGCTGCATCCTGGAGCGCAGCGGCCTCGTGGAGGGCATGTTCCGATCGCTCCACCTGCTGGTGGGGCGCATTCCCGGAGGCCTCGCGGTCGCGACCATCGCCGCCTCCACCATCATGGCCGCCATGGTGGGCGTGATCGGGGCGGAGATCGTCACCCTCGGCCTCGTCTGCCTGCCCGCCATGCTCCGGCGCGGCTACGACAAGCGCCTCGTCAGCGGGGTGATCTGCGCCGGCGGCTCGCTTGGAACCATGATCCCGCCTTCCGTGGTGCTCATCGTCTACGGCCTGGTGGCGCAGGTCTCCATCGGCAACCTCTTCATGGCGGCCATCGGCCCCGGCTTGCTGCTGGCAATCCTCTACGCCGGGTTCGCCGTCTTCATCTGCTGGAGCCGGCCGGACCTCGCCCCGCCGCCGGACCCGAGCGAATACGCCGTGCCGCTTTCGCAGCGCATGGCCGAGATGCGCCAGCTCATCGCCCCCGCGGTGCTTATCGGCTTCGTGATGACCTGCTTCTACACCGGCATCGCCACCCCCACGGAGGTGGGCGCGCTCGGCACGCTGGGCGCCCTGGTCATCCTGGTGCTCAACGGCCAGTTCACCTTCGAGAACCTGCGCCATTCGGTGATCCAGACCGGACGAACAGTGGCCATGGTCACATGGATCTTTTTCGGCGCCTCGGCCTTGGTGGGGATCTATACGCTCGCCGGCGGCACGGACTTCCTGCGGGCCGAGATCCTCGACCTCGGCTTCGGTCCGCTCGGCACGCTGCTGCTCATGATGGGCATCCTCATCGTGCTCGGCTGCTTCATCGACTGGATCGGCATCGCGCTGCTCACCATGCCGATCTTCGTGCCGATCATCAAAAGCCTCGGCTACGATCCGGTGTGGTTCGGCATCCTGTTCTGCATGAACATGCAGATCTCATACCTGTCGCCGCCCTTCGGCCCCGCCGCCTTCTACCTGAAGGGGGTGGCGCCGCCGGAGGTGTCGCTGAGCGACATCTTCGCCGGAGTGTGGCCCTTCATCATCCTTCAGCTCGTGGCGCTCGCGACGGTAATCGCCTTCCCCCAGATCGCCATGTGGCTCCCCGCTCATACCCAGTGAGGACGCCATGGGAAAGCGCGCCCGTCCGCGCAGAGGCGGCCCGCCGGGCGGTGCGCCGCCTCCCCTTGCGACATGCAACGCTGATTTTCCTTGAGAGGATGCCATGCTGCTCGATCTGACCGACGACGAGACCCTGTTGAAATCGAGCCTTGAGGCGTTCGCCCGGCAGGAGCTGGCACCGCGCATCAAGCCGTTCGTCGACCGCCACGAGTTTCCCACCGAGCTGGTCAAGGCCTTCCTGGCCCTGGGCTTCATGGGCACCGCCTACGACCCGGACCATGATGGCGGCGGCCTGGGCACGAAGGGCGCCGCCATCGTCGCGGAGACGCTGGCACGGGTGGAGCCGGGCTTTGCCGCCATCTATCTGTGCAACAGCGCACCCATGACGGTGATCGCCCGCTACGGCTCGCCGGAGCTGAAAGCCAGATGGCTCGGGCCGCTGTGCCGGGGCGAGACCCTCGCCTCCTTCGGCGTTTCCGAGCCCCACGGCGGATCGGACGTCGCCGCCACCCGCACCCGCGCGGTGGAGGACGGCGATGATTTCGTCATCACCGGATCGAAGATCTTCTCCACCAATGCGGGCACGCCGCTGCACGGCCTGTCCACGGTCATCGCGACGACGGATCCCGACAAGGGCGCCAAAGGGCTCTCCACCTTCGTGGTGCCCGTGGGTACGCCGGGCTTCCGGGTGGGCAAGGCAGGACGCAAGGTGGGCTGGCGCATCGCTGATTCCGTCGAGCTCTATTTCGACGAATGCCGTGTCCCCAGGGCCAACATGGTGGGCAATCGGGGCGACGGGCTCAAGCAGATCCTCACCACGCTCTCCATCGGCCGCATCCTGGTGGCGGCCGCCGCCCTCGGCCTGTCGCGCAAGGCGGTGGACCTCGCCCGCACCTATGCCGCGCAGCGCAAGGTGGGTGGCGCGCCCATCCTCTCGAACCAGGGCCTCGCCTTCCCCCTGGCCGACGCGCTCACCAAGATCCATGCCGCGGAACTGATGGTCCGCAACGCCTCGGCCATCGCCGATGCGGGCCGGCCCTTCCGCACCGAGACTTCGATGGCGAAGCTGTTCGCCAGCGAGATGGCAGGGGAGATCGCGGATCTCGCGGTCCAGGTGCACGGCGGTTACGGCGTCTTCGAGGAGTTCGACGTCTCTGGCCTCCTGGGCGAGGCCAAGGTGCTCCAGATCGTCGAGGGCACCAGCGAGATCCAGCGCCTCATCATCGCCCGGGAACTGGCGGAATAATCGCCATTTCTGCCTGTTCTTGGCGCCGCCGCAACACGACGCCGGATTGATTTGTTTGCGGCGCCACCTCGAACCGTGGTGCGCGAGGGAATAGATCTGGCTCACGCCCCGCCTGCACCGTCGCAAGGCAAGGGCGGCCAGAGGCCAGGGCCTGAGGGTCGCGTCCACAGGGTCTCGTCCGTGCGGGTCCGCGCCGGCTCGCCGACCCGTCCTCGAGGCCAGGCCCGGCTTGGCAGCGGGGTTGGAAAGCTCAACGGTAGCTGGTACCTGTCCGTACGGACAGGATTGGGTTGGGGTTGAATCAGACGGAATGTCACCGCGACGCCTGAGACGGCTATCCTTAGCCAGCCCTCGCGCCCCTGGATTGCTTGGTTCCGTGACTTTCAGCCTCGCGGGTTGCACAGGACAGATCAGCCCCTCTGTCGCGCTCTTCGGCGCTTATATTCCGTCTTGGCTGATCTGCGTGGCGGGCAACGCGCTGCGCGCCGCGCTTGAATCCCACAAGGCGGCGAGCGCGCTCGCCTCGGCCGCTTCCACCACCTACGATGCGGCCCTCGCGGCCTACAGGAACGGCGTGGGCACGGTTACCGTCGCCGACAGCGGCCTGCTGGACGCGCGTCAGGCGCAGGCCGACGCCCTTATCGGGGCGGCGGACCTGGCGTTCGTGGTCGGTGCCATGACGTCGGGGGACGCATTCACCGCGGCCGTGCAACGGCAGGGTTCCATCGCACACTGAGGAGGAGACATCTTGGCATCCACCCCCCCGAGCGCAGGGCTGCGCAGCGAGCTTCTGGACGACGTCTATTCGGCCGGCGATCTCGCGCGGGCGCTGCCGAAGTTCTCCTTTCCCAGGGCGGAGCGTGATCCGCGGCACGTCTTCGCCTCGGTGCGCGACGAGCTGATGCTCGACGGCAACTCGCGCCAGAACCTCGCCACCTTCTGCCAGACCTGGGTCGACGACGAGGTCCACGACCTCATGAACCTGTCGATCGACAAGAACATGATCGACAAGGACGAGTATCCGCAGACGGCCGACATCGAGGCGCGCTGCGTCGCCATGCTCGCGGACCTGTGGAACTCGCCCGATCCGCGCGGAACCATCGGCTGCTCCACCGTCGGCTCCTCGGAAGCCGCGATGCTCGGCGGCCTCGCCCTGAAGTGGCGCTGGCGGAAGAAGCGGCAGGCCGAGGGCAAGCCCGCCGACAGGCCCAACCTCATCTGCGGGCCGGTGCAGATCTGCTGGCACAAGTTCGCGCGCTATTTCGACGTGGAGCTCCGGGAGATCCCGCTCGAGGGCGACCGGCTCATCATGAACGTCGAGGAGGTGCTGAAGCGGGTCGACGAGAACACCATCGGCGTCGTGCCCACCATGGGTGTCACCTTTACCTGCCAGTACGAGCCGGTAAAGGCTGTGAGCGACGCGCTGGACAAGCTCCAGGCGGAGACCGGCCTCGACATCCCGATCCACGTGGACGGCGCGAGCGGCGGCTTCCTCGCCCCGTTCTGCGCCCCCGACATCTTGTGGGATTTCCGCCTCCCGCGCGTGAAGTCGATCAACGCGTCCGGCCACAAGTTCGGGCTTGCCCCGCTGGGCGTGGGCTGGGTGGTCTGGCGCGAGGCGCGCGACCTGCCGGAGGAACTGGTGTTCAACGTGAACTATCTGGGCGGCAACATGCCGACCTTCGCGCTGAACTTCTCGCGGCCCGGCGGACAGGTGATCGCGCAATACTACAACTTCCTGCGCCTCGGCCGGGAGGGCTACGCGAAGATTCACGGGGCCTGCTACGCGACGGCGCAGTATCTCGCGCAGGAGATCGCCGCGCTGGGGCCGTTCGAGATCCTGTTCGGGGGCGAGAGCGAGGCGGGGATACCGGCGCTGTGCTGGACGCTGAAGGACGGGGCGGGCATCGGCGGCTACACGCTCTATGATCTCGCCGACCGCCTGCGCAGCCGGGGCTGGCAGGTTCCCGCCTATTCGATGCCGGCGCACCGGGAGGACCTCGTGATCCAGCGCATCCTGGTGCGGCACGGGGTGAGCCTCGACCTGGCGAGCCTGCTGGTGGCAGACATGAAACGCGCCATCGACTTCTTCGAGAAACACCCCGTCGCACGCCCCATGACGCAGGACGAGGCCAGCGGCTTCAACCACAACTGACCCGATCGGGGAGGCTTCGCCGCGCTCGAACGCCCCCCTTTCAACTGGAGAAGACGGCTGCATGTGCACGTCACTCGGATACAAGGACGCCGCCGGAAATGCCTATTTCGGCCGGACGCTCGAACTCACCACCGACCTGCCCTATCAGGTCGTCTACCTGCCCGCCGGGCACGAAGCCACCTCGCAGATCCCCGGTCACCCGCCGCTGAAGCTTGTCGCGCGCCATGCGATTCTCGCGGTCACCATGCCCTACCGCGTGCCGACGCCGCAGATGCCGTTGACGATCTCCGATTTCAAGATTCTGGAGGGCCTCAACGACCAGGGCCTGACCTTCAGCCTGCTGTCCTATCCGGCGGCAGGCGGCAGGCAGACCTCCGTCGACGTCACGCAGGCGGTGCTTTCGGCTTCCGATCTCGGGGTCTGGGCGCTGGGCCAGTTCGCCTCGGTCGCGGACGTGAAGGCCGCCCTTGCCGAGCAACCGGTGATGCTTCAGCCGCTTGCGCTGCTGGGCGGCGTAGAATCCCCCTTCCACTACGTGGTGCACGACGCCACGGGAGCGGCGGCCGTGATCGAGTTCGATCATGGCACCATGACCGTCTACGACAACCCGGTCGGCGTGATGACCAACGGGCCGAAGTTCGACTGGCATCTGACCAACCTTGGCAACTACACATTCCTCTCCAACGTGGACAAGTCGAGCGCGACGTTCGGCACCTACAAGGCCGTCCAGCCCGATTCCGGCATCGCCACGGCGGGGCTGCCCGCCTCGAACACCTCGGTCGGCCGGTTCGTGCGCGCGGCCTTCTACGCGCAATTCACCGAGAAGGCTGCCTCACCCGATCTCGCGGTCCAGACGCTGGCCCATATTCTGAACACGTTCGACAGGCCGCGCGGCGCCACCATCGACTATCCGGACCAGGGCGGCGGCCACCTGGAGGTGCAGGGCCTGGCGCAGGGCGGCGCGGAGCCGTATGCGACCGAATTCACCTGCTGGACGAGCCTGTCCGATCTCGACCGCAAGCAGTTCTTCGTGCGCGACTATCGCAGCCTGAATTTCACCTGCTTCGACCTGAAGGCACTCGCGGGAACGGGGGCCGCGGCCATGATCCCGCTCCAGAAGCTCTCCGGTGGTCCGGTCGACGCCACCGGCCTTCTGGCCGGCAAGACCGCACATTGAGCAACCCTGCTGTGCGCCGGCGGCGCACGGCATGCCACCTCAACGGCGGAACGAACGCGCGACAGGCGGGCCGCGATCCGCCGTCTCGCGCGCCGCCGCGGTCCCGTCCCTCTTGCGAGATCTGCGAATGAAAGGTCACTTCCTCCATCCGAGCGGGATCCATATGCGGATCGAGGGCCCTTGGCCTTTCATCACGAGCCGCAGCTATACGCGCGCCGGGCATCACATCGTCTGGCTCGCCCGCCGGCACCGGAAGGGGCTGGATCTTGCAGCCCGGGCGCGCGATGCGACCATTCCTCCCATCTGGCAAAGCCCGGCGTACAATTGGAGCGTGGGGGCGATCTTCGCGCTCGGATCCCTGCTTTTCGCGATCGGCAGCGTGATGAGCCTGATGCCGCAAGGGCCGTGGCAGCCGTCGGCTCTCTCGACCAATGTGGTGTTCTTCCTCGGCTCGGTTCCGTTCACGACGGCTGGATATCTGCAGCATTTCCAGGCCGCGAACGCTTCCGCGTTCACCCTCGATCCGGCAACGCCCGGCCGGCGGCATCTGACGCTGATCGGCTGGCACCCCGCAAGCGCGGGGTGGCTCAGCACGTTCACGCAATTCGTCGGCACGGTCGCGTTCAACTTCAACACCTTCGACGCCATCGTCGCGTCCAATGCCTGGTACGTTCAGGATGTGGCGGTCTGGGTGCCCGACATGGCGGGATCGGCGCTCTTCCTCATCTCCGGCTATCTCGCCTTCATCGAAACCGGGCACCGCTACTGGAGCTGGCGACCGAAAGACCTCGCCTGGCAGATCGTCTTCGTGAACCTGATCGGATGCATCGCCTTCATGATCGCGGCGGTTCTCGCCTATGTCCCGCGCGGTCCGCAGCCGGGCTGGATGGCGACGGTTTCGGTGGTCCACCTTCTTATCGGTGCGCTCTGCTTCTTCGTCGGTGCCATCCTTACGATGCGCGAGAGCAGGTTCCCGGGGGCTTGATCCCGAGCTTTGGCGCGGCCGCGCCTGCGTTCGTGCGCAAGCCAGCGGAACCGAGGCGGGCATCGCCGAGACGCCACGGGCGGAGGGCGCACGCGCCGCGCAAGGGCCGGAACTCTTCGTTCGCCGGCCAGACCATGACAGGCCCCGACTAAACCGCGCGACCATGCCCCGGCGCGGATCACGTCCTCGCCGGGGCACGGCTCCCCGTTCCTCCGCAGCGGGGGAATGCGGAGGTCACGACCACAAGAGATGGGAAACGGAGGAGGCGGCGCGTCAGGCCGCGCAGGTCGGACGTGCCCGACGCCGGGCCGCGAGACCTTCGATCTCCGCAACGAAGCGCTCGCGCGCCGGCACCTCGGCATGCAGGGCATCGGCGATCCTGCGCGCATTCTGCGCGAAGGCGGGCTGGTCGATCAGCCGGCAGATGGCTGCGGCGATAGTGCCGGCGTCGCTCGCCGGGTCGAGCCGCAGGCCCGCGCCGTGATATTCGACGCGCGCGGCATTCTCGTTCTGGTCGCGGCCCATGGGCAGGACCAGCAGCGGCACGCCGTGGCGGAGCGCGCGCAGGGTGGTGCCGTGCCCGCCATGGGTGATGGCCAGGGTCGCCCGCGGCAGGATCGCCTCGTGCGAGGCCGACGCCACGACCCGCACATTGGGCCGGGCCGGGAGGTCCGAGGCTTCGAGCATGTCGCCGAGCGTCACGACCGCCTCCACCGGCAGGGCGCCCAGCGCGTCCACGAGGCGGGCCAGCACGGCGCCCTGCCCCTGTTCCGTGGTGCTGAACGAGACCAGCACGCGCGGCCCCGCCGCCGCCTCGAAGCCCACGCCGCTCCCGGCCGCCCAGCTCGGCTCGCGCAGCAGCGGCCCGATGTAGCGCACGTCCTCGGGAAGCCCGGCGACGGGAAAATCGAAGGCCGCGCTGGTCGCCAGCAACTGGAGGTCGGCGGCGTGCATCTGGTCGAGCACGCGGGCGAGCGGCGTCAGCCCCAGCGAGGTGCGCGCGGCGTTGAGGTGCGGCAGGAAGCCGTTCCACAAGGCCTCCACCGCCCCGGCGACCGCACGGTCGCGTTCGTGATCGGCGGCGTTGGCGGCCGGAAGGAATCCGGGACCGAACGGGGGGTGTCCCGGCAGCGGGGACAGCGAGACGTTGGGCGCGAGGACCGCGGTGGGAATCTGCGCCACCTCCCCCGCCAGCACGCTGCCGAACAGCAGGTCGCTGGCGACCAGCACGTCGGCCGGGCGCACCGTCATCACGTCGATGAGATCGCGCGCATAGGCCTCGCAGGGGCCGAGGAAGATCCGCTCGGACCAGGCCGCCATGACGGCGAACGGATCGGGCCACTCGCCGTCACGCACCGGAGCACTTGCCGCCGAGCGATCGGGCCGGTTCGGCGCCCGCTTCCAACCCACGAAATGCGCGCCCGCCGCCCGTGCGTCGCCGGCGATGGAATCGTCGGCGACGAGGGTCACGTCGTGGCCGCGGGCGCGGAGCGCCTCGATGGCGGCAAGTATCGGCGGCACGTTGCCGCCGCCCTCCCATCCGGCCACGACGATGCGCAGCCGGCCCGTGGGGGCCAGTGTGGGTTCCATGTCCATCCTCCTTATATGCCGGCGTTCGGGCGCCGGCGCCCTTCAATCCTCGCGGAGCAGCCGCTCCACGATCTGCGTCATCAGGCGCTGCGTCCGCTCGGCATCGTGGCCTTGCCGACGGCGCATGAGATGCCAGACCCAGACATCCGTCACCGCCAGGAGCTCGGCGAAAAGATCGTCCCGCCGCGCGCCTTCACGCCGGTCGAGCCACGGGCGGAACATGTCCATGATCCATTCCCGGTGGCCGCGGCGCCCCTGGTCCAGAACCGCGCCGAACTCGGGAATGCGATCCTCCTGGTTCAACGTGCGCACCACCAGATCGCCGCTGCGCTCGTAGTCGGCCATGAGGACGCCGATGATGCCGGCCACATCGGCTGGCGCGTCCTGCCAGCGATGCGTCCGGATCGTGCTGTCCTGCTGCGCGGCGAGCGCGCTCAATAGCCCGGCCTTGCTGCCGAAGCGGCGGATCACCGTCTGGCGCGTGGTGCCGGCCGCGGCGGCGATCTCGTCCAGGGTGACCTCGTCGAACCAGCGCGTCTCCATCAGCGTCGCGAAGGCCTCGACGATCTGCTGCTCGGTGCCGCGCACCGCGCTCTCCCGCGCCACCTGCCGATAGGGCCTCGCCGCCATGATCAACTCCATTTCGCGTTACATTGAGTAACACGAAATATGAGCCTGTCAATGGCCCGCGCCGCCCGGTCTCGCGGGACGGCGCCGACCCCACTCGTCTTGCCGCCGGGCGATCACATGCCACACCCGGGCCCGGGAACGGCCTGAGCAGCCGCCTCCCGCCCGATCTCGGGAAGTCCGCTTAAGAGCGCCTCACACAACCTGCTGGTGGCTCTGGCGCATAGGATTGCAGCGGCGAGGACGAGGAAGGCGCGATAAAGGTCGGCTTGGCGCCGGTAGCGGATGGCGCGGCGGGCTGCGACCAGTTCCGCGCCATGCGCGATAGATTTCCTCTCCATGGCTCACATGACAGTGGATACGTGATTGATAGACAGCCATCCCATCGCTCATGGCAGAGCGAAGGGGACACCGAAAACCTGAGTGCCGACCGATGGTCCATCACGCGCGACCGAAGGTGAATGGTCCCCATTCTGCCGAGCGATCCCCAATCTGCGCTACGATCGAGCCAGATGCGCGCTGCGGCGAGCTTGAGGGCTGCGAGGAAACTTTCCGGGCGGCGGCCGTGGCGGATGGCGGGGCCCGCATCTGCTTGATGCAGCTGAGGAAGCGCTCGATGTGGTGCCTCTGGTGGCGGAGCCAGGGGCTGAAGGCGAGGTTGCGCTTGCGCATTGTGCGGGGCGGCACATTGGCAAAGGCGCCGCACCCCGTCGTCTCGGCACGGATGGCGTCGGTGTCATAGGCACATCCCGCCACGGCGCCCGGTGCGGACCCGCCAGAGAATGCCCTTGGTCACCCGGCTCGATCACCCGAGCAACGCCCCGTGGCTTGTTCGGCAGCAGCGGGGCGATGATCGCCCATTCCCCGTCGGCCAGATCATTGCGGCGCATCTCTTCAGGCCCCCGGTTCGGGAGCCTGAATCACGCCCCGGGCCCGGCCGCAAATTTAGGGGACCACGGCCTAGAATTTCATGCCAAATCCCATCGCCAAAACCCAAAAATCAGTCCGGATTTCAGTTCCCAGGCTGGGCCCGGTTCCTACCAGTGGGTTTGGAATATCATATTCCAGCCCGAGGTTGAACTCATAGCCACCACCGAGCCGGCAGGTGAAGCCGGCAGTAATCGCGTTGGAATTGATCCCGGTCAGAATGAAATTCTGCGTGGCAAAATCCGAATCCGGAGCTTGATTGGCAAGGCTAAATCCGCCTCGGAACGTCCACACATCATTGAAATCGTAGGAAATTCCAGCACGGAACACGTCCTGGTCCTGCCACCCGAACAGGTCATTATACGCCCTGACGTCAGACCACGATATGTGCAGATAATCAACCGCAATCGTCACGTTATCAAATGGCCTAATGGCAATTCCGACCCCGTACTGTTCGGGGATATCAATTCCCCCGCCAACCGTCGACAGAAGTGTTTTACTATATCCGGGAATATTTCCCATGATTGTCTTTGGCGAATAGGACGCACCCACGGAAAACCAATTTGTGACGTTCCAGAGCGCTCCTACCTTTCCAGTTACGCCGAATGCCGCTCTCGTATTGTAGGAATCGAAGAGAATCGGCGCGCCGTTGGGACCCGGCGCGAACAGGCCGGATGCCTCAAACAGTTGAATCGCGGGACCGACCGACGCTCCCACCGCGAAATCGTCTGTGACCTTATAGGTGACAGTCGGTAGCGCGACAACTTGCTTGAAGCTGGCCTGAGCATTGTGCATTCCGGGAATAGGCAGCGCTGACGTTGAATAATTAAACGCGGCCCCGCTCGCAAAAGTCGACATGCCGAGCGTGATCTGCGGCGTCAGCTGGTAGTTGAAGCCCATCTCTGGAACCGGCGCAATGATTGAGCCGTCTATCCGATTGGCGGGCGTGATGAGCGTCGTCTGGGAGGAGGCGCCCAGGAACTGGACATCGAGGTCAATGCGGTTCCCGACGTAGGCGAGCCCCGCCGGATTATTGGCCGCGGCGATCGAGTCTTGAGGGAATGCAATTGATGCTCCACCCATTGACATGGCGGCCACGCCGTAGCCAGTCAATTGCGATGCATCGGTCGCCCAGGCAGCCGAGCTCACAATCGCAAATCCAGAAGCCAGCGCTATCGGCGCGACGCTCACAATATTTCGAACCGGCATGTTGAGCCCCCCCTCGTTTTGTCTTTTCTATTTGGAATCATTCGTTTCGTACTTGCTTGTGTAATAGATCCAGATAATTTCCCATTTTCAAATGAAAAATAGTAAAATTGAATGCGCTACAATTATTGGCACGACAACGGTGATGTTGCCCCCCGTCAACGCAGGACAACATCACACCATTCGTAAAGTCCGAACGGCCCCTGGGACGACATCCGATCAAATCGAACCAACCTGATCGGTGAATCGCCGCCTCATTCCAAGATGGAACACGGGGTTTCCGATCAGCCTGCGATGCAGGCTGATCGGCGCGCGCGCTAGGCTTCCAACGAACGCCAGCTGCCATGGAAGCCAAAGGGAATCCGGGTCGGCAGTTCAACCCTGGCGATCGGCCCCTTGCTGATATCAGTGGTGTCCAGAACGATGAAATCGCTCAGATTGCGCTCAGGGTCGTAGACGATTGTAACCACCCAGCCATCGCCTTCCGGAGCATTCTTGTCACGCGGGACAAAAGCGGGCTCGAGAACATAATGCCCTTTTCCCGGGCGATACTCCTTATGCTCGCGCGTCACGACATCCAGCTGAACGATTGCATCGTAATAGGAGCCGTCAACCCATTCGCCCAAGAAGGCGGCGTAGAAGCATTTGGAATACCGCTTCCCCACGTACCTCTCGTCGACGACGGGAAACTCACCCGCAACCGAGGAAAGAACTTCCTCCGTATACCCGTCTTCATTCGAATCCATGTCGAAAGTCCAGCGCACCGGCACGCCGTTGCCATCTCGGATCCATTCCGGTTCGCTATTCTTCGACAAGTCGGGAAAGAGCGGCAGATGCGGATACTGCATCATGTCGAGCACCACCTTGGTCCGCCCGTCTTTATGCTCGGTATACGCATTGATGGTGTGAAAGGCATACGTCGCCTTCCCCCGGAACCACCTCATCTCCGAAACGTCGCCGTCTCGGCGCATGATGCCAAAATGGGTTCCCAATGCAGGATCGTAGGCGCCGAGCGGACCACCGTTGGCAACCCGCTGGAGGTTGATATCCGCAGCGAAAAGCGGAAAGATCACATGTTCCTTCGTGATAGCAAAATCATGGGCGATGGAACAAAACGGAACCGGAAAGTGGTCATGGCGAATGAGATTTCCGTTCTTGTCCACCACCGAGTAAGACATTTCCGCCGTACCAAAGCCGCCCGCCTGGTATCCGAAGCCGTGCATCTCCCCCGTATCCGGATCGATATGCGGATGGGCGCTGAGGGCGCCTTTGTGCTTGCCTTCGAAATCCCAGGTCTCGACAACAGTTTCCAGTGTATCCCCATCCAGCGCCGCGGGGCCGCACCACTCATCCAGCGCCAGGAGCTTGCCGCCGTGGAATAGAACGTGAGTTGCCGCGAAATGCTTGGGAATATTTTCGCCCTCGGGAAGCGACGGCGACTTGAGTCCCGTGGTGACGAGACGATGACCGGCCTCGCGCTGAGCAAGATACTGCTGCGTGCGAACCCAGCGGTTGCGATAGCTGACCTGGCCGTCCTTGACATATACCGCGTGGATCATCCCTTCCGATAGGAACCAGTGATGATCTGAACTAAGCGGCGGGAACATCGGATTGGCGCCGTTCCTATAAAGAACACCATTTAAGCCCGCGGGAATCTTGCCTTCCGTCACCAGCAGATCAGGCGCGTCGGCTTCCATTGAGATTGGCGCGTAGTTGCCCATGAGCTGAAGATGCGTGTGATTCAGATTTTCCATCGTTTCTCCTCCCCTTTTAAGATTTAACCGCCACATCGGCGCACGCCTGAGCGCGACCCAATCAAACTGCATCAATTTGATTGGTGAATCGCCGTCCAACTCTAAAATATAGAACTGGCTTTCCGACACGCTTGCGATGCAAGTCGACCGACGCGTGCTCTAGTGTTTTGCGAATACACCAAGCGGTCCGTCCTGCAGATTGATTACGACGGATTTCGTATGCGTGTAGTCGCCAAGGATTTCGTGGGCGAACTCCCGCCCGAAGCCGCTTTGCTTGTAGCCGCCTAGCGCGTTGCCGGTCTTGGCATTGAAATATCTATTCACCCAGATGGTTCCGGTCTCCATCTGACGCGACATCCGGTGAACCTGATTGAGGTCATTCGACCAGATGCCACCCGCCAGCCCATAGGGGCTGTTGTTGACCGATCTAAGCACTTCCTCCTCGCGATTCCAAGTAAATATAGCCGTAACCGGGCCAAATATTTCTTCTCGCGCGATGCGCATTTCATCACTTACGTCATCAAATACGGTCGGCCGAACAAATAGCCCCTTCTCCAGTCCGGTCACGCGGAGGGGTTCGGCCCCCGTCAGCACCCGGGCCCCCTCGGCTCGCCCGATATCGAAATATCCGGTGACCTTCTCGTACTGCGCCTGGGACGCAAGTGCCCCCAGCTGAGTGGCTGGATTGAGAGGATCACCCACACGAACACTGTTGAGCACGCGAACAAGTTTCTCGGTGAACTCGTCTTTTACCGAACTGTGGACGTAGATGCGGGACCCTGCGAGACAGACCTCCCCCTTGTTGAAAATTGTAGAAAGCGCGGCCCCCTCGACGGCCGCATCGATGTCGGCGGTGGGACAAACCACCTGCGCCGACTTGCCGCCGAGCTCCATTGTCTGCGGAATGATGTTGGCGGAAGCATATTGCATGATCTTTCGGGCCGTCGGCACCGAACCGGTGAAGGCGACCTTTCGCACGCTCGGGTGCGTAACCAGGGCTTCGCCGACGTCCGCTCCATAGCCGGTCACGACGTTTACGACACCCGGCGGAATGATGTCGGCCATCTCGTCAAAGAATTCCAGGACAGACAGGCAAGATGACTCGGCGGGCTTCAGCACCACCGTATTTCCAGCCGCGAGCGCCGGCGCGATCTTGGCTGCCATCATCAGCAGCGGCACATTCCAGGGGATGATCTGCGCACAAACGCCGAGAGGTTCCCTGTGGACGATCTGAAGGGCGTCGGGATAGTTGCGCGTCTCGCCGATCAGCGTATGCGCCGCCCCCGCGAAGAGATCGAACTGCGCCGCCGCTATTGGAATATCCCAATAGGTCGCCTCAGTGATCGTCTTGCCGTTATTCAGGCATTCCATCCGGGCATATTCGGCGTTCCTGGCGCGCATGCGCCGGGCGATCTCGATGAGCAACGCCTGCCGCTCGTCGGGCGTCGTCTGCGACCAGGAGGCATATGCGGCCTCGGCCGCCGCTACGGCGCGCAGCACGTCCTGCCGATTTCCCGCCTGCACGCAGCTCAGGATCTCTCCCGTCGCGGGATTGATCTGAGGGATTGTTTTTCCCGAATCACTCCCGATCCATCTGCCCGCAATGAAGTGGCCGTACTCCGGCTTAAATATGTTTTTCAGGTTTGCTTTGATATCGACGACGGTCATTGAGCATTCCCCAATTTTTTGATTGGACGTTAGAGGTCGAGAACCAGCTCCCGTCCCTTGGAGCGCGAGACACAGACGCAAATTTTCCGACCGGATCTGCTCTCTTCTTCACTCAGGTAGCTGTCGCGATGCTCCGGCGTGCCGGAGAGCACGCGGGCCTCGCAGGTGCCACAGATGCCTTGCTCGCATGACGTCCGCACCGGGAGCCCCAGGCGCCGCAGCGCGGCGAGGATGGTCTCATGCGATGCGACCTCGGTGCTCAGACCGCTGCGCTGAAGCCGAAGAGTGAACGGCGCGGAGGCGGCGGGCGCGGCGGGCGCCGCCGCGAAATATTCCGTTCGGATGGCCGCCGCTGGCCAGCCGTGGTCCAGCGCGGATTGCTGAACGAGCGCCATGAACGGCGCCGGACCACAAAGATAGATCTCCTCGTCCGCCTGGCGGCTCTCCGTGAGCAGAGAAACAGCGCGCTCGAGCGCGCCGCCGGCCAGGCGCAGGCGAAGCCGGGCATGCGGCGCCAGTTCGCTGCGCGCGAGCTGGCGCCGGAAGGCTGCGTGCTCCGGAGACTGGGCGAAATAATGCAGGCGGAAGGGCGCGTTCCGCGCCGCCAGGGCGGTGGCCATGGAGAGGATGGGTGTGATTCCGATGCCCCCGGCGATCAGCAGCTTGGGCCGGCCGTCGTCGTTCAGCCGGAAGTTGCTTCTCGGCCGACCGATCCGGAGGACATCGCCCTCCCGGACGACCTGATGCATCGCCTCGGAGCCGCCGCGGGAAGGCTCCACCCGCTTGATGCCGATCACATAGTGGGTGTCGCAGCCGGGATTGCAGATCGAGTACTGCCTGACAAGATCCTCGGTGATGTGCACGTCGATATGGTCGCCCGGCGCCGCGGCCGGCAGCGCATGGCTGTCGGCCGCCGCGAGCTCGAAAACCCGAATGCCGATGGCGTCCTCTCGAATGGAACGCACCTTGACGGACATGGTTTCCATCCCCGCTCCTCCCTGGATTTATGCCGTCCGGTGGAGGCGTGTGTTACGGGCTCGTCCGGCCTGCTCGGCGGATAGCAGGTCGCTCATGATCTTGCGCCAACGCACGACACCGACATCCGTCTCCAGCAAGACCTCGCCGAGTGTTTCTGCGCCCGTCATAAGCATGATTTCATGCTGGGCGCTGATCATGGGCTCGTCTTGCTCGACGAAGGCGAACTTGCGCAGATCGGAAATCTTCGCCCGCGTTTCCTCGGTCTCGGAGGACGGGCTAATATTCCAGCGAACCGCAACCGTGTGGTAGTGCGTTGATGTCTTGGTTTGCGGCGTCATGATGTGGAGGCCCAGGTAGCCGGTGCCGTCCCGCCGAGGGGCGCCCGCCTCGGTGACGCCCACATCCAGCAACAAGGCGGACGGCGCCTCCCACCGACAATCCTGCCAGGTGTCGACGGTGCCGCCGTCACCACGGAACATCAGGTCCCAGATGCCCGGACACGGCACATTCGCCATGAACCGCCGCACCCAGAACGCGTTCCCGACCTGCTCGACGGTCGTGTCGGTACAATTCATTTCCTCATTGCCGAGGATATCGCGGTGCAGGAAGTTGCCGTGGCTGCAGTCCAGGATGTTGTCGACGATCAGCTCGAACGGCACATTCATGACGAAGTGGTCACGCCGAGTGACGGCTTCTGGCGCCGCCTCCGAAAGGATCGAGTAGTCGGGAATGAGCGTTGAATCGGGGATTTCTTCGCCGAGCCAGATCCACAGGCCGCTGTGCCTTTCGACCACCGGAAAAGTGCGCACCTTGGCGGCGGCCGGAACCTTGCCGCTGAGGTGAGGGTTGCGAACGCAAGCGCCACGGGCGTCGAACTCAAGCCCGTGATAACCGCAGATCACGCGATCGCCAGCCAGCCGGCCGCGCGAGAGCGGGGCAAAGCGATGGGGACAGCGGTCCTCCATTGCGGCCACCTGCCCGGCGGCGTCGCGGAACAGCACGACCGGAACATTCAACAGGATGCGTGGAACAAGCTGACCGGCCGCCACATCTTGAGCCCACGCAGCGAAGTGCCACGTATTCCACAGGAATTCCATCGTTTCCTCTCCACATATACGCGGCGACTTAGACCTCGCGGCCTTGTCTCCGTCATATTTGCAATCGTCACGCCGTTACGGTGATAAGCAGCTCTCCCAGAGATTCAACACTGGCGTGGATCTGGTCTCCCGCATGAACGGGGCCGACACCGTCCGGCGTTCCCGTCATGATGATGTCTCCAGGGTAAAGGGTGTAGAGACGGCTGGCATATTCGATGATGCGGCGTGTATCGAACAACATGTATGCGGTAGAAGACGCCTGCCGGACATCGCCATTCACGCTCAACTGCAGACGCAGGGCGTCGGGATCTGGGACTTCATCGGGCGAAACCAGCCATGGTCCGAGAATGGCGTATCCGTCCGGCGACTTCCTGTAGCTCGGCACTTCCGGTCCACGCAGCGACATGTCGAGGCCGATCGAATATCCGGCGACGTAGTGCAACGCCTCCTCCCGATCGACGTTTTTGCACTCGGCGCCGATCACGACGGCCATTTCCACTTCATGATCGGTCCGCCTGTCCGGAAAGGTCCGCGGGAATCCGTCGGAAGGACCTGCAAGGCTGCTGTTGGCCTTCAGAAAAAGGCCGTAGGCGTCGAGGGTCGTGTATACTTTTCCGGTATTGATCTCGGTGTCCGAATTGGCTTCGTCGATGTGCGCCTTGTAGTTGACCGGCGCGCCGATGATCTTGGACGGGTTGGCCACCGGGCTGTCGAGGCGCACGGAGCCGTGGGGGATCAGCTCGCCGCGCGGCGTCGTGTCCAGATGATCTCGCCGTTCATAAAACTGGCGAACGACCGCGTCGCCGGGCAAAGCAGGCCAGGACAGGGCCAGGTCGAACCGGCTCGTGATATCCTCGATGCCATCGAGATGCCACAGGCCGAGGCGATTGCCGTTGAAGCGAACGAGTTTCATGGCCGCCTCACCATGATTCGGTGCCGAAGCCCGGCAGCGCGTCCTTGTACTCGCGCCACAGACCCAGCTTTTCGTGGACGGGCCGATCGGAAAATACGAAGAAAACGGACTCCTCGATCGCTTCAAAATGGTACGGCGTCCAGAGCGGCAGGGCGAGAACGTCTTTCGCGCTCAGGATGAAGCTGGCATCTCCCACACGCGCGCGCAACCTGCCCTCCACCAGCACCAGCACGGCACCGTCGGTCGACCGGTATGGCGCGGTCGCAATGCCCCTGGGCAAAAGGCGCATGCTTGCGGCGATGGTGGGGATTGCCCAATCCCCATTGGTGGGATTGACGAAGCGCAGAACATGCCCGTGATGGGGATCTGGATCTTCGCCCTGGGCGAGGATGTGCAGGGCCTCCCGTGTCCGGGCGTAAGGGTAGTTGAAAATCGGAGAGGTGGGGCGCGACCGGCTCTCGAGCGGCAGGAGGCCGGAGCCGTATTTGGCCGCTGCAAAGCCGTCCGGGCGGGAAACGATCTGCGCCTTGCTGTTGTGCTCCTCCCGGAAGCCAACCCCCAGATAGGAAACGAGAGGCACATCCAGCCCGTCCATCCAGATCACCGGGCCGTCGGCTTCGCTACCGTGGTCATGCCATTCCCAGGCCGGGGTGATGATGAAATCACCCGGATGCATGCTCGTGCGCTCACCCGCAACGGAGGTGAAGGCGTTGGTTCCCTCGATGACAAAGCGCAATGCCGATTGGGTATGGCGATGTGCGGGCGCGATTTCGCCCGGCATGATCAGCTGCAGCCCGGCGTACAGGGTATCCGTGATCCGCGACGCCCCCGGCAGGCCGGGATTGTTGAGCACGAGCACCCGGCGTTCGGCTTCCTCGGCCGTGATCAGGTCCCCGGCCTCCAGCAGCCTCGGGCGGATCTCGTCGAAAGACCACTTGAACGGCCGCGCCTTCGGGCTGGGCTCCGCCGGCACCAGACCCGACAGCTTCAGCCAGAGAGGCCCGAGGTTTTCAGCTTCGAGCGCATCATAGTAAGTGGTGCGTCGCGTTTCGAGTGATGCGTGTGAAGCCATTGTCTCTCGTCGCCCCGTTCAAGGCATGTCGATCGTGATTGAGCCGGTGGCTCGCGAGACACAGGCGCAAAGCTGCCGGCCTTGCGCCCGCTGGTCCGCGCTGAGGAAGACGTCCCGGTGATCGAGGTCGCCTTCAAGCGAGACGACATCGACGGCACACAGGCCGCACTCGCCGCGCTGGCAGAAATAGAGGGGCTCGCACCCCCTTTCCTCCAGCATCTCAAGGAGATTGCGCTCCGGCGGAACGAGGAATTCGATATTGCGGCGATTGACGGACACACGAAACGCCTCCGACGGGCGGTCGGAGGCCGCGCCGAATGTCTCGAAGCGCAGAAGCTCGCGCGGCCGCCCCGCCGCCGCCCATGACGCCTGCAGCGCCTCCAGCATCGGCACCGGACCGCAGACATACGCCTCCGCCGCTCCAGGCTGCGTCGCGAGGTGCGGCTGCAGATCGAAAGGACCCGCCTGCGCATCGATGTGCACCACCAGATCTTCCCCGAACTCGGCGAGCAGCCTGGGGAGGAACGGCATCGCTTCCGGCTTGCGGCCCAGGTAGAAGAATTTGAAGCGGGCGCGCAACGCGCGCAGTGCCCGCGCCATGCCGACGATGGGCGTGACGCCGATGCCCCCGGCGATCAGCATATAGGACGGGGCGCCCGGAAGCAGGACGAAGTGATTGCCGGGCAGCGACGCCCGCAGCCGGTCGCCGACCCGCAGCGCGTGCATGAACTTCGAGCCGCCCTGCCCATTGTCGAGACGCCGCACGGCGATCAGCAGGCGTTGACGCCCACGATGCTCCACCACTGAGTACGAGCGCGTTGCCTGGCGCCCGTCCGCAATCACCTGAACCTTGATGTGCGAGCCCGCCTCGTGGGCCTGCAACGGCACCGGGTATTCCAGCTCGATGGCAACGACATCGTCGCAGGCGGGGTCGACGGCGCGCACCGAGGCTTCCAGCCACTGGGTGCCTTGGCCGGGAACGCTGTAGGACAAACCATGCATCGCCTCACTCCGCCGCAACGGAGGCGTCCACGGCCTCGCCATCCTGCTCGCGGGCGACCATGCGCTCGACGATCCGTCGGGCCCAAAGCGCCCCACCATCGATATTGAGGTAGTAGAACTTCCTCAATCCGAATTCGCTCACGGATTTTTGCTGCATTTCCAGGATGAGCTTGTCCTCGCCGAATATGGAGCGCGCCCCGTCGCGCCACTCCTCGGTGAGCTTCTCGTCGTCGAGGCTGAAATTGCGCAGGAATATCCAGCGGTACTCGCACCGCGTCGCCGTCACCGGCGTAACCACATGAATCACGAAGCCACTGAACCCCTGGCTCCGGTCGCCTTCCGGCGCGCCCGTTCCTGTCAGCGCGGCGCCGACGTCGATGGTGACAGTGCTCGGCGCGTGGAAAGTGACGCGCTGCCAGCGATCGACATTCCCCGCCCGCCCCAGGCTGCCCAATATGGCGCGGAACAGCGGCGGGGCCTCGGTGTCGATCATCCAACGGGTGACCATGACCATGTCGCCGTCGTGACGAACAGTAAAGGGCGCCTCCGCCACGGCACGGTTGCCGATGCTCGAGCTGTGCACGAAGGTTTCGTGCGTGAGATCCATCAGGTTGTCGATCAACAGCCGATAATCGCAGTCCATGTGCATCAGGCCGCCATCGCCCGCCCACGCCGGATTGCTGTTCTGATGAAGATCGGGAACAAGGGCCGGATCGGCCAGGCGCGGATCACCCATCCAGATCCAGACAAAGCGATGCCGCTCGACCACCGGATAGGATTTTACACAGGCAGCGGGATTGACCGTCTGCTGGGACGGCATGTGCGTGCACCGGCCTTGCCGGTTGAAAACCAGCCCGTGATAGGGACAGGCAACCTGATCGCCAACCCGCTTGCCCGCGGACAGGGGCACCAGGCGGTGCCAGCACACATCCTCAAGCGCCGTCGGCGTTCCGTCGGCGCATCGATAAAGCAGAACCGGCTTGTCGCAGATGCGGCGCGCAGTGAGCGCAGCCCCGATCTCATCGCTCCACCCTGCTGCATACCAGCTGTTGAGTGGAAAGGCAGGGCCATCGGGGTTTGGCGTTATTTCTTGCATGGGCGCTTTCTCCGAGGTCATAACTTATAGGTCATAAGTTATGGTGTCAACGCATGTCGCGTCAGGGGCTGGCGCGGCCTGCGATCGACCACAGCCGGCGGCCGATCGCAGGCCTCCGGTCGCGCGCCTCCAATCCCACCGGGTGGGGGCCGACCCTGCGTGAAGCGCCGAATATATTTGGCGGCGGCGACCCGGATGCCCCGCCTTGCGCCACCGGCTGAAGCGGTTCGTTCCATGTCGTGCGCGATCCGCAGCCTCGAACACCTCTTCAGCGTTTGGCTGGCCGGCACCTCAACCCATGAAGAGGCGGGGTCGCATTTAGCGGAATTCCGATATGCATGCCGGGCCAACGACACGGAAATAAGAATCCATTAGACTCAAACCCGAGCCCGATGAGCAGGAGGTCGCAAGGTCGGTGGAGCGGGGATGACGATCCATGGCATTCGGGCGTGCGCCACAATTTAAAAGATGGAGCGGTGGTAAAAGACACCTCGGGAATAAGGCGGCGTCGCGCGATGATGGCTCGGCCTCCGCTCGTCGAGCACGACGCCGGTATGTGAGAAATAGAGGAAGTCAATCGTATGCTTCGCCACAAGACAGAAGAGTTCAATAATATTACGCCTCCGTCCCCCGACGTATGCGATGGATCATCCGTCACTGACACGTTTGGATATTTAATCCGACGCATACAGGATCAGTCCGTCCGCACCTTTTCCGAATTTTTTTCCGAGTACCAGCTCAACCCGATTGGGTATGCAATTCTTTCCGTTACGGCCAGAAATCCGGGAGTGCGGCAGGGAATGTTGGCGTCCGTGCTGGGCGTACAAGAATCGAACATGGCGAATGCGATCAAAGACCTCATGAATCGCCAGCTGCTTGCTCGCGTGCGCCGGAAAAAAGATGGGAAAGCTTATTACGGACTGGAATTGTCGCAGGGCGGACTGGCTATTATAGATGACCTGACGCGACGGGCAACCGAACTGGAACACCGCCAGTTGATCAATTTAACGCAGAAAGAACGCGATCAATTCATGATTCTTCTGAAGAAGATTGCTCGCCTGTAGACATCAGCATTTTCTTTATGCCGAGGCATCGGAAATTTAATCCTAGCGTCATTTTGTTCCGCGCCTCATGACGCGGCCTTATCGCAAATCACCACCTGCCGACGGCGCATCGCCTCGCTGGCTGGCCTCGCGCCGAGGTTCGGGAATGCGGCGTCACGGTTGAGCGCCGGCATCACGCCAGAAACGAGGGCGGGGCCCGGTGCGTCGCAGGATGCGGCGCCATCCAAGATTATGGGTGTGCTTTGACATCGCGGGGTTCGGATCGAACGACGGGCAGACGACCGGCGTCTCCTCACGCCGGCACAGTCGCGAACAGCCGGAGCGCGTCCGCGCTCATGGGTTTCGACAGGCCGCCCCGTCTTGCAATCGGGCCAAACGACTCGGCGATTGTCCAAGTCGATCCAGACCCGTTCGAGTTCTTGGTCGGGTCTTCCTCCTGAGAGGCGCCAGATCGGCGCGTGTATGGGACACCTTCAGTGGGCCGGGCACCGGGATGATGCAGCCCTTGGCGCAGGAGCCGGCGGGGCGCCTCATCAAGACCGGGCGAACACCCAGCGATCGCCATCCAGCGCCCGCTCCAGCGCCCCCCGCCGGACGAGATGGTTCAGATGCGCCAGCGCCTCGCTGAGGCCGAAGCCGATCTGCTCCGGCGGCAGCGCGCGGAAGAGCACGTCCGTCGTCTCCATCACCGTGCGCGGCGCGGTGCAGAACGCCATCAGCCGCTCGAGGCGCTCCGCATGGTGCGCCCGGAGCGCGGCGATGCGCGCGTGCAGGCCGAAAAACGGCTCGCCGTGGGACGGCAGCACCAGCGTATCCTCGGGCAGCGACTCGAATTTCCGGAGCGACGTGAGGAAGGCGTCGAGGGGGTCGGCCCGCGCATCGGCGGAGTAGGCGCCGATATGCGGCGAGATGCGCGCAAGAATTTGGTCCGCCGCGATCAGCATCTTTCGCTCGGCGCTGTAGAGACAGATCATCTCGGGGGCGTGGCCCTCCCCGATGATCACCCGCCAGGGGCTGCCGGCGAGCACGATCTCATCGCCCTCCGCCACGCGCAGGTAGCGGCGCGGCAGCGGTCCGACCCATTTGGGAAACAGCATGCCCCGCCCCGGCAGATAGTCCAGGAACGACTGCGGCGCCCCGCACAGGCGGTTGTGCGCCACCAGCTCGCGCATCGCCTCGTCCTGTGGCTCGTCGAGGAGCATGCGCGCCTGCATCCACTCCACCCGGCTCATGTGGATGTCGACGCCGATGCGCGCATGGAGCCAGCCGGCGAGCCCCACATGGTCGGGGTGGAAATGGGTCACCAGCAGCCGCGCCACCGGCGCCCCGCGCAGCAGGGGATCGGCCAGGACCTGCGTGAACAGCGCCCGCGTCGGCGCGTCGTCCACGCCGGAATCGACGAGGGTCCAGCCGTCCGGGCCGGACAGGAGCCAGGCATTGACCTCGCTGGGCGGAAAGGGAAGCGGCACCCTCACCCGCAGCAGGTCCGGGGCCACCTCGCTCACCCCGGCCGCCGCGCCGTCCTGCATCGCCACCGTCATGCCCGTCCCTCGCGCCGAACGCCGCCCTCCCGGGCCTGGGCAGCATATCGCGCGCGGATGCGGCGGGTTCAAGCCTTGTCCACTTGATCGCCGCCGCCGTCCGGGAGCGGGCGGGCGGCATCGAGCAGCCCGCGGATGCCGTGAACGGGAATACCGCCTGCGCGCCGCCCCGGTTCAGCAACGCGGCACCGGCCGGGCGCCAGAGCCCGCGTCACCAGCGCCGGGCGGCACCGGCCGCCGCCGGCCACGCTCCCGCCGGAGGCGCGCCTGGGCTCACCGGATGGCGCCGAGGGCGAGGCGCGCCTCCAGCGCCGCCGCCGCTTCCTTGCGCTCGCTGTAGCGGTCGGTGAGATAAGGCGCGACGTCGCGGGTGAGCCAGGTGAACTTCACCAGCTCCTCCATCACGTCCACCAGCCGGTCGTAATAGGCGGAGGGCTTCATGCGGCCGTCCGCGTCGAACTCGTCATAGGCCTTCGCCACCGAGGACTGGTTGGGGATGGTCAGCATGCGCATCCAGCGCCCGAGGATGCGCATCTGGTTCACCGCGTTGAAGGATTGCGAGCCGCCGCACACCTGCATGAGCGCGAGCGTACGCCCCTGGGTGGGCCGGATGGCGCCCAGCGCCAGGGGGATCCAGTCGATCTGCGCCTTCAGCACCGCGCTCATGGCACCGTGCCGTTCGGGGCTGCACCACACCTGCCCCTCCGACCACTGGGCCAGCGCGCGCAGCTCCTGCACCTTGGGATGGTCGATGGGCGCCCCGTCCGGCAAGGGCAGGTCGCGCGGATCGAACACCCGCGTCTGCGCCCCGAAGTGCCGCAGCAGACGCTCCGCCTCCAGGGTCAGGAAGCGGCTGTAGGAGCGCTCGCGCAGCGAGCCGTAGAGCAGCAGGATGCGCGGCGGGTGCCGGGAGGGCTCGGCCGGCCTCAGGCGTTCGAGCTCGGGGATGCGCAGCGCGGCGGCATCGAGGTTGGGCAGGGCCTCCGCGCTCATCGCACCGCCTCCTGCGGCTTGGACGCCGGGCCGCCGCGCTCGTACCAGCCCTTGGAGCGGTTCACGATCCACACCACCGACAGCATCACCGGCACCTCGATGAGCACGCCCACCACGGTGGCCAGCGCCGCGCCGGAGCTGAAGCCGAACAGGCTGATGGCGGCTGCCACCGCCAGCTCGAAGAAATTGGAGGCGCCGATGAGCGCGGAAGGCCCGGCGATGCAGTGCTGCTCGCCGGCCATCCGGTTCAGCACATAGGCCAGCCCGGCATTGAAATAGACCTGGATCAGGATCGGCACCGCCAGCATCGCGATGACCAGCGGCTGCCGCAGGATCTCCTCCCCCTGGAAGCCGAACAGCAGCACCAGGGTGGCGAGCAGCGCGGCGAGGGAGAAGGGCCCGAGCCGCGCCAGCAGCCGCTCCAGCGCCGCCGGCCCGCCGGTGGCGAGCACGCTCCGGCGCAGCAGCTGGGCCGCGACCACCGGCACGATGATGTAGAGGGCCACCGACAGCACCAGGGTGCTCCACGGCACGGTGATGGCGGACAGGCCCAGCAGCAGGCCGACGATGGGGGCGAAGGCCACCACCATGATGGCGTCGTTGAGCGCCACCTGGGACAAGGTGAAGTGCGGCTCGCCCCGGGTCAGGTTCGACCACACGAACACCATGGCGGTGCAGGGCGCGGCGGCCAGCAGGATCAGCCCGGCGATGTAGCTGTCGATCTGGTCCGCCGGCAGGAAGGGGCGGAACAGGGAGCCGATGAAGAACCAGCCGAGCAGCGCCATGGTGAAGGGCTTCACCGCCCAGTTCACCAGCAGCGTCACGCCGATGCCGCGCCAGTGCCGGCCGACCTGGCCGAGGGCGGCGAAATCGATGCGCAGCAGCATGGGCACGATCATCAGCCAGATCAGCGCCGCCACCGGCAGGTTGACCCGTGCCACCTCCACCGCGCCGATGGCCTGGAAGACCCCCGGCACGAGATGTCCGAGGCCGACGCCGGCGACGATGCACAGGCCGACCCACACGGTGAGGTAACGCTCGAAGATGGACATGGGAGGTTCCCGAGTTTCAGCCGGCGGTGATGCGGTGGCCCGCGGCGTCCACCACAAGCGCGCCGTCTTCCTTGGCGAAGGCGCCTTGCTGTGGCGGCAGGAGGTCGAGCACCAGCTCGGACGGGCGGCACAGGCGCACGCCTTGCGGCGAAACCACGAAGGGCCGGTTGATGAGGATGGGATGCGCCATCATGGCGTCGAGCAGCGCATCGTCCGAAAGGGCGGGATCGCCGAGGCCGAGCGCGGCATAGGGCGTGCCCTTCTCGCGCAGCGCGTCGCGCACCGAAAGCCCGGCGCGGGCAATGAGGTCCTTCAGCAGCGCCCGCGCCGGCGGCGTCTTCAGGTACTCGATCACGTGCGGCTCGACGCCCGCATTGCGGATCATGGCGAGGGTGTTGCGCGAGGTGCCGCACTCGGGATTGTGGTAGATGATCACGTCCATGCCCGCCGCCCTCACGCCACGTCGGGCCGGGGGGTGGTGGCGCCGTCGAGGCGGCCGATCTCGCGCAGCTGCGTGCCGAGGGACAGCCGGTCGAGCTTGGCGATGGGCAAGGCGGTGAAGACCGAGATGCGGTTCCTCAGGTAGCGGAAGGCGGCGACGAAGGCGGCCTCCTTCTGGATGTCCGTGCCCTCAACCGCGGCGGGATCCTCGATGCCCCAGTGGGCGGTCATGGGCTGGCCCGGCCAGAGGGGGCAGGCTTCGCCGGCGGCGTTGTCGCAGACGGTGAAGACGAAATCCATCACCGGGGCGCCGGGCTCGGCAAACTCCAGCCAGCTCTTCGAGCGCAAGCCCTCGCTCGGATAATCGCCGGCCTTCAGCACCTTGAGGGCGAAGGGATTGACCTCGCCCTTCGGCTGGCTGCCCGCCGAGAAGGCGCGGAACCGGCCTGCGCCGTCCCTGGCCAGGATGCTCTCGGCGAGGATGGAGCGGGCCGAATTGCCGGTGCAGAGGAACAGCACGTTGTAGACGTGCCCGGTGGTTGCGTCAGGCATGGGTGTCCTCGGTCTTGGGTTCGCAGGCGCAGGACAAGGCGGCGACGGCCGGGGCGCACACCTCGGGGTGTCCGTTGCAGCAGTCCCGCATCAGGAAGGCGACGAGATCGGACAGGGTGGGGTAGACGGCGCTGTAGATGATGGAGCGCCCCTCGCGCCGGGAGGCCACCAGCCCCGCCTGCTCCAGCTGGCTGAGGTGAAAGGACATGCGCGAGGCCGAGGCCCCGTCCATGGCCTCGCCGATGGCGCCGGCCGGCAGGCCCTGCGGCCCCGCTTTCACCAGCAGCCGCACCATGCGCAGGCGCGTCTCCTGCGAAAGCGCGGCAAAGGCGGCCAGGGCCTGTTCCTCAAGCATGGGCACCATTTCAATATCTCAATAGATGTTGAAATGAAGATAGCGGCGGTGCGCGCGCGCCGCAAGCGGAAACCTTCGCCTCATCCCCTCGGCGTCGGTCGTTGACCGACGCCGAGGGGATCACGCTCAGACGCCGCGCGGGCTATACCAGGAGCCCGTGAGTCAAGCGCACGGGCTCCTGGTATCAGAGCCGGACCAGCGCCGCGCCGCCAGTGAGGCCCGCCCCGGCGGCGGCCATCAGCAGCACGTCGCCTTCGCCGTAGCCCCGCGCCCCGGCGCATGCGGAGAGGGTGAAGGGAAGGGTGGCGGCCGAGGAATTGCCGAACTCGGCCAGGGTCGACAAGGTCCGCGCCGGAGCGATGCCGAGGCGATCGGCCACGGCCGAGACGATGCGCCCGTTCGCCTGGTGCGGCACGAAATGGGTCACCTCGTCCGGCGTGAGGCCGGCCTGGTCCAGCACGTGGCGGCAGGCATCGCCCATCATGGCGACGGCGCGCTGGAACACCGCGCGGCCGTCGCGCATCACCATGCGCGGCACGCCCGCCCTCTCCTCCCCGCCGGTCCGCCGGCTCCCGCTGTCCGGGATCTGGATGAGATCGTAGCCCGACCCGTCCGAGGCGAGGCGGGAGGCGAGAAGGCCGGTGCCGGCGCGGTCCGCCGGCGCGATCACCACCGCCCCCGCCGCATCGGCGAACAAGGCGGAGGTGGAGGCGTCCTGAGGATCGATGCGGCGCGAGAGGATGTTGGCGGCCACCACCAGCGCCGCCTGCCCGCTCGCCCGCACGAAGCCCTCCGCCAGCACGTAGGCATAGAGGAAGCCGGCGCAGGCACCGGTGAGATCCGCCGCCCCGCTCGCCGGCAGGCCCAGGCGATAAGCGAGGAGCGGCGCGGTGGGCGGCAGGAGATGGTCGGGCGTCGAGGTGGCCAGCAGCGTGAGGCCGATCATGGCGCGCGGCAGGCCGCAGGCCGCATGCGCCATCTCCAGCGCCATCTCGGCGGCGGGCAGCGCGATATCGCTCACCGCCTCCCCGGCCGCCGCATAGCGCCGCGCGCGGATGCCGGTGCGGCTCTCGATCCAGCCGGCGGCAAGCCCGAGACGGCCCTCGATCTCGGCATTGGCCACCACGCGGTCCGGGGCGTGGTGGCCGTGGCCGGCAATGCGCGTTCCGGCCCGGCTCACGCCGCGGTCCCCAGATCGGCGGCGGCGGCGATGGCGGCGTAGACGAGGTCGAGATCCCCGGCGCTCGTGCAATAGGGCGGCATCACATAGATCGTGTTGCCCAGCGGCCGCACCAGCAGGCCCCGCTCGCGGAAGAAGGCGGACAGGCGCGGCCCGATGCCGGCGAGGTATCCCGCATCCGCCACCACGAGGTCGAGGGCCGCGATCGTGCCGAGCCGCCGCGCGCCGGAAAAGCGCGCATCGTCGCGGAACGGGGCGATGCGCTCCTCCTGCAGCGCGCCGAGGGCGGCCACGCGCCCGGCCACGTCCTCCTCCGCCCAGATGTCCAGGTTGGCCAGCGCCGCCGCGCAGGCGACGGGATTGGCGGTGAACGAGGAGGAATGGAAGAAGGTGCGGGCGCGGTCGGTGGAGTAATGCGCATCGAAGATGTCCCGCCGGCACAAGGTCGCGGCCAGCGGCAGCGCCCCGCCGGTGAGGCCCTTGGACAGGCACAGGATATCCGGCACCACGCCGGCCTGCGCGCAGGCGAAGAGGGTGCCGGTGCGGCCGAAGCCGGTCATCACCTCGTCGGCGATGAGGAGCACGCCGTGGCGGGCGCAGATGGCCGCCATCTCCTTCAGCACCCACGGCGCATACATGCGCATGCCGCCGGCGCCGAGCACGAGGGGCTCCAGCACGAGGGCCGCCGGCGCCGCGCGGCAGGCGGCCTCCAGCGCGGCCAGCGTCGTGTCCTCGCGCCCCGCCTCGGGGAAGGGCAGGCGGGTCACGTCGAACAGGAAGGGCGCATAGGCGGCGTTGTAGACGCCCCGTTCGCCGGCCGACATGGTGCCGATGGTGTCGCCGTGATAGCCGTGCTCCAGCGCCAGGATGCGGCTGCGCGCCGTCCCGCCGTTGCGCCAGAACCCCGCCGCCATCTTCAGCGCCACCTCCACGGAGGTGGAGCCGCTGTCGGAGAAGAAGACGTGGTCGAGGCCGGGCGGGGTCATCGCCACCAGCCGCCGGCCCAGTGCCTCGGCGGCGGGATGGGTATGGCCGGCGAAGATCACCTGGTCGAGCTCGCCCGCCTGGTCCCGGATCGCGGCGACGATGCGCGGATGGCAATGGCCGTGGGTGATGACCCACCAGGACGAGATGGCGTCGAGAATGCGCCCGCCCTCCGCCGTCTGAAGCCACGCGCCCCGGCCGCGCACCACCACGGGCGGCTCCGGCGCCAGCGCGTGCTGGGTGAAGGGGTGCCAGACCGGTGAGGGCCCGGCGAACGTGGTCGGGGGCGCATAGGTCATGGCCGGGGGCCCTCTAGGGAGAAATCGGCGCGGCGGAAAGCGCGCGCGAAGGCGATGCGCAGGGTGTCCGCCGTCAGCACCGGCAGGCGCGGCAGGCGGCCGAGCCGGCGCACGCCGCCGATCTCGGCGATGATCGCCTCCGCCTCCTCGGCCGCGTCACCGATAAAGGCGACGCCATGCACGCGGATGCCCCGCGCGCGCAGCGCCTCGATGGCCATGAGCGAGTGGCTGATGGTGCCGAGCCCGGTGCGCGCGCACACGATCACCGGCAGGCCCCAGCGGGCGAACACGTCGGCGAACAGGGTGCGCCGGTCCAGCGGCACCAGCGGCCCGCCGGCCCCCTCGACGATCAATGGCCGCTCGGTCTGCGGCAGCACCAGCGCCGAGGGATCGATGCGCACCCCTTCCGCCTCGGCCGCCCAATGGGGCGAGGCCGGCAGGGCGAGGCGATAGGCCTCCGGCAAAATCCGCTCCGCCGGCAGGCCGGAGAGACGGCGCGTCGTCCCGGCGTCGGTGTCGCCGTCGAGGCCCGCCTGAACCGGCTTGAAATAGCAAGCGTCCAGCGCCCCGGCGAGGGCGGCGGCGAACACCGTCTTGCCCACGTCGGTGTCGGTGCCGGTGATGATGAAGCCGCGGCTCATGCCGGCTCCCGTTGCAGCACGTCGCCGAGCGCGGCGAGGAAGGCATCGAGCTCGGCATCGGTGACGTTGAGGGTGAGGGGAATGCGCAGCCGCGCGGTGCCCTCCGGCACGGTGGGCGGGCGGATGGCCCGCACGTCGAAGCCCGACGCCTGGAGGCGGTCCGCCACCCCCGCCGCCCGCCGGTCGGCGCCGAGCACCACCTTCTGGATCTGCGAGGCGGTGGCCGGCAGGCCGAGCCCGGCGAGGGCCGCGCGCACATGGGCGATGCGGGCGTGGAGGCGGGCCCGCCGGTCGTCGGCATCGACGCAAAGGCGCAGCGCGGCGCGGACGATGGCCGCGACCAGGGGCGAGGGCGCCGTGGCGTAGATGAAGCCGCGGGCGCGGTTGACCATGTAGTCCTTCAGCCCCGACGGCAGGCACACCAGCGCCCCCATGGCGCCCAGCGCCTTGCCGCAGGTGTGGAGGGTGACGAGATTGCCCGAGCCTTCGAGGCCGGTGGCAAGACCGCGCCCACCGGGGCCGAAGACGCCGGTGGCGTGGGCCTCGTCCAGCATCAGCATGCCGTCGTGCCGCGCGGCGATGGCCGAAAGCTCGTCGAGCGGGGCGAAGTCGCCGTCCATGGAATAGAGGGTCTCGGCGACGATCCACGGCCGCCCCCGCCCGCCCCCCGCCCGCCAGCGGCGAATGGCGGTGTCCACCGCGCCCGCATCGTTGTGGGGCGTGGCCACGGCCTGCGCGCGGGTGGCGGCGAGGCCCTCGTGCACGCTCGCATGGATGAGCGCATCGTGGACGACGAGGTCGCCGCGCCGGGGCAGGGTCGCCACCAGCGCCGCATTGGCGGCGAAGCCGCCGGCGAAGAATAGCGCCGCCGGCGCCCCGAAGAGGGCCGCCGCCTCCGCCTCCAGCGCCTCGTGCTCGGGATGGTTGCCGCGCAGCAGCCGCGACCCGCCGGACCCCACCGGCACCCCCGCGCCAGCGCGGCGGCGGCCGCCCGCCTGAGGGCGTCCGACTGGGCGAGGCCGAGATAGTCGTTGGAGGCGAAGTCGAGCCCGGTGCGCGGGGCCAGCGCCCGCAACCGCCCGCGCCGGCCGAGGGCGGCCAAGGCCGCCTGGTGCGCCGCCAAAGCCGGCTCTGCCTCGGGCATGGCAAGGACCGGCCTGCGTTCAAGCGTCCCCATGCGCGGCTCCGCCCGGCGCGGCGGTGATGCCGAGGCGGGCGAACAGGGCAGCATCCCGGTCCTCGGCGGGATTGGCGGTGGTGAGCAGGGTCTCGCCCACGAATATGGAATTGGCCCCGGCGAAGAAGCACAGGGCCTGCAGTTCGTCGCTCATGTGCGAGCGGCCGGCGGAGAGGCGCACGATGCTGCCCGGCATAAGGATACGCGCCACTGCCACCAGGCGGGCGAAGGCGATGGGGTCCACCGGCTGCGCGCTCTCAGCCACCGGCACACCCTCCACCTCGTTCCACAAATTGAGCGGCACGCTCTCCGGCGGCGCGTCGAGATTGGCCAGCAGCACCAGCATGTCGAGCCGGTCGGCGATGCCCTCGCCCATGCCGACAATGCCGCCGCAGCACAGTTTCAGCCCCGCCTGGCGGGCATGGCCAAGGGTGTCGAGGCGGTCCTGCATGGTGCGGGTGGTGATGACCTCGCCGTAGAAGTCGGGCGAGGTGTCCACGTTGTGGTTGTAGTAGTCGAGGCCGGCGGCGCCGAGGCGACCGGCCTGGTCGGCGTCGAGCATGCCCAGCGTGGCGCAGGTCTCCAGCCCCATGGCCTTCACCGCCGCGATCATGTCGCACACCTTGTCGAGGTCCCGCGCCTTGGGCGCCCGCCAGGCGGCGGCCATGCAGAAGCGCGTCGCCCCGGACGCCTTGGCGTCGGCCGCCGCGGCCAGCACCTCGTCGGCGCCCATGAGGCGGCTCGCCTTCACCCCGGTGTCGTAATGGGCGCTCTGGGAGCAGTAGCCGCAATCCTCCGGGCAGCCGCCGGTCTTCACGCTCAGCAGGCGGGCGAGCTGCACCTGGTTGGGGTTGAAATGGGCGCGATGGAGCGTGTGCGCCTGGAACAGGAGATCGGCGAACGGCAGGTCGTAGAGCGCCTCCGCCTGCGCACGGGTCCAGCGGGGCCGATCCCCGGCAGGCGCCGGCTCGGAATGGGGGCTTCGCGGCTCCGCCAGCATGGGATCTCCAATTTTATAGATAATTTGTGATTCCTATCTCTAAAACTTCCACAGGATGGTCCCGACCACAAGGGGGGCGCCGCCCGGGACGGTCCCCCCATGCGGCGACAGGCCACCCTCCCGCCCGGAATGGACTGGATGCGGACAGGCTTCGCCGTCGGCGCGGGCTGTCTGAACGTCTTTGCCGGAACGTCAGAATTCCGGGCTCCCCTGCCAGCCGCCACAGCCGGGCGTGACCCCGCCCCGGCGTCTCCGCCCGCCCTTTTCCAGCGGCAGGGGACGGCAATCCTGGCCGATGCCGGAGGTGAACGCTCCACGCGTCCCGGCGGCGCCGGTCGCTCAGCCGATCCGCCGCACGTGGCGGGCGAGGGTGGCGGCGGCGGTTTCCACGTCGCCCTTGCGCAGGGCGGCGAGGATGGCCCGATGCTCCCGGTCCACCCGCGGCACGAAGGTCGCCGCGCTGGTGGCGAAGAGGTGGCGGGCGCTCGCCGCGTGCAGGTCGTCGATGGTGGCCATGAGGCGGGGCATGCCGCAGGGCGACAGGATCAGCCGGTGGAAGCGGCGGTTCGCCTCCTCCCAGGCGCGCATGTCCACGCTCGCGTCGCCGGCATCGGCGGCGGTGGCGGCCGTCTCCAGCAAAGCCGGGGTCAGATGCGGCACCGCATGGCGCAAGGCGAGGGTTTCCAGCGCCGCGCGCATCTCCACCACTTCGCGGATCTCCGCCTTGTCGAAGCCCGCCACCCTCACCCCGCGCCGCGGCTCGCTCACGGCGAGGCCCTGCGCCTCCAGCCGGCGGAACGCCTCGCGCACCGGCACATGGCTGGCGCCGAACTCCTCGGCGATATGGTCCTGCCGCAGCTTCTCGCCCGGCGCCAGCGCGCCGGCGACGATCCGCTCCGCCAGGATGCGCGTGATCCGCGCCGTCACGGTCTCTTCAGGCTCTTGCCGCATGATTTTATAGATAATTTGAATCAAAGGCCGTGTCGAGCGCCGCTCCGGCTCTCCTGCGAGCCGCCTCGTCCTGACCCGAGGCGGACGGCTGACGACCGGCTTGCGCCGTCCCGGCCCTTTCGGCGAAGCTGCGCCGCGACAGGACAGCCCCGGGGGAGGCGCATGAGCAGCCGGCAGAAGGTCACCATCTGGCACAATCCCGCCTGCGGCACCTCGCGCAACGTGCTGGCCATGATCCGCGCGGCGGGCATCGAGCCCGAAGTGGTGCTCTACCTGAAGACGCCGCCGTCGCGGACGGAGATCGCGGCGGCGGTGAAGAAAGCCGGCCTCACCGCGCGCGGCGCCATCCGCGACAAGAACGAGCCGTTCGAGGCGCTCGGCCTCGGCGGCCCCGCCGTGTCCGACGACGCGCTCCTCGACGCCATGGCCGAACACCCCGTCCTCATCAACCGGCCGTTCGTCTTCACGCCGAAGGGCGTGCGCCTGTGCCGGCCGAAGGACATCCTGCTGGAGATCCTGCCCGAGGCGGCGGGGGCATAGGCACCGGCCCGTTTCGTCCTGAGCGTTTCGCCCGGCCCCGCGCCATCGCGGCCGATGCCTCCCGCCGGCAAAGCCACGCCATGGAGGCGGTGCAAAATCTTTGCCCCCGGCGGTTCCGCTGCGCCCTGGCGCACCCTATCTCAACACCGTCTCCGCCGCCGCGCCCGCGGCGGCTCTCGCAGACCTCGCATTCGGATCGAGGGTCGGCCTTGCCGCCCCGCCTCGACACCTGAGGAACCACCCATGCCCGATCTCTCCGCCTTCCCCATCACCCGGCGCTGGCCGGCGCAGCATCCGGAGCGGCTCCAGCTCTATTCGCTGCCGACGCCCAACGGGGTGAAGGTCTCGATCATGCTGGAGGAGGTGGGGCTGCCCTACGAGCCGCACACCATCAATATCGGGCAGAACGAGACCTGGACCCCCGAATTCCTGTCCCTCAACCCCAACGGCAAGATCCCCGCCATCGTCGATCCCGACGGACCGGGCGGGCAGCCGTTCGGCCTGTTCGAATCCGGTGCCATCCTCGTCTATCTGGCGGAGAAGACCGGGCAGTTCCTGCCGCAGGATCCGGCACGCCGCTACGAGACCCTGCAATGGGTCTTCTTCCAGATGGCGTCGGTGGGGCCCATGTTCGGGCAGCTCGGCTTCTTCCACAAGTTCGCCGGGCGCGAGATCGAGGACAAGCGGCCGCTGGAGCGCTACCGCGCCGAGACCCGGCGCCTGCTCGGCGTGCTCGAAGGCCGGCTCGACGGCCGCGACTGGATGATGGGGAACGACTACACCATCGCCGACATTTCCCTTCTCGGATGGGTGCGCAACCTCATCGGCTTCTACGGCGCCGGCGAGCTCGTCGACTATGCGAGCCTGACGCACGTGCCGGCGTGGCTGGAACGCGGCCTCGCCCGGCCGGCGGTGCAGCGCGGGCTGGAGATCCCGGCCCGGCCCTGACGCGCCCTCGGCCATGGGGTGGGCGCGGCGCCCGCCCCATTGTCCCCGCACCGGCATGCAAGTCTTGCCGGGATGGGGCTTGTTCCGCGCCACCGGCGCGTCAGGATCGGCCTTCGGCGGCCGCGCCGCACGCCCGCCCAACCGCCAGCACAGGAGACCGCCATGGCCGCCCAGCCCGCCTTGAATGCCCGCGTGGCGGAAGTGACGCGAGGGATCGTCGAGCGCAGCCGCGCCGGCCGCGCGCGCTATCTGGAGCGGATCGAGGCCGCGGCCGCCCACAGGCCGGAGCGCACGCGGCTCGGCTGCGCCAACCAGGCCCACGGATTTGCCGCCTGCGGCCCGGCGGACAAGGCGCTGCTGCGGGCGGGCGCGACGCCCAATCTCGGCATCGTCAGCGCCTATAACGACATGCTCTCCGCGCACCAGCCCTACGAGCGCTATCCCGGCCTGATCCGCGAGGCCGCGCACGCGGCCGGCGGCACGGCGCAGATGGCCGGCGGCGTGCCCGCCATGTGCGACGGCATCACCCAGGGCGAGGCGGGCATGGAGCTTTCGCTGTTCTCCCGCGAGGTGATCGCCCTCGCCACCGCCGTCGCCCTCTCCCACCAGACCTTCGACGCGGCGGTGTTCCTCGGCATCTGCGACAAGATCGTGCCCGGCCTCGTCATCGGGGCGCTGGCGTTCGGCCACCTGCCGGCGGTGTTCATTCCCTCCGGCCCCATGACCAGCGGCCTGCCGAACACCGAGAAGTCGAAGATCCGCCAGCTCTTCGCCGAGGGGAAGCTGGGCCGCGACGCGCTGCTGGAGGCGGAGGCGAAATCCTATCACGGGCCGGGAACCTGCACCTTCTACGGCACCGCCAACACCAACCAGATGCTCATGGAGATCATGGGCCTGCACCTGCCGGGCGCCTCCTTCGTCACCCCCGACACGCCCCTGCGCGACGCCCTGACCAAGGCCGCGGTGGAACGGGCTCTGGCCATCACCGCGCTGGGCAATGCCTATACCCCCGTCGGCCGCATGCTGGACGAAAAGGCGTTCGTGAACGGCATCGTCGGGCTGCACGCCACCGGCGGCTCCACCAACCACACGCTCCACCTCGTGGCCATGGCGGCGGCGGGAGGCATCTTTCTGACCTGGGACGATTTCTCGGCGCTGGCCGAGGTGACGCCGCTGCTCGCCCGCGTCTATCCCAACGGCGCGGCGGACGTGAACCATTTCCACGCGGCGGGCGGCATGGCCTTCGTCATCCGCGAGCTCCTGGGCGCCGGCCTGCTCCATGCCGACGTGGAGACCGTGCTCGGCCAGGGGCTGGAGGCCTATGCGCGCGAGCCGGTGCTGGACGGCGAGAGCCTCGGCTGGCGGGAGGGACCGGCCGCCACCGGCGACGACAAGGTGCTGCGCGGCGTCAGCGCCCCCTTCCAGACCACCGGCGGGCTGAAGGTGCTCGACGGCAATCTCGGCCGCGCGGTCATCAAGACCTCGGCGGTCGCCCCCGAGCGGCACGTCATCGAGGCGCCCGCCCGGGTGTTCCATTCGCAGGATGAGCTCCAGGCCGCCTTCAAGGCGGGGACGCTGACCGGCGATTTCGTCGCCGTGGTGCGCTTCCAGGGACCGAAGGCCAACGGCATGCCGGAGCTGCACAAGCTGATGCCGCCCCTCGGCGTGCTCCAGGACCGCGGGCAGAAGGTCGCCCTCGTCACCGACGGGCGCATGTCGGGCGCCTCGGGCAAGGTGCCGTCCGCCATCCATGTGACGCCGGAGGCGGTGGAGGGCGGCGCCATCGCGCGGATCCGCGACGGCGACCTGGTGCGGGTCGATGCGGTGGAAGGCCGGATCGAGGTGCTGGTCCCGCCCGGCGAATGGGCGGCGCGCCCCGCGGCGAGCGCGGATCTCAGTTCCTCCCACGTGGGCGTCGGCCGCGAACTGTTCGCCCCGTTCCGCGCCGCCGTCGGCACCGCGGACAAGGGCGCCACCATCTTCGCCGCGCCCGTCTTCACCGAGGCGGCGGAATAGGTTCGGCCCGCCGCCGCTCAGCCGCGCGCCTTCCCCGGCCGGTATGCCGCTTGGTCGATGCCGTGGCGGCGCAGCTTGTCGTAGAAGGTCTTGCGGGGGATGCCGAGGGCGGCCACCGCCGCCTGCACGTCGCCCTGGTTCGCCTCCAGCGCGGCGCGGATCTCCGCCGCCTCGAAGCGGTCCACCCGCTCGGGAAGGGTGCCTTCGCCCAAGGAGGCGTCCTGCGCCAAGGCCGGCAGGGGCTCCACCAGCCCCAGCGCCACCCGCTCGGCATAGTGCACCAGCTCGCGCACGTTGCCGGGCCAGTCGTGCGCGCCGAGATGCCGGCGCACGCTCGCGTCCAGCTCCGGCGGCACCCGGTTGAAGCGCTCGGCGGCGCGGGCGAGGAAATGGCCGAACAAAAGCGGCACGTCCGCCCGCCGCTCGCGCAAGGGCGGGATGCGCACCGCCGCCACGTGGAGGCGGTAATAAAGGTCCTCGCGAAAGCGGCCCTGCCGCACCAAAGCCGGCAGGTCCACCTTGGAGGCGGCCACCACCCGGATGTCCACCCGCCGCGTCTCGTTGGTGCCGAGCGGCTGGACCTCGCGCGCCTCCAGCACCCGCAGCAGCTTCACCTGCAACGCCGGCGACATGGCCTCGATCTCGTCGAGGAAGAGGGTGCCGCCATGGGCGTGCTCGATGCGCCCGATGCGCTTCTTCAGCGCCCCGGTGAAGGCGCCGGCCTCATAGCCGAACAATTCGCTTTCGATCACGGTTTCCGGCAGGGCGCCGCAATTGACCGCCACGAACGGACGGTTGGCGCGCCGGCTCCAGCGGTGCAGCGCGTTGGCCACCACCTCCTTGCCGGAACCGGTCTCCCCCTCCACCAGCACGTCCACGTCGGCCTCGGCGATCTGGCGCAGCATCTGCCGCATGCGCGCCATCACCGGGGTGGAGCCGAGCAGCGGCATGTCCTCGCTCGCCGCCTCCACCGAGCGCTTCAGCTCCCGGTTCTCCAGCACCAGGCGGCGCCGGTCGAGGGCGTGGCGCACGCTGGTGATCAGCCGTTCCGAGGCATAGGGCTTGGCCAGGAAGTCGTAGGCGCCCTCGCGCATGGCATCCACCGCCATGGCGATGTCGCCGTGGCCGGTGACCAGGATCACCGGCAGGTCGGGATCGACGCGCTTCAGCCGCCGGAACAGCTCCAGCCCGTCGATGCGCGGCATGCGCACGTCGGTGACGACGACGCCGGGGAAGTCCGCGTCGAGCTGGTCCAGCGCGTCGACGGCGGAGGCGAAGCCGGTGGCCGAAAGGCCGGCCAGCATCAGCGCCTGCACGTTGGCGGCGCGCAGCGCATCGTCGTCGTCGATGAAGGCGACATCGCTCATGAGGCTCTCGGAAGGGTTATGGTGAAGACGGCCCCGGCCCGGCTCTCCACCGCCAGCGAGCCGCCGCATTCGGCGATGATGTCCTTGGAGATGACGAGGCCGAGCCCCAGCCCCTGCGGCTTGGTGGTGGTGAAGGGCAGGAACAGCGCCCCCAGAACCTGCGGCGACAGGCCCGGCCCATTGTCGGCGACGGTCACCACGACCGTGTCGGCGCGGGTTTCGGAGGTGATGCGGATGGTCGCGCCGGGGCGGCCGGCGAGGGCCTCGGCGGCGTTCTGGACGAGGTTGACGAACACCTGCTCCAGCCGCACCCGGTCGCCGGTCACCCTCGCGTCCGGGGCATCGAGGACGACCGCGAGGGCGATGTCGTTCTGCAGCAGGCGGTAGCGCAGCAGCAGGAGGGCGCCGTCCACCACCGCGCCGATCCGCACCGGCTCAAGCTGCGCCGCCGACTTGCGGGCAAAGGCGCGCAATTCGCCGGTGATGGCGCCGATGCGCTCGGTGAGGGCGGCGATGGTGTCCAGGTTCCGCGCCGCCGATCCCGCATCGCCGCGATCGAGGAAGGCGCGGGAATTCTCCGCGAAGGTGCGGATGGCGGCCACCGGCTGGTTCACCTCATGGGCGACGCCCGCCGCGATCTGGCCGAGCACGGCGAGCTTGTTCGCCTGCACCAGCTCGTCCTGCAAGGCGTCGATGGCGAGGCGGGCGCGGCGGCGCTCCTCCATCTCGGTGCGCAGCTGGGCGTTGGCGGCGCTGAGCTCGGCGGTGCGCACGGCGACGCGCTCCTCCAGCTCGCGCCGCGCCTCGGCCTGCCGCGCCTCCGCCCGCGCCCGGCGTCGGCGGCGGGTGCGCCACAGGCCCGCCGAGCCCAGCCCCACCACGCCGAGCAGCGCCGCCGAGGCCCGGGCCGCCGTGGCGGCGAGGGCGGTGGTGGCGGCGGTGGGGGCGAGCACGGACAGGGTCCAGTCGGTGGTGGGCACCGGCATGGACGCCTCGAGGAAATCCTCCCGCTTGGAGCGCCCCGGCAGGCGCACCCGCTTCAGCCCGGGATCCCCCGGCACCGGGCTGAGGTCGATGAGATCGAGGGGCGCATCGCCGAACTGCAGGCTTTCGCGAATCACCTTGCGCTCCCCCGCGTCGAGGGGAACGGTGGTGCGGAAGCGGAAGGCCGGCTCGCTGGCGATGAGCACGATGTGGCGCGCGTCGGTGACGAAGGTGGGCTCGGAGAAGTGCCGCCATTCCTCCTCAAGGGTGTCGAACTCGGCTTTCAGCACCAGCACGCCCAGGGGCTCGCCGGCCGCGTCCTCCACCCTCTGGGCGAGGTAGAGGCCCGGCTTGCGGCTGACGGTGCCGAAGGCGAAATGCTCCGCCCGCCCCTCCGCCAGGGCGATGCGGAAATACGGGCGGAAGCCGTAGTCGCTGTTGAGGAAGCTCTCCGGGGTGTTGAAATTGCTCGCCGCCACCGTGTGCCCGCCGGTGTCGATGAGATAGATCACCCCCGCGCGCACCCGCGCGACCAGGGCCTCGAACCGCTGGTCGAGGGCGAGGAACAACCCGGCGTCCTGGCTCGCCAGCGCCCGGCGCACGTCGGGATCCTGCGCCAGGGCGAACGGCAGGGAGCGCTGCTTCTCGATCTCGCTGCGCAGCACCGCCACCCTGAGCGCCGCGGCCGTGCGCGCGCCCGCCTCCACCTGGGCGAGGGCCCAGCGGCGCGCGGCAAAATCGGCGATGCGGTCGAGGCCGAGCATGACGGCGAGCATGCCCGCCACCACCCCGGCGGCGACCAGCAGCCGCCGCCGGCCGTGAACTGTGCTGCTTCCACCCTCCGCCGCGTCCACCGCGCAGCCTCTCCGCTTCTTCTTGTGCGGATTTCCGCACGCGCTTCAGGGCGACTGTGCAGCCATCCGCACGACCTGTCGAGCCCCATCCTGAGCCGCCTCAATTTTCTGAAAGCCTGACAAGCGCTTAACAAAGATGCGCGCGCGGCGCGGGACTGGCATGCGGCTTGCGCAAGAAGGGGCGTCTGCGGCGCGCCCGCGCCGACCCCACAACGAAGCATCCGGCGCCCGAAGTGCCCATCGCAAGAGGCACCACGGTTCCGGCGGAGGAGCCCGTCTCATGGCCCACGCCCTTCCCGTCGCAGCGCCCGTGCGCCCGCGCAAGTTCTATCATCACCTCTATTTCCAGGTGCTCGTGGCCATCGCCGCGGGCTGCCTGCTCGGCCACTTCTATCCGGATGTCGGCGCCAGCATGAAGCCGCTGGGCGACGCCTTCATCAAGCTGGTGAAGATGGTCATCGCCCCGGTCATCTTCCTCACCGTGGTGACCGGCATCGCCGGCATGCGCGACCTGGGCAAGGTCGGGCGGGTGGCCGGCAAGGCCATGATCTACTTCCTCACCTTCTCCACGCTTGCCCTCATCATCGGCCTCGTCGTGGCCAACGTGGTGCAGCCCGGCGCGGGCCTCAACATCGATCCCGCCAGCCTCGATCCCAAGGCGGTGGCGACCTATGCCGCCAAGGCCCATGATTCCTCCATCATCGGCTTCCTGATGGACATCATCCCGGCGACGCCCGTGGCGGCGCACGCCTCCGGCGACATCCTCCAGGTGCTGTTCTTCTCGGTGCTGTTCGGCATCGCGCTCGGCGGCGTCGGCGATCTCGGCCAGCCGGTGCTGACGCTGTTCAACTCGCTCTCCGCCGCCATGTTCCGGCTGGTGGCGATCGTGATGAAGGTGGCACCCATCGGCGCATTCGGCGCCATGGCTTTCACCATCGGCAAGTACGGTATCGGCTCGGTCAAGAACCTCGCCTTCCTGATCTTCACTTTCTACCTCACCGCCGGCCTGTTCATCTTTGTCGTCCTCGGGCTTGTGGCGCGCTACAACGGCTTCTCGCTCTGGAAGCTGCTGAAGTACATCCGGGAGGAACTCCTCCTCGTGCTTGGCACCTCGTCCTCCGAGGCGGCACTGCCGGGCCTGATGCTGAAGATGGAGAAGGCCGGCTGCGGCAAGTCGGTGGTGGGCCTCGTGATCCCCACCGGCTACTCGTTCAACCTCGACGGCACCAACATCTACATGACGCTGGCGGCGCTGTTCATCGCCCAGGCGACGGGCATCCACCTGTCGCTGGAAGAGCAGATCCTGCTGCTGCTGGTGGCCATGCTGTCCTCCAAGGGCGCGGCGGGCATCACCGGGGCGGGCTTCATCACCCTGGCCGCGACGCTCTCCGTGGTGCCGAGCGTGCCGGTGGCGGGGCTTGCCCTCATCCTCGGCATCGACCGTTTCATGTCCGAGTGCCGGGCCATCACCAACTTCATCGGCAACGCGGTGGCCACCATCGTGGTGGCCCGCTGGGAGGGCGAGCTCGACAAGGCCCAGCTCGCCCGCGTCCTCAATGGCGAGCACTACTCGCTGGAGGACGAACTCGACTCCACCCCGGCGACGCCGGCCATCGCCGCCGAGTAAGGCAAAGCCGGGTCGGGCGGGATCCGGCCGGGCATCCGCACATGCGGCAAAGGGGCCACGGCATCCCGCAAGGGGCCGTGGCCTTTTCCTGCGGGCGCCGGTTTCACGGCGGACCCTGGCCACCCTTGACCGCGCCCCCCGCGCGATGACATCGAAGGTGGCGGGGCAGGCCGGGGGCGACCATGGACGAGCGGGGAACGGCGCAGGCGCAGGGCACGGCCACCGGCTCGTCCGGCGAGGTGTTCCTCGCCTTCCTCAGGCTCGGCCTCACCTCCTTCGGCGGCCCCGTCGCCCATATCGGCTACTTCCGCGACGCCCTGGTGCTGCGGCGCCGGTGGATCGACGACAAGGGCTTCGCCGATCTCGTCGCCCTGTGCCAGTTCCTCCCCGGCCCCGCCTCCAGCCAGCTCGGCTTCGCCCTGGGCATCCTGAGGTCCGGATCGCTGCTCGGCGGCCTCGCCGCCTGGGCCGGCTTCACCCTGCCCTCGGCCCTCTTCCTCACGGTCTGCGCCCTCGGCGCCGCCGCCCTCGACGGGCCGGGGGTGGCGGGCGTGCTGCACGGGCTCAAGCTGGTGGCGGTGGCGGTGGTGGCGCAGGCGGTGTGGGGCATGTCCCGCACGCTCACCCCGGATGGGCCGCGCACCGCCATCGCCCTCGCCGCTTTGGCCCTGGTCACCTTCACCGGCGGCACCCTCGGGCAGGTCGCCGCCATCGCGCTGGGTGCCATGGCCGGGCTCGCCCTCTGCCGCGCGCGCTCCGGGACCGGGCACGACGACCCGTACGGGGCCCGCGGGGCGCCGGTGCCCCTGTCGCGCCGCACGGGGCTGGCGCTGCTCGCCTTGTTCGCGGGGCTGCTCGTCATTCCGCCGCTGGTCGCCGGTGCCGGCGATTTCCAGGCCCTGGCGCTGTTCGACGCCTTCTACCGTTCCGGCGCCCTGGTGTTCGGCGGCGGCCACGTGGTGCTGCCGCTGCTCCAGGCCGAGGTGGTGGCGCCGGGCTGGATCACCAACGGGCAGTTCCTCGCCGGCTACGGCCTCGCCCAGGCGGTGCCCGGGCCGCTCTTCACCTTCGCCGCCTATCTGGGGGCGCTGGTGCAGCCGGCGCCGAACGGCGTGGCCGGCGCCGCCATCGCCCTGGTGGCGGTGTTCCTGCCCGGCCTGCTTCTGGTCACCGGGATGCTGCCCTTCTGGGGGGCGCTGCGGCACCGGCCGGCGGCGCAGGCCGCCATGCGCGGCGCCAACGCCGCCGTGGTCGGCCTGCTCGGCGCGGCGCTCTACAGCCCGGTCTTCACCAGCGCCGTCCTCGGCCCGCGCGACTTCGCGGCGGCGCTGGCCGGCTTCCTGCTGCTCACCGTCTGGCGCGTGCCGCCGCTGGCGGTGGTGGTCGCCCTCGCGGCGGCGGGACCGCTGCTGGCGGGGGATGAGGCCCGCCGTCAGCGGCGCCGCAGCGCGCCGGCCATGTCCACGACCCCCTGGCAGACCACCACGCTGACGACGCCGACGGCCGCCATGAGCAGCGGCGCCCTGACATTGCCGGAGATGGCGAAGCCGAAGACGAGGCTCACCAGAACGCCCGCCAGCAGCGTCAGCAGCCAGACCCGCCACCGCGGCTGGCCGGCCGCCGTCAGCACGCCCGACAGGATGCCGGCGGCAAGGGCGGGAACCAGCGCGACCGAGAGGATCAGCGTCACCGCCCACCACCACAGGTCGCTGCCCGGCCGCCCGAGCGGCGGCCCGGACGACGTCGTCGCGGCGAGCACATAGAGCTGCGCCAGCCCGGACAGGGGGCCGAGCACGGCGAACACCGCGATGATCCGGAGGGCCCGCAGGATGCGCATGGCTCGGGACGCTCCGGGCGGGACGGGGGGAATCAGCGGCGGCGGCGCTGGCGCTGGTCCTCGAGCTTCACCCGCACGCTGTCGAGGGCGCGGATGGTCTCGTCGAGGCGCTTGGCGATGCTGCGCCGGAGCTTGGTGGCGGCTTCGGGATAGCTTTCCAGCATGCGCACGAAGGTGGAGCGGGCGATGCGCACCACCACCGTGGAGCCCGACGCAACGGCGGTGACCGGGCGCGGCGTGGCCACCAGCAGGGCGGTCTCGCCCAAGAGGGTGCCCGGCCCCACCTCCTTGAGCATGCGCGGCGCATCGGCCTTGCGCTCGTCCACCAGCCGGATGCGGCCCGAGACCACCACATAGGCGCAGTCGGCGACCTCGCCGGCACGGAACAGGCCCTCCCCGTCGGCCAGCGTCCGCTCCTCGGCGCTGATGGCGAGGATGCGCAGGGCCTCGGAACTGAGCACGTCGAAGGTGGCGACCGCTCGAAGCAGCGCAATGTCCTTCTCGATGCTCACGGACGGCGTTTCCTTGCTGCGACGGAGATGTTGAGTCTTGATGGTGACGTGCGGAAGGGAAAGATCGGGTTAAGCGCCAGCGGCCGTCGGGGGTCGGCCGACCGCGCGGTCAGGGCACCAGCTTGTAGCCTCCGGCCTGGGTTGCGAGCAGAGTGGGATTGGAGGGGTCGGGCTCGATCTTCTGGCGCAGGCGATAGATGTGGGTTTCCAGAGTATGCGTGGTTACGCCGGAATTGTAACCCCAGACCTCCTGCAGCAGCGTCTCGCGCGGCACCGGGGTTTTTCCCGCCCGGTAGAGATAGCGCAGGATCGCCGTCTCCTTCTCGGTGAGGCGGATCTTGGAGCCGCGCTCGGTGAGCAGCAGCTTGGCGCCGGGCCGGAAGGAATAGGGGCCGATGGCGAACACCGCGTCCTCGCTCGCCTCGTGCGAACGCATCTGGGCCCGCAGCCGGGCCAGCAGCACGGCGAAGCGGAAGGGCTTGGCGATATAGTCGTTGGCTCCCGCCTCGAGGCCCATGATGGTATCGCTGTCCGTGTCGTGGCCGGTCAGCATGAGGATGGGCGCCTTGAAGCCGGCGCGGCGCATCTGCCGCACGGCGTCGCGCCCGTCCATGTCCGGCAGGCCCACGTCCATGATGACGATGTCGATCGCGCCGTTCTTCGCCGTCTCGAGGGCGGCGGTGGCGGTCTCGGCGGCGACGGGCTCGAATTCATCCTGGAGCGCGAGCTGCTCGATCAGCGCATCGCGCAGCTCCGGGTCGTCTTCGACTACCAGGATCTTCCACGCATTGGCCATCAATTCCTCCTGCGCCCTTGCGGGCGCGCGAATCGCGCAAGTAGAGCATGCCCATGGCTGTGCGCAAATTTCCATCCGTGGGCGGATATTTGCCGGTATTTTAATACGTCATGAGGGCGCGATATCCTGTGGGCATCTCGAAAATCACCGTCCGCCGCCGCCCCGGCGCGGCGCATCTCGGTCTTCTGCGCGCCGGCGCCCTGGCCTTGCCGGTCGCCATCGGCCGGGCCGGAACGGGCTTCGACAAGCGCGAGGGGGACGGGCGCACCCCCGCCGGAACGTGGCGGATCCGTCGGTTGCTCTACCGGCCGGACCACGGACAGCGCCCGGTGACGCGCCTTCCCGCGGCGCCGCTGCGGAAAGGCGACGGCTGGTGCGACGAGCCCTCGGACCGCCGCTACAACCGGGCGGTCCGGCTGCCCCTCGGCGGCACCCGGCCGGTGTCCCACGAGCGCATGTGGCGCGACGATGACGTCTACGATCTGGTGCTGGTATTGGACCACAACACCCGGCCGCGCGTGGCCGGGCGCGGCTCGGCGGTGTTCGTGCACCTGGCGCGCCCGGGCTTTGCGCCCACGGCGGGGTGCGTGGCGCTGCGGCGCGCGGACCTCGTCCGCCTCCTTGCCCGCCTCAGGCCCGGCGCCCGGCTGGTGGTGGAGCACGGCTGAGGCCGCCGACCGCACCACCACCGATCCGCCTACGGCCCCTTGCGCTTGAGCGCCTCGGCCAGCGCCGCGCCGAACGCGCCCTGCCCCGGCTTCTCCCGGGCCGGCGGCGGGGCGCGGCGGGCCTCGTTCGCCCGTCCCTCGTTGCGCGGCCCGTCGTTGCGCGCCTCCTGCGGCCGGCCCCCGGAAGGGCGGGCGCCGGCGTCGTCCTTGCGCATGGAGAGGGCAATGCGCTTCCTCTTCACGTCCACCTCGACCACGCGCACCTTCACCACGTCGCCGGCCTTCACCACCTCGTGCGGGTCCTTCACGAAGCGGTCGGCCAGCGCCGAGACGTGGACCAGCCCGTCCTGGTGGACGCCGATGTCCACGAAGGCGCCGAAGGCGGCGACGTTGGTCACCGTGCCCTCCAGCACCATGCCGGGCTTCAGGTCGCTCATCTCGTGAACGCCCTCGGCGAAGGTGGCGGTCTTGAACTGCGGGCGCGGGTCGCGGCCCGGCTTCTCCAGCTCGGTGAGGATGTCGCGCACGGTGGGCAGGCCGAAGCGCGCGTCCACGAAGGCGCGCGGGTCCAGCGCCTTCAGCGCGGCGGTGTCGCCCATGAGGGCGCGCACGTCGCGGCCGCAGGCGGCGACGATCTTCTTGGCCAGATCATAGGCCTCCGGATGCACCGCCGAGGCATCGAGCGGCTCGGCGCCCTCGGGGATGCGCAGGAAGCCGGCGGCGAGCTCGAAGGTGCGCGGGCCGAGGCGGGAGACCTTCAGCAATTCCTTGCGGGTCTTGAACGGCCCCACCGTGTTGCGATGGGCGACGATGGCCTCCGCCAGGGAGGTGCCGAGGCCGGACACCCGGGCGAGGAGGGAGGCGGAGGCCATGTTGAGGTCCACGCCCACCGCGTTCACCGCATCCTCCACCACCGCGTCGAGGGCCTTGGCGAGCCGGGCCTGATCCACGTCGTGCTGGTACTGGCCGACGCCGATGGCCTTCGGCTCGATCTTCACCAGCTCGGCCAGGGGATCCTGGAGCCGGCGGGCGATGGAGACGGCGCCGCGGAGCGACACGTCGATGTCCGGCATCTCGGCGGCGGCGGTGGCCGAGGCGGAATAGACCGAGGCGCCGGCCTCGCTCACCACCACCTTGATGGGCAATTTGCGCGGCGGCTCGGGCGGCGGCAGCAGGCCGAGGAGATCCGCCACCAGCTTGTCGGTCTCCCGGCTCGCGGTGCCGTTGCCGATGGCGATCAGCTCCACATTGTGCCGGCGGATGAGGCTGGCGAGCTCCGCGCTCGCGCCCTGCACGTCGTTGCGCGGCTGGAACGGATAGACGGTGGAGGTGGCGATGAGCTTGCCGGTGCCGTCCACCACCGCCACCTTCACCCCGGTGCGGATGCCGGGGTCGAGCCCCATGGTGGCGCGCGAACCGGCCGGCGCCGCCAGCAGCAGGTCCTTGAGGTTGCGGGCGAAGACGCGGATGGCCTCCTCCTCGGCGCGCTCGCGCATCTCGCCCATCAGCTCCACGGTGAGGTGGAGCGAGAGCTTCACCCGCCACGCCCAGCGGGCCACCTCCAGCAGGAAGCCGTCCGCCGGCGCGCCATTGGCGAGCGGGATCGCGTAGGCCTCGGCGACGATGCGCTCGGCCGGCTTCACCGGGGTGGTGGCGTCCTCGTCCACCACGAGGTCGAGGGTCAGCATCTCCTCGTTGCGCCCGCGCAGCATGGCGAGCACGCGGTGGCTGGGGGCGGTGGCCCACTTTTCCGAATGGTCGAAATAGTCGCGGAACTTGGCGCCGGCCTCCTCCTTGCCCTCGGCCATCCTGGCCTTGAGCACGGCATTGGCCTTCAGGTGCGTGCGCAGCCGGCCGACGAGGTCGGCATTCTCGGCGAAGGTCTCCACCAGGATGTCGCGGGCGCCGTCGAGGGCCGCCTTGATGTCCGGCACCTGCTCGGTGAGGAAGGCGCTCGCGCGCTCGGCGGGTGCGACACTGCGATCCGCCAGGATCGCCTCCGCAAGGGGCCCGAGCCCCTTCTCGCGGGCGATCTCCGCCTTGGTGCGGCGCTTGGGCTTGTAGGGGAGGTAGAGGTCCTCCAGCTCCGCCTTGGTGGTGGCGGCGGCGATCTTGCCGCTCAGTTCGTCGGTGAGCTTGCCCTGCCCCTCGATGGAGGACAGCACGGCGGCGCGCCGGGCCTCCAGCTCGCGCAGATAGGAGAGGCGCTCTTCCAGCGTCCGCAGCTGGGTGTCGTCGAGGCCGTCCGTCACTTCCTTGCGGTAGCGGGCGATGAAGGGGACCGTGGCGCCTTCGTCGATGAGGGCGACGGCCGCGGTCACCTGCGCCGGGCGGGCGCCGATCTCGGCGGCGATGATGCGGGCGATCAGTTCGCTCGGTCCCTGCGGTGCGGCGGCCATGGGTCCTCCTTCGGATTCGGGGGCACGGCCATAGCCGAGCAATCGGGCGCTGTCACGATGGGGCATCCGGCGACGGGGGGAAAGGTCAGTCGGTTTCGGCGGCAAACGCCTGCGCCAGGGTCCGGACCGTCGCCGCCGGTTCCTGCGCCCGCATGACATCGCCCATGACCGCGATGCCCGCCGCCCCGGCTTTGCGGCACAGGCCCGCCGTCGCGGCGGTGATCCCCGCGAGGGCGATGACCGGGACCGGCGCGGCGGCGACGACGGCGGCGAGCCCCTCCCCTCCCAGCGCCGGCCCGTAGCCGGGCTTCGACGCGGTGAGGAAGACCGGGCTCACGGTGATGTAGTCGAGCAGGGCCGGATCGGCCGCCCGCGCCTCTTCAGACGTGTGGACCGACAGCCCCACGAGCGCCCCGGCGCCGAGCAGCGCCCGCGCCGCCGCCGGATCGCCGCCGCCCGGCAGGTGCACGCCGTCCGCCCCGGCGGCGCGGGCCAGCTCCGGCGCGCCATGCAGGGTGAGGCGGGCGCCAAAGGGGCGCGTCGCCGTCCTCAGGCGCGCGAACAGGGCGACCTGCGCGGCGGGGGAAAGGTCCTTCTCGCGCAGGCTGATCCAGCGGCAGCCGCCGGCGCAGGCCTGCGCCACCACGTCCGCCAGATCGCCGCGAGAACCGCCGCGCACCTGGCTGCGGTCGGTGATGAGCAGCAGCGGCGGGGCGGGCAGCACGCCGGGGCTCAGCTCCCCACCAGCCCGAATTCCGGGCTGGAGGCCTCCGCATGCAGCTTGCGCGGGATGCGGCCGGACAGGCGGGCGAGGCGGCCGGCGTCCACCGCATGGCGGAAGGCGGTGGCCATGCGCACCGGATCGTGCGCCTTCGACACCGCCGTGTTGAGCAGCACCGCCGAACAGCCCAGCTCCATGGCCAGCGCCGCGTCGGAGGCGGTGCCGATGCCGGCGTCCAGCACCACCGGCACGGGCGAGCGGGCGCAGATGAGCTCGATCATGTGCGGGTTGGCGATGCCCAGCCCCGAGCCGATCATGGAGCCCAGCGGCATCACGGTGGCGGCGCCCAGGTCCGCCAGCTTCTGGCAGGTGACCGGATCGTCGTTGCAGTAGGGCAGCACCACGAAGCCGCGCGAGACCAGCTCCTCGGTGGCCTTCAGCAGTTCCTCCACGTTGGGATAGAGCAGTTCGCGGTCGCCGATGACCTCGAGCTTGACCCAGTCGGTCTCCAGCGCCTCGCGGGCGAGCTCGGCGGTGAGCACGGCATCCTTGGCGGTCTGGCAGCCGGCGGTATTGGGCAGGATGTGGACCCGGCCGAGGAGCAGGTCGGTGAGGCTCTCCTCATAGCCGGCGAGGCTGATGCGGCGGATGGAGGCGGTGGCCATCTCGGCCCCCGACGCCGCCAGCGCGTCGAGGAACACTTTCTGGTTGGGATAGCCCGCGGTGCCCAGAAAGAGGCGCGACTGGAACGCGCGCCCGGCGATGACGAGGGGGTCGGCAAATGCGCTCATGTTGTGTCTTCCCGGCACCCGTCGGGGCGCCTCATGGCGGTTTCTTCCCGGCGCCGTCGCGGCGCCCTCTTGGTTCTCGCGGGGCGTCAGCCGCCCTGTTTGGCCTCGATGATCTCCACCGTGTCGCCGCAAGAGAGCGGCGTCCCCGCCCAGGCGCGGCGCGGCACAACGGCGCCGTTCACCGCCACCGCGATGCCCTTGCGCTCCGGGTCAAGGCCCTTGGCCACCAGCAGGTCGGCGACGCTGGCCACAAGATGGTCCTCGGCGGCGCCGTTCACCCTGAGGGCCAGCGGCACGGGGGTGCGCGAGGCGGAGGACGCGGCCATGGCGCTCACTCCGCCGCCGCGCGCGGCAGGAACCGGTCGACGCCGAAGGCCGCCGCCACCGGCGCCATGCGGCCGTCGAGCACGAAGTCGGAGATCACCGCCGTGGTCACCGGCAACAGCAGGATGCCGTTGCGATGGTGGCCGGTGGCGTAGACCAGGCCCTCCACCTCCGGGCTCGGCCCGAGGATGGGCGCATCGTCCCGGCTGCCGGGCCGGAAGCCGACCCACTGCTCGGCGATGGGCAATTCTTCCAGCGTCGGCAGCGCGCGCCAGGCATTGGTGAGCAGCGCCAGCTGGCCGCCAGCGGTGAGGCTGGCGTCGAAGCCCTTCTCTTCGGTGGTGGCGCCGATGATGAGGCGCCCGTCCCGGCGCGGCACCAGATAGGCGTTGGGCGCCCACAAGACGTGGTTGAGGATGGGCGCCACCGTATCCATGCGCAGCGACAGCATCTGGCCCTTGATGGGCCGCACCGGCAGCGGCGTGGCCGGCGCCGCCGGCACGCCGCGGCTCCAGGCGCCGGCGGCGAGGATCACCACGTCGGCCGCGTGCAGCGACCCGGCCGCGACCACCCCGCTCACCCGGCCGCCCGCCGTCTCCACCTTGGCCACCGGCGTGCGCTCGTGGAGCCGCGCGCCGGTGCGCTGGGCCGCGACCTTCAGGGCGGCGGCCACCTTGCGGTTGTCCACCTGGTGATCGGCCGGCGTGAAGATGCCGCCGGCGAGCTTGGGCGACAGATAGGGCTCGCGCCGCCGCACCTCGGTGGCGCTCAGCCATTCCACCGGCAGGCCGAGGGAGGTCTGGAAGGTGTAGAGGTGCCTGAGCCGCGCGAGGTCGTCGGCGGTGAGCGCGATGGTGAGGGTGCCTTCGGTGCGCAGGTCCACCGGGAAGCCCGACTCCGCCTCCAGCTCGGCGGCGAAGCGCGGCCACAGGGTCTGGCTCTCCCGGTTGAGGGCGAGGAGCCCTTCCTCCCCCGGCTCCGCCTCGGCGCAGGCGGCGAGCATGCCGGCGGCGGCCCGGCTCGCCCCCTGGCCGGTGGCGCCGGCCTCGAACAGGTCCACGGCGCAGTCGGCGCGGGCCAGCTTCCACGCCAGCGCCAGCCCGATCACGCCGCCGCCGACGATGGCGACGCGCGGACGCGCCGTGCCGGCCGAAGAGGACGCGGATGACATGGGGGCGGATGATGTAAAGGTCGACAAGCTCTCGCTCATCGGCATCTCCCTACGCTGGTATGACCCAGACAGGTTCGATGGGTGTGATCTCAGCCGCGCATGATGCACGGCACCCCAGGCCGTGCGGATATTATCCATGCCGCGGACCGAACCGCAAGGCCGCAATCGCCGGACCGGATGCGCTCCGGGCGCTGGACTCACATATCTGTTCTCTTTATGTTCCGATCAAACGGGACCGGAGGACCCCATGCTGAAGCTTTATTGGGCACCGAACTCGCGCGCGTTCCGCATCCTCTGGCTGCTGGAGGAGGCGGGCCTTCCCTACGAGCTGGTCCATGTCGACATCCGCGGCGGCGCCCAGGACGATCCCGCCTATCGGGCCATCAACCCCATGGGCAAGGTGCCGGCGCTGGCGGATGGCGACGCCCGCATCTGCGAGGGCGGAGCCATCTGCGCCTATGTGGCGGAGCGGGCGCCGCAGGCGGGCCTCGCCCCGGCGGTGGGTGACCCGCTCCGGGCACGCTACCTGCAATGGCTGTTCTTCTCCGTCGCCTGCATGGAGCCGGGCTTCCTGCAGAAGATGATGGGCATCACCCTGCCCAAGGCGACCGCCGGCTGGGGCAGCTTCGACCTCGTCATGGAGGTGGTGGAGAAGGCGGTCGATCCCGGCCCCTATCTGCTCGGCGACCGCTTCAGCGCGGCGGACGTGATGCTGGGCACCGACCTGTGGTACGGCATCCACCTGCTCAAGGTCATCACGCCGACCCCGGCCGTCGCCGCCTATGTGCAGCGCTGCACCTCCCGCCCCGCCTTCCGCCGGGCGGAGGAGCTGGAGGCGGCGCGCGCGCCGGCCTGACCGGGCGGAGTTCGGCGGGGCCGGATTCGCCGGAACGCGAAAATTCTCCGCGCGCGCACCGGGGCGGGCATGCACTATGCTCGCGCCATGCGGTCCTTCCTGAACCTGCAATCCCTCATGAACGTCGTGCGCCGGGTGCGCCACGGCATGACGCTCGGCGTGCGCGTCATGGCCCACGACACCGACGGGCGCCTCCTGCTGGTCCGCCACACCTACGTGGCGGGCTGGCATTTCCCCGGCGGCGGCGTGGACATCGGCGAGACCGCCGAGGCGGCGGCCCGCCGCGAGCTCCAGGAGGAAGCCAACGTCGACGTGGCGGGCGACCTCGCCCTCGCCGGCCTCTTCTTCAACCCGCGGGTCGGCGGCCGGGACCATGTGGCCCTGTTCCGCGCCGGGCAGATTCTCGCCGGGCCGCGCCCGGAGCGGAACCTGGAGATCGTCGCCGCCGACTTCTTCGCCTACGACGCCCTGCCCGAGGACGTCTCGCCGGCGACGCGGCGGCGCCTCGACGAATGGCGGAACGGCCTGCCGCCCGCCGGCACCTGGTAGGGCCGCCCGCGCAGGGCACCACGCGCGGCGGCACCGCGACGGGCGATGGCGCCCGCCATCGCGCCTTGCCAACCGGCCCCCGGCCCGCTTAAGTCCCGCGATCCGCCCGGCCCCGAACGCCGGCGCGCAGAGGAGAGTTTCGAGATGTCGATCGACGCCGACCAGATCGTCGAACGCCGCCGCCTCCGGCGGAAGGTCACCTTCTGGCGCACCCTCGGCATCCTCGCGGTGGTGGCGGCCGTGGCGGTGGGCGCCGCCACGGTGGCCGGCCGCTCCATTCCCGTGGGCAGCCCGCACGTGGCCCGGGTGATGATCGGCGGCCTCATCCGCAACGATCGCGAGCGGGTGGAGATGCTGGAGGAGATCGGCCGCTCCCGGGCGCGCGCGGTGATCCTGTCCATCGACAGCCCCGGCGGCACGGTGACCGGCTCCGAGCAGCTCTACGACGCGCTGCGCCGCCTGGCGGCGAAGAAGCCGGTGGTGGCGGTGGTGGAGGGCGTCGCCGCCTCCGGCGCCTATATCGCCGCTTTGGGCGCCGACCACGTGATCGCCCGCCGCAACGCCCTCGTCGGCTCGGTGGGGGTGATCTACCAGTTCCCCAACTTCACCGAGCTGCTCAAGACCGTGGGCGTGACCATGGAGGACATCAAGTCCTCCCCGCTCAAGGCCTCGCCCAACCCCTATACCCCCACCACCCCCGAAGCCCGCGCGGCCGTGGATTCGCTGGTGAAGGACAGCTACGCCTGGTTCAGGGGCCTGGTGGGCGAGCGCCGCAAGCTCTCCGATCCCCTGCTCGCCACCGTCTCCGACGGGCGGGTCTTCACCGGCCACCAGGGGCTGGAGCTCCAGCTGGTGGACGAGCTCGGCGACGAGCGCACGGCCCGCGCCTGGCTGGCGCGCGAGAAAGGCGTGCCGGAAGACCTGAAGGTGCGCACCTGGCGCAGCGGGCAGGTGGGCGACGAATTCGGCTGGCTGCTCGGCGCCGCGCGCGGCGTGGTGAGCGCCCTCGGCTTCCCGCAGGCGGCGGCGTTTCTGACGCAGGCCGCCCATGGCGCGCTGGAGCGCACTCAACTTGACGGTCTGCTGGCCCTCTGGCACCCTCGTGTCGACGGGTGAGAAGCGCTTGCCGATCAAACAATAAAAACCGAAATCGTGACGGAAAGAAGCGCGCGTCCGCCGGACCCAGCGGATCCTGCCTCGAGGGGAATTGCGGCCACCATGATCAAGTCCGAGCTCGTGCAGAAGATCGCCGAGGCCAACCCGCACCTCTACCAGAGGGACGTGGAGAACATCGTCAACGCCATCCTGGAACAGGTCGCCTCCGCTCTGGAGCGCGGCGACCGGGTGGAGCTGCGCGGCTTCGGCGCGTTCTCGGTGAAGAAGCGCGACGCCCGCGTCGGTCGCAACCCGCGCACCGGCAAGCAAGTGGACGTGAGCGAGAAGACCGTGCCCTATTTCAAGACCGGCAAGGAGATGCGCGAGCGTCTCAACACCGGAAAGTAGCACCGTGGGCCGCCTCGCCTCCATCCTGATCGGGCTGCCGCTCTCCATCCTCGCCGTGGCGCTCGCGGTGGCGAACCGCAAGGCGGTGACCCTCTCGCTCGACCCCTTCTCGCCCGACGCGCCGGCGCTGGCGGTGACGCTGCCCTTGTTCGCGGTGGTGTTCGGCGCGCTCATCCTCGGCGTGGTGGCCGGCGGCACGGTGACCTGGCTGCGGCAGGGCCGCTTCCGCCGCGAGGCGCGCCGGGCCCGCCGCATCCTCGACCGCACGCCCCCCGGAAACGCGCCCGAGCGGGCATCCTCCGGCGCCCTCGGCCTGCCCGCCCCCCGCGCCTGACTCCCCGGCTCCGCGCAGCGGCCCGGCATCATCGCCCCACCGGAGGCCGCGCCATCCGGCCCGCCATCGCGCGGCGCTTCAGTGTCCCGGACGGCGCGCCGGCTGGCCCTCCTCGCGGGTCCGCTCGGCCCGCTCGATCAGGTATTTCGCCACCAGCGTGAACAGGGCGACCCCGGCGAGCACGGTGGCGGCGGCGAAGGCCGCAAGCACGTGGCTGTCCTGGTAGAGCAGCTCGATCTGCAGCGGCAGGGTCGAGGTCTGGCCGCGGATGTTGCCCGAGACCACGGAGACGGCGCCGAACTCGCCCATCACCCGCGCATTGCACAGGGCCGCGCCGTAGAGCAGCGCGAAGCGCACGTTGGGCAGGGTGACGAGACGCAGCACGTCGAAGCCCGTGGCCCCGAGGCTCACCGCCGCCTCCTCCTCGTCTCGCCCCTGCGCCATCATCAGCGGCACCAGCTCGCGCACCACGAACGGCGCGGTGACGAACAGGCTGGCCAGGATGATGCCGGGCAGCGCAAACACGATCTTGATGTCGTGGGCCTGGAGAAACGGCCCGAACAGCCCCTGCCCGCCGAAGACGAAGAGATAGGCCACGCCGGCCACGATGGGGGAGATGGAGAAGGGCAGCTCCACCACCGCCAGCAGCAGGTTGCGGCCGGGAAAGGTGAACTTGGTGACCGCCCAGGCGGCGGCGATGCCGAAGGCGACGTTCACCGGCACGCAGACCAGGGCCGTGACCAGCGTCAGGCCGATGGCGTGGAGCGTATCCGGCCGCGCCAGCGCCGCCCCATAGGCGCCGAACCCGCGGGCGAAGGCCTCGGCGAAGATGACGGCGAGGGGGGCGATCAGCGCGACGGCGGTGGTGATGAGCACGAGGCCGAGGATCACCGTCCGGGTGAGCCGCCCGTCGCCCACGCGCGGCCGGCGGCGATTGACCGGGGTCGCCATGCTCAGCCCTCCCCGAGGGCGCTGCGCTGGTGCCAGGCCTGCACCAGGTTGACCACCAGCAGCATCAGGAAGGCGAGGGCGAGCATGGTGACGGCGATGGCCGCCGCGGCCGCATAATCATATTCATCGAGGCGGATGAAGGTGAGCAGCGCCACGATCTCGGTGCGGAACGGCTGGTTGCCGGCGATGAACACCACCGCGCCGAACTCCCCCAGCGACCGGGCGAAGGCCAGCGAGGTGCCGGCCAGGAAGGCGGGGAAGAGCGTCGGGAAGATCACCCGCCGGAAGATGGTGAGGTCGCGGGCGCCCAGCGTTGCCGCCGCCTCCTCCAGTTCCGGCTCCATGTCCTCCAGCACCGGCTGCACCGTGCGCACCACGAAGGGAATGGAGGTGAAGGCCATGGCGCAGACGATGCCCGCCGGCGCGTAGGCCACCTGGATGCCCCATTGCGCCAGGGGCGCGCCGAACCAGCCGTTCTTCGCGAACAGGGTGGCGAGGGCGAGGCCCGCCACCGCGGTGGGCAGCGCGAACGGCACGTCCACCATGGCATCCAGCAGGCGCTTGCCGGGAAAGTCGTAGCGCACCAGCACCCAGGCGAGGCCCAGGCCGTAGACGGCGTTGAACAGGGCGGCAATGGCGGCGGTGGTCAGCGTCACCTGGAACGAGGCGAGCGTGCGCGGCGAGGTGATGATGGCGATGTAGCGGGCGAAGCCCACATCCGCCGCCTTCAGCATGAGGGCGGCGATGGGCAGCAGCACGATGAAAGCGAGATAAAGCAGCGTGATGCCCAATGCGAGGCGGAAGCCGGGGATGACGCTGCGCCGGGCGAGGCCGGCGGCCGGTGCGGCAAGGGAAAGGCGGGGCATGGGCGCAGCCGTATGGGATCAGGATGCGGCACCGCCGCGAACGGACGGGCCCTTATGCCGTGCGCGCGGGCTATTGTCATGCCCCCTGCGGAAACAGCGATGAACCACTTGGTAAAAATGTGATTAGAAGGCGCAAAAAAGGGCCGCGCCTGCGGCCCCTCCCCGATCGTCCCTCCTCGGACGTTCTTCCTTGGACGTCCTTCCTCGGACGTCCTTGGCGCCGGGTCAGTAGCCCGGCAGCTCGAACGGCCCCGGCAGCGGCTGGCGGATGCCGGTGATCGGCCCCGGACCGGCGGCGCCGCCCTGGCCGTAGCCCGGATAGAACCAGCCCGGCGGCAGGGCATAGTCGAGATAGGACTTGGACCCCGGCTTCACCACCGTGCCGGCATCGAGGTACGAGCGCTTGCTGACGTCGATGCGCGTGCGCTTCTTGGTGACCTGCTGCGCCTGCGCGGAGTCGGCGGCCACCAGGGAAGCCACGCCCGACAGCGCCACCGCGGACGTCACCGCGAGCGCCAGCCGAACCGCAGCGGCGAAGGTGATGTACGGCGCGACACGCATGGCAACCTCCAAAAACGGCATAGCCGCCGCCCTAGCCTGACTTAGGACACTCCCGCCCCCCGTGCAAGGAAACGAGGACGGGCAAGGACCTGTTCCCGCTTTCTCGGCGCCGGCGCGTTGCGCTGGCGCAACAGTTCGCCCGAACGCTCGCGAATCAGCGATTTGCAAGGATGGGGCATTCGGCCTAAAAGCACCGTTTCCGGCCGCATGGGCCGGCAGATCCCGAGGAACAGCATGGGTTACAAGGTCGCCGTCGTCGGCGCCACGGGCAACGTGGGCCGGGAGATTCTCGCGATCCTCGACGAGCGGGGCTTCCCCGCCGACGAGGTGGTGGCGCTCGCCTCGCGCAAGTCGCAGGGCGTGGAAGTCTCGTACGGCGACAAAACCCTGAAGGTGAAGGCGCTCGACACCTACGACTTCTCCGACACCGACATCTGCCTGATGTCGGCGGGCGGAGCCGTGTCGAAGGAGTGGTCGCCGAAGATCGGCGCCGCCGGCTGCGTGGTGATCGACAATTCGTCCCAGTGGCGGATGGATCCCGACGTGCCGCTGATCGTGCCCGAGGTGAATGCGGACGCCATCGTCGGCTTCACCAAGAAGAACATCATCGCCAACCCCAACTGCTCCACCGCGCAGCTGGTGGTGGCGTTGAAGCCGCTGCACGACGCGGCGACGATCAAGCGCGTGGTGGTCTCCACCTACCAGTCCGTCTCCGGTGCCGGCAAGGAGGGCATGGACGAGCTGTTCTCCCAGACCCGGGCCATCTTCGTGTCCGATCCGGTGGAGCCGAAGAAGTTTCCCAAGCGCATCGCCTTCAACCTCATTCCCCAAATCGACGTCTTCCTCGACGACGGCTCGACCAAGGAAGAGTGGAAGATGGTGGTCGAGACCAAGAAGATCCTCGACCCGAAGATCAAGCTCACGGCCACCTGCGTGCGCGTGCCGGTGTTCATCTCCCATTCGGAGGCGGTGAACGTGGAGTTCGAACGGGAGCTCTCGGCCGAGGACGCGCGCAAGATCCTGCGCGAGGCGCCGGGCATCCTCGTCATCGATACCCGCGAGCCGGGCGGCTACGCCACGCCGCATGAGGCCGCCGGCGAGGACGCCACCTACATCTCGCGCCTGCGCGACGACCCGACGGTGGAGAACGCCATCAACTTCTGGTGCGTCTCCGACAACCTGCGCAAGGGCGCGGCGCTGAACGCGGTGCAGATCGCCGAGGTGCTGGTGAACCGCAAGCTCATCACCGCCCGCAGCAAGGCCGCCTGAGCCGGCCCGCACGCACCCTGACAGCCTGGAAACGGCCCTCCCGCGAGGGCCGTTTTCGTTTGCGCCTCAACCCGGCGGCACGGCCGTGCCCCGGCTCTTGCGGGCGCTCACCCGCTGGGCGACGGCCACCACCAGCACCACCCCCAGGGCGAAGAACAGGGTCTCGGCGTCGGGCGTCTCGCCATTGATGGGCCAGGCGAGGCCCACGGTCACGAAGGTCTGCAGCAGCTGCATCTGCCCGACCCGGGCGACGCCGCCCATGGCCATGCCCGCATTCCAGAAGAAGAAGCCGATGAACTGGCTGAACAGCCCGAGATAGAGCACCGACACGAGGGCCGCGGTCGATACCGCCTTCCCCCACGGATAGGTGGCAAGGGCGACCGGCAGCGTCACCGGCAGAGCGAGGATCAGCATGAAGGCGATGACCTCCCAGCCGGCCATCTGCCGCAGCAGCCGTCCGCTGACCCCGTAGCCCACCGCGGCGGCGACGACACCGGCGAACAGCATCATGTCGCCCGCGCGCACGCCGCCGTCGCCGCCATTGCGCAGGGCGAAGGCGGCGACGAGGGCCGCCCCGGTGGCACTGGCCACGAACAGGGGCGCGCCGGGACGCTCGCCGGCGAACAGCACCGCGGCAAGGGCCGTGAGCAAGGGCAGCAGGCCGACCACGACGCCGCCATGGGCGGCGGGCACCGTCTGCATCGCCAGGCCGATAAGAAGCGGGAAGACGATCACCAGGCAGGAGCTGCCGATGGCGAGGTCCCTGAACGTGCCGCGCGCGGCGAACGGCCACGGCCGGCCCGACGCCAGCACCAGGGCCAGGGCGGCGACGCCGGCCACCGCGGCACGGCCGAAGGTGATGGCCCAGGGGTCGAGGTCGGCAAGGGCGAAGCGCGTCACCGGCAGAGTGGCGCCGAACATGAGGACGCCGACGAAGCCGAGGACGAGCCCGAGGGAAGCGCGGCGGTCCATGGAAGCCTTTCGGGAGGTTCGGCCCGAGAATCCGGCCGCGCCGGGGGCGGCGCGGCATGGGGCCGGATCCGGCCGGGTGCAGCTGTAGGCAATCGGCAACCTGCGGAACAATGAAATCGGCTGATAAATAGGCAAAGGATCTTGATGGATCGTTCCCTCCGGCGAAAAGGCCGTGGACGGGACGGCGCCGGCGGCTATGGTGCGCCCCCGAGGGCCCGGCGGGCGACGCCGACCCGGGCCACGCCGATCTCCGGCGCGACGAAGGTGACACGCCATGATCCAATCCCAGCGTCCCGGCCACCAGGTGGACCCGAAGCTGCTCGAAATCCTGGTCTGCCCGCTGACCAAGGGGCCCCTGGAGTACGACCGCGAGCACCAGGAGCTGATCTCCCGCGCCGCCCGCCTCGCCTATCCCATCCGCGACGGCATCCCGATCATGCTCGCCGACGAGGCCCGCAAGCTCGATGAAAGCGAGCTCGCGCGCTGAGGCGCCGCGGCGCGCGGGTGGCCGGGACGAGCCCGGGCACGACCGCGGCCGAAGAAAAACGCGGACACTGAAGGTCGATCGGCCCTAGAGCGCCTCGCCGCGGAGCAGCTTGGGCACCGCGCCGGTGAGGCCCGCCGCGTCGCGGATGAACAGGCCCTTGAGGCGCGGCAGGCGGTCCACCAGGCCGAGCCCCACGTCGCGCACCGCCCGGAGCGCGTCGGAGTGGTTGGAAAACAGGCGGTTGAGCCCGTCCGTCGCCACGCCCATGGCCAGGGTGTCGAACCGCCGCCAGCGCTGGTAGCGCTCCAGCACCGAGGGGGCGGCGAAATCGAGCCCGACCCGCGCCGCGTCGGTCACCGCCTCGGCCAGCGCCGCCACGTCGCGCAGGCCCATGTTGAGGCCCTGCCCGGCGATGGGGTGGATCAGGTGGGCCGCGTCGCCCACCAGGGCGAGGCGCTCGCCGATGAAGGTGCGGGCCATGGCGAAGCCGAGGGGATAGGGGCGCGGCTTCGACACCGGCTTCACCCAGCCCAGCCGGTGGCCGAAGCGCTGCTCCAGCTCCTCCTGGAACAGGACCGGGGGCAGCGCCACCAGCCGCTCGGCATCCGCCGTGCGCTCGGTCCAGACGATGGAGCTGCGGTTGCCGGGCAAAGGCAGGGTGGCGAAGGGGCCGGCGGGCAGGAAGTGCTCCTCGGCGCGGCCCTCGTGCGGACGCTCGTGCTCCACCGTGAAGGTGATGCCGCTCTGGCCGTAGCCCCACGAGACGTTGGCGATGCCGGCCATGGCGCGGATGCGCGAGCGGGCCCCGTCGCAGGCGACGAGGAGCTGCGCGCGCAGCGGCGCGCCCGAGGCGCTCGAAAGGCTCACGCCGCTGCGGTCGGCGGCAAACGCATCCACCGCCTCGGCGCGCAGGTCGATGCCCGCCGCCCGCGCGCAATCGACGAGGGCATGCTGCAGGGCGGCGTTGGGCACCATGTAGGCGAAGGCCTCGCCCGGCTCCAGGGCACCGTCCTCCAGTCCGCCGTCGAAGGTGAGGAAGGTGGGCCGCGCCACGTCCTTGGTGCGGCTGTCGGTGACCACCATGGACCGGATCGGCTCCGCCTCCCGGCTGATCCGCTCCCAGGCGCCCAGGGTGGTCAGCAGCCGCCGCGCCCCGGCGGCGATGGCCGAGGCCCGCCCGTCTTCGATGGTCGGCTTCGCCAGGGCCGGATCGAACAGCACGATGTCCGCGTCCGGCCCGAGGCCCTGGCGCAGGGCGAGGGCGAGGCTGAGCCCGGCGAGGCCGCCGCCGACGATGGCGACATCCGCCCGCGCGGCCGCCGCCGTGGCGGCGGCGCCCGGTGCGAATTCCGGGTGGGGCGCATTCAGGGAGGCCATTGTTCTGCTCCTTGGACTTCTCCGGTGCCGCGGGCACCGTGGTCGTGTGGCGCCGGCCGGCGCGGCCTGTGCTCTTTTCCGCACCAGGCGGTGCGGTCCCGCGTCACCCTATACGGCAAGCGGCTGACGTTTTCGGGGTTGACGCGGACGGCGCCGGCATGGCGTCCTCGCTGTCCATCCCTTTCGCCCGATCGCCCCGCGCGACGGCGCCCAACGAGCCGAGCCGCATGACCGGATCACCGTCCAACGTGGGTACGCTTCTGGACATCCTCGACCTTGAAACCCTGGAGATCAACCTGTTCCGCGGTCGCACCGCGTCCCCGGACGGCGGCCGCGTGTTCGGCGGGCAGGTGGTGGCCCAGGCGCTGGTGGCGGCGCGGCGGACGGTGGAGGCGGATCGCATCGCCCACTCGCTTCACGGCTACTTCCTGCTCGGCGGGGATCCGCGGGTGCCCATCATCTACGACGTGGACCGCATCCGCGACGGGCGCTCCTTCACCACCCGGCGGGTGGTCGCCATCCAGCACGGCCAGGCCATCTTCACCATGGCGGTGTCGTTCCAGATCGAGGAGAGCGGCCTGTTTCACCAGGGCACCATGCCCGAGGTGCCCCTGCCGGAGGATCTGCCCTCCGACGAAGTCTGGCGCGAGCGCCTCCTCGCCCGCTTTCCGCGCGCCGCGCGGGCCGACTGGATGTCCCTGCGCCCGCTGGAGGTGAAGCCCACCACCCTCGACCCCGCGTATCTCGGCGCCCCGGGGACGCGGCCGAGCATGTGGGTGCGCGCCAGAGATCCCTTGCCGGACGATCTGCCTACGCATCAGGCGGTCCTTGCCTATGCTTCAGACCTTTCCCTGCTCCAGGCGGCGTTGCTGCCGCACGGGAAATCGGTGTTCGACCCCGACCTGCAGGTGGCCAGCCTCGATCATGCGCTGTGGTTTCACCGCCGCTTTCGCGCCGACGAGTGGCTGCTCTACGTGCAGGAGAGCCCCGCGGCGTTCGCAGGGCGGGGTTTCTGCCGCGGGGAGCTGTTCACCCGCGACGGACTTCTGGTCGCCTCGGCGGCGCAGGAGGGGCTGATGCGACCGGTAACGCCCCGATAATCGCGGGCATCCCTACTTCCGCACCATCCCCAACCCCCGCCATGCACAGACCTGAGTTATAAATAGGCTTAGAAGCTAAAAATTAGGCAGCAAAAGCGGCGATCGGGCGGCAAAGCCCGGCCCGCGCGCGCCGTGGCGTAAAAATATGCACGGGACTCCCACCTCCTGATCTCTTGGCACGGTAATTGATTCCAATGCCGCAGGCTTGCCAGCCGCGGCGCGGATCTCCCCGGCCCGCTCGGCGAAGCCGCCGCGAAAAAACACCGCGCGTACCCGTTCCGGGGCGGCGGCATCAGGGGACAGGGACCGATCCATGAAGATCGTCATGGCCATCATCAAGCCATTCAAGCTGGAGGAGGTGCGCGACGCCCTCACCGGTATCGGTGTGCACGGTCTGACCGTGACCGAGGTGAAGGGATACGGGCGGCAGAAGGGCCACACCGAGATCTACCGCGGTGCCGAATATGCCGTGAGCTTCCTGCCGAAGCTCAAGATCGAGGTGGCCGTGGCCGCCGATCAGGTCGCGAAGGTGGTGGAGGCGATCACCGCTTCCGCGAAGACCGGGCAGATCGGCGACGGCAAGATCTTCGTTTTCCCGATCGACCACGCCGTGCGCATCCGCACCGGCGAGACCGACGCCGACGCGCTTTGAGCCTTCCTCATTCGACGGAGCTTTCTTCCATGACGTCCAAGACGTGGTCCCGCGTGGGGATTCCCGCGCTTCTTCTGGCGACGGCGTTCGCCTTGCCAGCCTTGGCACAGACCGCCGCGCCCGCCGCCGACGCCGGCACCACGGCCGCCGCGGCCGCGGCCGCGCCCACCGTGAACAAGGGCGACGTGGCCTGGATGCTCACGTCCTCGCTGCTCGTGCTGATGATGTCGGTGCCGGGCCTGTTCCTGTTCTACGGCGGCCTGGTACGCGCCAAGAACATGCTCTCGGTGCTGATGCAGGTCGGCTACTGCGTGTGCATCGTCGGCCTCATCTGGGTGCTGTACGGCTACTCCCTCGCCTTCACCGGCGGCTCGCCCTTCATCGGCGGCTTCTCCAAGGCGTTCCTCTCGGGCGTGACCACCGACTCCCTGGCGGCCACCTTCTCGGTTGGCGTGGCAATTCCGGAACTCGTCTACATCGCGTTCCAGATGACCTTCGCCATGATCACCCCCGCCCTGATCTTCGGCGCCTTCGCGGAGCGCACCAAGTTCACCGCCGTGGTCCTGTTCGTGCCGCTGTGGGTGACCTTCGTGTACTTCCCGGTGGCCCACATGGTCTGGTACTGGGCCGGCCCTGACGCCATCGACGCGGCCGCCAAGGCGGTTGCCGCCGCCGCTGACGGCGCCGCCAAGACCGCCGCGCAGACCGCCCTCGACGCCGTCCTCGCCGATGCCGGCTACATCTTCTCCCTCGGAGCCATCGACTTCGCGGGCGGCACCGTGGTGCACATCAATGCCGGCATCGCCGGCCTGGTGGCCTGCCTGATGGTGGGCAAGCGGCTCGGCTACGGCAAGGAGGCGCTCTCGCCCCACTCGCTCACCCTCACCATGGTCGGCGCCTCCCTGCTGTGGGTCGGCTGGTTCGGCTTCAACGCCGGCTCGAACCTCGAGTCGAACGCGGTGACCGGCCTCGCCATGATGAACACGTTCATCGCCACCTGCGCCGCGGCCATCTCCTGGATGTTCGTGGAGTGGCTGGTGAAGGGCAAGCCCTCCATGCTGGGCCTGGCCTCGGGCATCGTCGCCGGCCTCGTGGCCGTCACGCCGCCGTCGGGCTTCTCCGGCATCATGGGCTCGCTGGTGCTGGGGCTGGTCGTCTCCCCGATCTGCTTCATCTTCTGCACCGCCGTGAAGAACGCGTTCGGCTATGACGACGCGCTCGACGTGTTCGGCGTGCACGGCATCGGCGGCATCGTCGGCGCCATCGCCACCGGCATCCTGGTGAACCCGGCCCTCGGCGGCACAGGCATCTTCGACTACACCATCGGCAAGGTCGCCGACTACGACATGGCCACCCAGCTGATCGCGCAGGTCAAGGGCGTGCTCATCACCGTGGCCTGGTCCGGCATCGGCACCGCGGTGATCCTGTTCGTGATCTCGGTGGTGGTGGGCCTGCGTCCCACGACCGACGTGGAGCGCGAGGGCCTCGACATCAACGAGCACGGCGAACGCGCCTACCACTCGTGAGCCTTTACCGGGGCGGCGCTGCCGCCCCGGCGATTTAAAAAAGAGGGGAACCAAGAAAGCCCCGGCACCTCGGTGCCGGGGTCTTTTTTTGCGCGCCCGGTGGCTGGCGCCTTGCAGTGCCGGAGGCCTTTTTGGCGCGCCCGGCGGCGGGCGCGCCGGCGCGGGGCTTTTTGCGCGGACGGGCCGGGGGCCGGGCGCTGCGCGGATCTGTGGGCTTTTCGCGGCCGGGGCCGCCTGCTAGAAGCCGGATCCATGTGCGGATCGTCCCATTCCGGCGGGCTTGCGCCCCGCCACGCAGCGCCCCTTGCGGCGCGAATTATCGGCCCGGCCCCCCGCCGGCGCGGCTGAGCGCGCGGGGGACGCCGGGTTCGTCCGCCTGATCCGACCTCATCCCCCGAGCGTTCCATGACCGAAAAGCCCCCGTCCGGCGCCCCGGACTATTCCAAGACCCTGTTTTTGCCCGAGACGGCGTTCCCCATGCGCGGCGGCCTGCCCCAGAAGGAGCCGGAACTGCTGGCCCGCTGGGCGCGCACCGATCTCTACGGCCGCCTGCGCGAGGCCGGACGCGGCCGCGCCCGCTTCGTGCTGCACGACGGCCCGCCTTATGCCAACGGCAACATCCATATCGGCCATGCGCTCAACAAGATCCTCAAGGACGTGGTGACGCGCTCCCAGCAGATGCTCGGCTACGACTCGAACTACGTGCCCGGCTGGGACTGCCACGGCCTGCCCATCGAGTGGAAGATCGAGGAGGAGAACTACCGCAAGAAGGGCAAGCAGAAGCCCGATTTCTCCGACGCCGCCGCCATGGTGGCCTTCCGCCAGGAATGCCGCGCCTATGCCGAGCACTGGCTCGCCGTCCAGCGCGAGGAGTTCAAGCGCCTCGGCGTGGAGGGCGACTGGGACCACCCCTACACCACCATGGCCTTCATGGCGGAAGCCCAGATCGCCCGCGAGATCATGAAGTTCGCCGAGAACGGGCTTTTGTACCGTGGCTCGAAGCCGGTCATGTGGTCCGTGGTGGAGAAGACCGCCTTGGCCGAGGCCGAGGTGGAGTACCAGGATTTTACGAGTGACACGGTTTGGGTGAAGTTTCCGGTGACCTCCGAAGGCAACCTGAGGGGCGCCTCCGTCGTCATCTGGACCACCACGCCCTGGACGCTGCCGGGCAACCGCGCCATCTCCTTCGCCTCCAAGATCTCCTACGGCCTCTACGAGGTGACCGACGCCCCCGCCGACAATTGGGCCAAGGCCGGCGACAAACTGATCCTCGCCGACAAGCTGGCCGAGGACGTGTTCAAGCAGGCCCGCGTGACCGCCTTCGAGCGCCGCAGCGACGTCCCGGCGGACGTGCTCGGCGCCCTCGTCACCGCCCACCCCCTCGCCGCCCTCGGCTACGACTTCAAGGTCCCCCTCCTCGACGGCGACCACGTCACCGACGATGCCGGCACCGGCTTCGTCCACACCGCGCCGGGCCACGGCCGCGAGGATTTCGAGATCTGGACCCAGCATCGCCGCTGGCTGGAAGAGCGCGGCATCAACCCCGCCATCCCCTACACGGTGGACGCGGACTCGTTCTACACGTCCCAGGCGCCCGGCTTCGCGGGCAAGCGCGTCATCACCGAGAAGGGCGAGAAGGGCGATGCCAACACCGCCGTCATCGACGCCCTGATCGCGGCCGGCAACCTGCTCGCCCGCGGCCGGGTGAAGCACCAGTACCCGCACTCCTGGCGCTCCAAGAAGCCGGTCATCTTCCGCAACACGCCGCAATGGTTCATCGCCATGGACCAGGACATCCGCGCGGCGGACGGCAAGGCGGCGACGCGCCCGGCGGCGCTGCCCGGCAATGCCCCCGACACCCTGCGCGCCCGCGCGCTGGCCGGCATCAAGACCGTGGAGTGGGTGCCCGCCGCCGGCGAGAACCGCATCAATGGCATGATCGAGAACCGGCCCGACTGGGTGGTCTCGCGCCAGCGCGCCTGGGGCGTGCCCATCACCGTGTTCGTGAAGGACGTCGGCGACGGCTCGGTGGAGATCCTCAAGGATGCCGAGGTCAACGCCCGCATCGCCGACGCCTTCGCGGCGGAAGGCGCCGACGCCTGGTTCAAGGAGGGCGCCCGCGAACGCTTCCTCGGCAGCCGTGCCGGCGAGGGCTGGGCCAAGGTGGACGACGTGCTGGACGTGTGGTTCGACAGTGGCTCCACCCACGCCTTCACCCTGGAGGTGCGCCCGGACCTCAAGGCGCTGCGCCCGCCCGAGGGCAATGACAAGGTGATGTATCTGGAAGGCTCGGACCAGCACCGCGGCTGGTTCCATTCCTCCCTGCTGGAGAGCTGCGGCACCCGCGGCCGCCCGCCCTACGACGTGGTCCTGACCCACGGCTTCGTGCTCGACGAGGACGGGCGCAAGATGTCCAAGTCGCTGGGCAACGTCACCGCGCCGCAGGAGGTGATCAAGCAGTCCGGCGCCGACATCCTGCGCCTGTGGGTGTGCGCCTCCGACTATGCGGACGACCTGCGCATCGGCCCGGAAATCCTGAAGACCACGGCCGACACCTACCGCAAGCTGCGCAACACCGTCCGCTGGCTGCTCGGCTCGCTGCACCATTACCGGCCTCAGGAAAAGGTCGCCTTCGCCCAGATGCCGGCGCTGGAGCGCTTCATCCTGCACCGCCTGGTGGAGCTGGACGCTGAGATCCGCGCCGCCTACCGCGCCTTCGACTACAAGAAGGTGCACGCGGCGCTGTCGTCCTTCATGACCACCGAGCTGTCGGCCTTCTATTTCGACGTGCGGAAGGACGCGCTCTACTGCGACCCCATCTCCTCGCTCACCCGGCGGGCCTGCCTGACCGTGCTCGACGAGGTGTTCGCCCGCCTCGTCACCTGGCTCGCGCCGATCCTGCCCTTCACCTGCGAGGAGGCCTGGATTGCCCGCACCGGGGACGAGGAAGGCTCCGTGCATCTCCTCCCCTTCCCCGACACGCCGGCCGCGTGGCGCGACGATGCCCTCGCCGAGCAGTGGCGCAAGGTGCGCCTGATCCGCCGCGTGGTGCTGGGCGCGCTGGAGGTGGAGCGCGCGGCCAAGCGCATGGGCTCGTCGCTGGAGGCGGCGCCCGAGGTGTACGTCACCGACGCCGCCCTCGCCGATGCCCTCGACGGGCTCGACCTCGCCGAGATCGCCATCACCAGCGCCGCGACCCTGGTGCGCGGCGAGGGACCGCAGGACGCGTTCCGCCTCCCCGACGTGCCGGGGGTGGCGGTGGTGTCCGTCCGCGCCGAGGGCAGGAAGTGCGCCCGCTCGTGGAAGATCTCCCCCGAGGTGGGCACCGATCCCGAATTCCCCGACGTGACGCCGCGCGACGCGGCGGCGCTGCGGGAATTCCATGCCGCCTGCGCGGCGGCCGAGTGAGGTGAGCGTGCAGCGCCGCCGCATCGTCTTCGGGCTTCTCGTCGCCCTCCTCGTGCTGGTGGCCGACCAGGCCACGAAGAGCCTGGTCATCGCCTGGGCGGAGCGCTGGCCGGCCCAGTTGCACCCGGTGACGCCGTTCCTGGATTTCGTCGCCCTGTGGAATTACGGCATCAGCTATGGCCTGTTTCCGCAGGGGGAGACCGGGCGCTGGGTGCTGGTGGCCATCAAGGTGGTCGCCGCCCTGCTGTTCTCGGTGTGGCTGACCCGGGCCCGCGGGCGTCTGGAAGCCCTCGCCCTCGGCATGCTCATCGGCGGCGCCATCGGCAATGCGGTGGACCGGGTGGTCTACGGCGCGGTGTTCGACTTCATCTCGCTGCACGCATTCGGCTACCGCTGGTACGTGTTCAACGTGGCTGACGTCGCGGTCGTTGTGGGCGTGGGCCTGCTTCTTTATGATGCGTTCTTCAGCCGCGCCTCAAAATTGCCGCCCTCGGACCTGCCAATGGCTCCGAAACCTGAAGCGGAGCGCGAGCCTTGAGAGGGGAGCACCCATGCGCGTCGGTGAAATTTTGCGCGTGAGCGCGAGGACGGCGGCCACGGATGCCGCCCCCCTTCGTCGCCCGGCGATGGCCTGCGCGGGAGTGCTGTGCTTCGGCCTCGCGGCCTTCGCCGCGCCGACCGCGGCCTCCGCCCAGTCGTTCGGCAACAACGACATCTTCGAATCCACCCTCCAGATGCTCGGCCTCAAGGACGACGAGGCCAAGCCCGAGATCGACTATCGCGAGCGCGCCCCCCTGGTGGTGCCGCCCAAGGTTCCGGACGCGCTGCCCGTGCCCCAGGCGAGCGCGGCGGAGGCCAACCCCAACTGGCCGAAGGACCCGGACGTGCAGCGCCGCAAGCGCGAGGCCGAGGGGTCCAAGACGCCCATCGTGCGTGACGATCCGGGCCGTCCGCTCCTGCCCTCCGAACTCAACAAGGGCAAGCGCAAGTACGTGGGCAATTCGTCCAACGCGCCCACCGAGCCGGTCGGCGCGGAATCCAAGCGCGACGTGCTGCTGCCAAGCCAGCTCGGCTTCACCGGCTGGATGAACGGCGTGACCGGCAAGCAGGACCAGCTCACCTTCAACGGCGAGCCCGAGCGCGAGAACCTCATCCAGCCGCCGCCCGGCTACCAGACCCCGGCCCCCAACGCCCCCTATGGCGTGGTGGAGCCGAAGAAGGAAGCCTTCAAGTTCCCCACCCTGTTCGACCGCACGAACTAGAGCGCGCCGAGGCGCAGGCCGGCGAGGCCGCGGCGCCACGAGCGGATGCGGTCGCGGCAGATGGCGGTCGCAGCGTCGGGCCGGGGAGCACCGGCATCGCCTGCTCCCTCCGCCGGAGCGCGCAAGGGCACGTGGCGGATGCCGATAACGATCGCGGGATCGCCGGCCCGGCGTGCGCCGCGGCGACCGATTTCACCGCCACGGCCCTTATCGCGCCGCAGCCACCCCCTATCTTTCCTTGACGCGCGGGCCGTTCGGCGCGCGCAATGCCGGAAGATCGCCACGTGCATATGAGCCGTCTCACCATGGTTGCCATTCTCGCCGCAGGCGCGGCCGCGCTTTCCCCCCGCCTCGCCGACGCCGCAGGGCCGGAGGTCACCCAGTTTCAGCTCGCCAACGGCCTTCAGGTCATGGTCATCCCCGACCACCGCACCCCGGTGGTGACCCACATGGTGTGGTACAAGGTGGGATCGGCCGACGAGCAGCCCGGCAAGTCGGGCATCGCCCATTTCCTCGAACACCTGATGTTCAAGGGCACGGACGCGCACCCGCAGGGCCAGTTCTCGGCCGAGGTGGCGCGCCTCGGCGGCCAGGAGAACGCCTTCACCTCGCAGGACTACACCGCCTATTTCCAGCGCGTCGCCAAGGAGCACCTGGAAAAGGTGATGGGCTTCGAGGCCGACCGCATGACCGGCCTCAAGCTCTCCGACGAGGTGGTGCTGCCCGAGCGCGACGTGGTGCTGGAAGAGCGCCGCATGCGCACGGACAACGATCCCGGCGCGCGCCTGTCCGAGGTGCTGCAGGCCACGACGTACGTGAACCACCCCTACCAGCATCCCATCATCGGCTGGGAGCACGAGATCAAGGGGCTGAACCGCGAGGACGCCCTCGCCTTCTACCGGCGCTACTACGCCCCCAACAACGCCTTGCTCGTGGTGGCCGGCGACGTGGACCCCGAGGCCGTGCGCGCGCTGGCCGAGAAGACCTACGGCAAGGTGGCCCGCGCCGACACGCCGCCGCGCAGCCGCCCGCAGGAGCCCGAGCCGCAGGCCCATCGCCGCGTCTCGCTCGCCGACCCCCGCGTGGCCCAGCCGAGCCTCCAGCGCTCCTACCTCGTGCCCTCCTCGCGCACCGCGCAGCCGGGGGAATCCGAGGCCCTGGAGGTGCTTTCCCAGATTCTCGGCGGCGGCCAGACGAGCCGGCTCTATCGCACCCTGGTGGCGGAGAAGGGCCTCGCCGCCGGCGCTGGCGCCTGGTATCAAAGCACCGCGTACGACGCCACGCGGTTCGTGACCTACGCCTCGCCGCGGCCCGGCGTGAGCCTGGAGGACCTGGAGAAGGCGGCGGACGCGGTGGTCGCCGATCTGCAGGCGAAGGGCGTGGATGATCTGGAGCTGGCCCGGGCAAAGACCCGGCTGGTGGCCGACACCATCTACTCCCAGGACAACCAGGCAACGCTGGCGCGCATCTACGGCGCGGCCTGGGCCACCGGCCTCTCGGCGGATGACGTCAACGCCTGGCCGGAGCGCATCAAGGCGGTGACGGCCGAGCAGGTGAAGGACGCGGCCCGCCGGTATCTGGTGACGGATCGCGCGGTCACCGGCTACCTGAAGCAGTCCGAAGCCCGCAAGGAAGACCGCTCGTGAGGCTGGCCCTCCCGACGGCACCCGCCCATGCCGGCAGCGCTGCGCGCGCCGGCCGTCTCCTCTTTGCGATGGTTACGATGGCTCTTTCCCTTCTGTCCGCCGACGCGGCGCACTCCCAGTCCAACCGCATCACCGAGGTGACCAGTCCCGGCGGCATCAAGGCCTGGCTGGTGCACGACACCACCCTGCCCCTCATCGCCGTGGAGTTCGCCTTCATCGGCGGCGCGTCCCAGGACGGCAAGGACCTTCCGGGCCTTGCCAACCTCACCGCCTCCCTCCTCGACGAGGGGGCCGGCACGCTCGACGCGGAGGCCTTCCAGCGCGCCTTGGCCGACCATGCCGTGGAGCTGCATTTCGACGCCGGGCGTGACGATGTCCGCGGTTCGCTGCGCACCCTCTCCGACAACCGCGACAAGGCGTTCGAGCTGCTGCGCGTCGCCGTCAGCGAGCCGCGCTTCGATACCGAGGCGGTGGAGCGCATCCGCGCCGCGCAGATGGCCATGCTGCGCCGCCGTTCCACCGAGCCCAACTCCATTGCCAACGAGCGCTGGTTCGCCCTCGCCTTCCCCGGCCACCCCTACGGCCGCCCGGTGGATGGAACGCTGGAAAGCATGCCGCGCATCAGCCGCGACGACATCGCCGGCTTCGCCAAGCGCAGCCTCGCCCGCTCGAACCTGCGCGTGGCGGTGGTCGGCGACATCGACGCGGCGGAACTGGGCAAGCGGCTCGACGCCACCTTCGGCGCCCTGCCCGCCACCGCCACCCTTACCCCGGTGGCCAACGTGACGCCGCAGAAGATCGGCACGGTGGACGTGATCCCGCTCGACGTGCCGCAGTCGGTGGTGGTGATGGGCACGGGCGGCCTGGAGCGGCGCGACCCGGACTTCATCCCCGCCTTCGTGCTCAACCACATCCTCGGCGGCAGCGCCTTCTCCTCCCGCCTGTTCAAGGAGGTGCGCGAGGCGCGCGGGCTTGCTTACTCGGTCTATTCCTATCAGGTGGCCCTCTCCCACACCGGCCTGTGGTTCGCCGGCACCGCCACCAAGAACGAGCGGGCGGGCGAATCCATCTCGATCATCACCGACGAGTTCCGCAAGATCCTGAAGGACGGCCCCAGCCAGACCGAGCTGGACGAGGCGAAGAGCTATCTGACCGGCAGCTACGCCCTGCGCTTCGACACCTCCTCCAAGGTGGCGGGTCAGCTCCTGCAGATCCAGCTCGACGAGCTCGGCATCGACTACATCGACAAGCGCAATGCGCTGATCACCGCCGTCACCCTCGACGACCTGAAGCGCGTGGCCGGGCGCCTCGCAACCGCCCGCGATGCCCTCACCGTGGTGGTCGGCAAGCCGCAAGGCCTTTCGGGCGGCTGAACCGCGGTTCCGGCGCGGGCGCGGGTAACCATGCCGCGCAAAACCCTCCGCCGCCCCCCGCCACCGGTGCCGGTCGGTGGCGGGGGGCGGTTCCGGCGGACCGGCATCCTTTGCTATAACGGCCTCCGCCTCGAAGCCGGCATCTGACATCGAGCGACTGGAGTTGAGCGCAATGGCCCGTGCAGAACACGCCCTTCCACATGCCAGCCGCGCCGCGCGGCGCGGCGGCAAGGGCGCTCCGACCGGCGCTCCGTCCGGCGCTCCGATCGCGGTGGTCCTGTCCGCGTTCCTCGCCCTCGCGGTCGCCGGCTGCGGCGCCGGCGAGGGGCTCGACGGCGCCTTCGGCGCGCAGGACACCGGGGTCGCCTCGCGGCCGGGCACCTCCTCGGCCGGCGTGGTCAACAGCGGCACCACCGGCGTCCTCACCGTGGGGACGGGGCCGGATACCCAGGTCTATGACTGCCCGCCGGTGACGGTGCGCACCGGCGCCTCCACCTGGCAGGTCACCGACAAGCCGGGCGGCGCCCTGCGCTACCAGGCCAGCATCAGCCGGCTTGCCCGCGAGTGCTCCATCGCCGGCGGCACCATGCTGGTGAAGGTGGGCATAGAGGGCCGCGTGCTCATGGGCGAGAAGGGCACGCCGGGCCCGGTGCGGGTGCCCATCCGCATCGCCGTGGTGCAGGAGGGCCCGAGCCCGAAGACCCTCACCACCAAATTCTTCCTGGTGCAGGTGGATGTTCCGGCCGATCCCGGCCACGCCCCCTTCACTGCGGTGGAGGAGCAGATTTCCTTCCCGCTGCTGAAGCCGGCCGAGATGGAGCGCCACGTGGTGTATGTGGGCTTCGACCCGCAGGGCACCGAGGCGCGCGAGAAGCCCAAGCCCGCCGCCAAGCCCAAGCCGCGCAAGCCGGCGGCCCAGCCGGCCGGCGACAGCACGCCGGAAGTCTTCGGCCCGGCCCCGCAGTGAGGCGGACGGGCGCCCCCCGCCCTTAAACCGGACCGCCCTCCGCATCCCCGCGTTGACGCCCGCCGACATTCGCCTATGCTGCACCCGCGTTCGGGCCGGTTCGGACCGGACGCAATCGGACGATCCCTGCGGGAGAGACCGGCCTTTTTCCTCTCGCGAGGTTCCAGGCCGGCGCCGAAGGCGCAACCGCCCCGGAACCGCTCAGGCACCAAGGGCCGCAGGGGGACGAGCCTCTGGAAAGCAGCGCCGGCACTGCGCGGAGACGCGCATCCTCGTCGCTCACCGAAGGAGTAAGCCGCGCCCTTCCACGAGGCACGGTGAAATCTCTCAGGTCCTTCAGACAGAGGGGGCGCCGCGCGGATCCGCGGGAGCATGCGCCGACGAGTTTGCCTGGCAAGCTTGTCGCGTCACGCATTCTCCCGGCACCCGGATCCGGAAATTGGCGCTATCGTCCGGGAGTCCCTCGTGGATCAATCCGAGCCGCTGCTCGAAACACCCCTTTATTCCGCCCACGCCGCACTCGGGGCGCGCATCGTTCCCTTCGCCGGCTACCAGATGCCGGTGCAGTATCCGGACGGCATCCTCGCCGAGCACGGCTGGACACGCGCCCACGCCGGCCTGTTCGACGTCTCCCACATGGGCCAGGCCCTGCTGGTCGGGCCGGACCACGCCACCACCGCGCTGGCGCTGGAAGCCCTCGCCCCCGCCGATTTCCTCAATCTCTCCCCCGGCAAGCAGCGCTATTCCCAGCTCCTCGCCGCGGACGGCGGCATCATCGACGATTTCATGGTGACGCGCCCGCTCGCCCCGGAGGCGGACGGCACGCTCATCCTAGTGGTCAACGCCGCCTGCAAGACCGGTGACTTCGCCCACATCGCCGAACACCTGCCGCCGTCGGTGCGCCTCGTCACCCGCCCCGAGCGGGCGCTCCTCGCCCTTCAGGGGCCCGAGGCCGCCACCGTCATGGCGCGGCACGCGCCGGAGGCGGCCTCGCTCGACTTCATGAGCGCCATCCCCACCACCTTCGACGGCATTCCGGTGGAGGTCTCCCGCTCCGGCTATACCGGCGAGGACGGCTTCGAGATTTCCGTGGCCGAAGACCAGGCGGCGGCCCTGTGGGCGGCTCTTCTCGCCGAGCCGGAGGTGAAGGCCATCGGCCTCGGGGCGCGCGACAGCCTGCGGCTCGAGGCCGGGCTCTGCCTCTACGGCCACGACATCGACCTTTCCACCTCCCCGGTGGAGGCGGCCCTGGTGTGGTCCATGCAGAAGCGGCGGCGCGAAGGCGGCGGCTTTCCCGGCGCGGCACGCATCCAGCGCGAGCTGGCCGAGGGCCCGGCCCGCGTCCGGGTGGGCCTGAAGCTGGAGGGGCGCGCCCCGGCCCGCGAGGGGGCGGAGATCGCCTCCGGCGGCGCGGTGGTCGGGGTCGTCACTTCCGGCGGCTTCGCCCCGACGCTGCAGGCGCCCATCGCCATGGGCTACGTGCCGCCGGCCCTCGCCGCGCCCGGCACCCGCCTCGACATCCTCGTCCGCGGCAAGGCCCTGCCCGCCGTGGTGACGTCTCTTCCATTCGTTCCGACGCGCTATGCGCGCAAGCAGAAGCCGGGGGCCTGATCCATGACGCAAGTGCGCTACACCAAGGACCATGAATATGTGCGCGTCGAGGGCGACGTGGCGGTGGTCGGCATCTCCGACTACGCCCAGGGCCAGCTCGGCGACGTGGTGTTCGTCGAGCTGCCCGACATCGGCAAGGCGGTGGAGAAGGGCAAGGAAGCCGCCGTCGTGGAGAGCGTGAAGGCGGCGAGCGAGGTCTACGCCCCCCTCACCGGCGAGGTGGTGGAGGTCAACAGCGAGCTCGAAGGCGCCCCCGGCCTCGTCAACGAGGACCCGGAAGGCAAGGGCTGGTTCCTGAAGCTGAAGATCTCGAACCCGGCCGAGCTCGACGACCTCATGAACGAGCACGCCTACAAGTCCTTCCTCGACACGCTGGGCTGACCATGGCCCACGACTACCAAGCCACCATCCGCTGGGCGCGGGGCGAGGCCGCCTTCACCGACGGGCGCTATTCCCGCGGCCATGTCTGGGCCTTCGACGGCATCGAGGTGCCCGGCTCCTCGGCGCCGTCATCGGTGCGGGTGCCGCTCTCCCGCGAGGATGCGGTGGACCCGGAGGAGGCGCTGGTGGCCTCGGCCGCCAGCTGCCACATGCTTTTCGCTCTCGATTTCGCCCGCCGCGCCGGCTTCCGCGTGGACAGCTACGAGGACGCGGCCACGGGCGAGATGACCCCCAACGAGAAGGGCAAGCTGTTCGTCTCCCGCATCAGCCTCAACCCGGTGATGGTGTTCTCCGGCGAGAAGCTGCCGAGCGGCGAGGACGTGGCGGCCCTACACCACCGGGCGCACGAGGAGTGCTACGTCGCCCATTCGCTGCGCGCGGACATCATCATCACGCCGCGCTTCACCCTCGCCTGACCGGAAGGCGGACCCATGCGATATCTTCCCCTCACCCCCGAGGACCGCGCCGAGATGCTGGCGCGCACCGGCGCCGCCTCGGTGGACGCCCTGTTCGCCGACATTCCCCTCGCCCAGCGCGAGACCGAGCTGCCGAACCTGCCTTTGGCCAAGGGCGAGCTGGAGGTGGAGCGGGCGCTGGCCCGCCTCGCCTCCCGCAACGTGCCGGCCGGCTCGGTGCCCTTCTTCGTCGGTGCCGGCGCCTACCGCCACCACGTGCCGGCGAGCGTGGACCACCTGATCCAGCGCTCGGAATTCCTCACCTCCTACACGCCGTACCAGCCCGAGATCGCCCAGGGCACCCTGCAATACCTGTTCGAGTTCCAGACGCAGGTGGCCGAGCTCACCGGCATGGAGGTGGCCAACGCCTCCATGTATGACGGCTCCACCGCCACCGCCGAGGCGGTGCTGATGGCCCACCGCGTCACCCGCCGCCGCAAGGCGCTGCTCGCCGGCAACCTGCACCCGCACTATCGCGCCACGGTGGAGACCGTCTCCCGTTATGCCGGCGACGAGGTGGTGTCCCTGCCCCCCGCCCCCTCCGGCGGCGAGGACATCATCGGCGCCATCGACGCCGGCTGTTCCTGCGTGGTGGTGCAGTCGCCGGACGTGTTCGGCAACCTCGTGGACCTGAAACCCATCGCCGAGGCCGCCCACAAGGCCGGCGCCCTGCTGGTCGCCGTGTTCACCGAGGCGGTGTCCCTGGGCCTCATCGAGCCGCCGGGGGCGCAGGGCGCCGACATCGTGGCAGGCGAAGGCCAGTCCATCGGCAACGCGCTGAATTTCGGCGGTCCCTATGTGGGCCTGTTCGCCACCCGCTCCAAGTTCGTGCGTCAGATGCCGGGGCGCCTCGCCGGCGAGACCGTGGACGCGGAGGGCCGGCGCGGCTTCGTGCTGACGCTCTCCACCCGCGAGCAGCATATCCGCCGCGAGAAGGCCACCTCCAACATCTGCACCAATTCGGGCCTGTGCGCCCTGGCCTTCACCATCCACATGAGCCTGCTCGGCAAGACCGGGCTCACCCGCCTCGCCCGCCTCAACCACGCCGGCGCCTGCGACCTCGCCGACCGGCTGGCGGTGGTGCCGGGGGTGGAGGTGCTCAACGACACCTTCTTCAACGAATTCACCATCCGCGTGCCCGGCTCCGCGTCGCACGTGGTGGAGAAGCTGGCGGCGAAGGGCATCCTCGGCGGCGTGCCGTATTCGCGCCTGGCGCCGAAATCGGGCCTCGACGCCCTCATCCTCGTCGCCGCCACCGAGACCACCAGCGCGGACGACCGCGCCGCTTTTGCCGCGACCCTGAATGAGGTGCTGTGATGAACCGCGAAGGCCGCGGCGCCACCACGCCGCAGATCGTTTCCGACACCACGTCCGTCCCCTATGCGGGGCCGCAGACCTTCACCGGCAACCGCGCCCTGGACCTGGAAGAGGGGCTCCTGTTCGAGATCGGCCGCACCGAGGTGACCGGCGTCGACGTGCCCGAGCCCGCGCCGTTCAAGGACCGCCTGGGCGGCCATGCCCGCACCGCGCCGCTGGAGCTGCCCGGCCTCAGCGAGCCGGAAGCCATGCGCCATTACGTGCGCCTGTCGCGGATGAATTACGGCATCGACAGCGGCCTGTTCCCGCTGGGGTCGTGCACCATGAAGCACAATCCGCGCCTCAACGAGAAGATGGCGCGGCTGCCGGGCTTCGCCGACGTGCACCCGCTCCAGCCCCTGTCCACGGTCCAGGGCGCGCTCGGTCTCATGGGCGAGCTGTCGCGCTACCTCCTGGAACTCACCGGCATGCAGGCGGTGGCGCTCCAGCCCAAGGCCGGCGCCCATGGCGAGCTGTGCGGCATGATGGCCATCAAGGCCGCGCACGAGGCAAGCGGCTCCAAGCGCCACGTGGTGCTGGTGCCGGAGAGCGCCCACGGCACCAACCCCGCCACCGCCGCCCTCATCGGCTACGAGGTGCGCTCCATCCCGGCGCGCGCCGACGGCACGGTGGACCCGGAGGCGGTGAAGGCCGCGCTGGGGCCGGAGGTGGCCGCCCTCATGCTCACCAACCCCAACACCTGCGGCCTGTTCGAGCGCGATGTGGTGGCCATCGCCGAGGCGGTGCACGCAGCCGGGGCCTATTTCTATTCGGATGGCGCCAACTTCAACGCCATCCTCGGCAAGGTGCGCATCGCCGACCTCGGCGTCGACGCCATGCACATCAACCTGCACAAGACCTTCTCCACGCCCCATGGCGGCGGCGGGCCGGGGGCGGGGCCGGTGGTGCTCTCGGCGGCGCTCGCCCCCTTCGCGCCGGTGCCGGCGCTGGTGGCCACGGCGGACGGGCTGGCGCTGGTGGAGGACCAGGGCGCGGACGGGGCGCAGCAGGCGCTGGGCCGCATGAGCGCCTTCCACGGCCAGATGGGCATGTTCGTGCGGGCGCTGTCGTGGATGCTCTCCCACGGCGCCGACGGCATGCGGCAGGCCTCCGAGGATGCGGTGCTCTCGGCCAACTACATCCGCGCCTGCCTCATGGACGTGATGAGCGCGCCCTTCGCCGAGCGCCCGGCCATGCACGAGGCCCTGTTCGACGACGCCTGGCTCGCCGGCACGGGGATCTCGACCCTGGACGTGGCCAAGGCCCTCATCGACGAGGGCTACCACCCCATGACGGTGTATTTCCCGCTGGTGGTGCACGGCGCCATGCTCATCGAGCCGACGGAGAGCGAGTCCAAGGCCTCCCTGGACCTGTTCATCGCCGCCCTGCGCGACCTCGCTTTGGCGGCGAAGGCCGGGGACAAGGCGCGCTTCCTCGGCGCGCCCTATTACGCCCCGCGCCGCCGCCTCGACGAGACCCGCGCCGCCCGCGCGCCGGTGCTGCGCTGGGTGAAGCCGGAGCCGATCCCCGACGCGGCGGAATAGCGGGCAGAGGGCTCCGGTCCCACGAACGGTCGTCATGCCCCGGACAAGCCGGGGCATGACGGTGGTGAAGGACGACAGCGCGATCCTCCCCTCGGGAGGGAACCGGGCGCCGCGCCATGCGTTCCCACCCCTTGCCCCCGCTCGCCGCGCCTGCGAAAAGCGCCGGCATGATCGTTCTCGACGATATTTCCCTGCGCCTCGCCGGGCGCCTGCTCATCGACCATGCCTCGGTGGCCATCCCCGAGAATGCGCGGGTCGGCGTGGTCGGGCGCAACGGCTCGGGCAAGACCACCCTGTTCAAGGCCCTGGTGGGCGAGCTGGAGCTGGAATCCGGCGCCATCCGCATGCCCAACCGCACTCGCATCGGCCGGGTGGCGCAGGAGGCGCCGGCGGGGCCGGATTCGCTCATCGAGCGCGTGCTGGCCGCCGATACCGAGCGCGCCGCGCTGCTGACGGAGCGCGAGGCCGCCGCCGATCCCATGCGCATGGGCGAGATCGAGATGCGCCTGCTCGACATCGACGCCTATTCCGCCCCCGCCCGCGCCGCCACCATCCTCGCCGGCCTCGGCTTCGACGAGAGCGCGCAGGCGCGGCCCTGCTCGGAATTCTCGGGCGGCTGGCGCATGCGCGTGGCGCTCGCCGCGCTGCTGTTCACCGAGCCCGACCTGCTTCTGCTCGACGAGCCCACCAACTATCTCGACCTCGAAGGCACCCTGTGGCTCCAGGACTACCTCGCGCACTACCCGCGCACGGTGATCCTCATCAGCCATGACCGCGACCTGCTCGACACCAGCGTCGACCACATCCTGCACCTCACCGGGCAGAAGCTGACCCTCTACAAGGGCGGCTTCAGCTCGTTCGACCGCCAGCGGCGCGAGCGGCTGCTGCTGGACCAGAAGGCGCGCAAGAAGCAGGAGATGCAGCGTGCCCACATGGAATCCTTCGTCGCCCGCTTCCGCGCCAAGGCCACCAAGGCCAAGCAGGCCCAGTCCCGCCTCAAGGCGCTGGCCCGCATGGAGCCGCTGGCCGCCCAGGTGAGCGAGGAGGGGGCGTCCATCTCCATCCGCCATCCCGAGCGGCTCCTCTCGCCGCCTATCGTGGTCATGGACCATGTGTCGGTCGGCTATGTGCCCGGCAAGCCGATCCTGCGGAACCTCGATCTTCGCATCGACGAGGACGACCGGATCGCGCTGCTCGGCCCCAACGGCAACGGCAAGTCCACCTTCGCCAAGCTCCTCGCCGGCCGGCTGAAGGAGGAGAGCGGCAGCCTCGTGCGCGCCGACAGGCTGGAAGTGGCCTATCTCGCCCAGCACCAGATCGACGAGCTGGTCCCCGGCGACAGCCCCGCCCAGCACGTGCGCAAGCTCATGCCCGACGCGCCCGAGGCCCGGGTGCGGGCGCGGGCGGCGGAGATGGGGTTTTCCGGCGGGGCCGCCGACACCAAGGTCGCGTCCCTCTCGGGCGGCGAGAAGGCGCGCCTGCTGCTGGGGCTCGCCACCTTCAACGGCCCGCATTTGCTCATCCTCGACGAGCCCACCAACCACCTGGACATCGAGGCGCGCGCCGCCCTCATCGAGGCGCTGAACGACTTTCCCGGCGCGGTCATCCTCGTCTCCCACGACCGGCACCTGCTGGAGGCCTGCGCCGAGCGGCTGTGGCGCGTCGCCGGCGGCACCGTGAAGGCCTATGAAGGCGACCTCGACCAGTACCGCACCGAGGTGCTGTCGCGCTCCGACGGCGACCGCATGACCGATTCCGGCCGCAAGGACAGTGCCGAGACGAAGAAGGGCACCCCGGCCGACCAGAAGCGCAAGACGCCCACCGGCCCGCTCAAGAAGCGCGTCCGCGAGCTGGAAGCCAGCGTGGAGAAGCTGGAGAAGGAAATCGCCGGCATCGACGCCAAGCTCGCCGAGCCGGACCTGCATGCCCGGAAGCCGTTCGATGCCGCCCGCTTCGCCAAGGCCCGCGCCGAGGCGGTGGAGAAGCTCGCCGCGGCGGAAGAGGAATGGCTCGCCGTCAGCGCCGAGCTCGAGGCCGCGGCCGGCTCGTAGGCGCCGCCGGGGCCGCCCGCGCCGCTTCGGGCGCCTGCATCAGCGCCGTCAGCGCCTGCGCGGCGCGCGAGTGGTACCGATCGGCGTGGCGCAGCGCGTAGAAGCGGCGCGCCGGAAAGCCCAGCGGCAGCTGGCGCAGGGTGCCGGTGGCGAGCCCCGCCGCCGCCACCAGGTCCGAGATCACCGTTGCCCCGGCCCCAGCCGCCACCGCGCTGATGACCGCCTCGTTGGACGGCAGCTCCAGCACCACCTTGAGCCCCGCCGGATCGAGCCCGGACGCGCGCAGCGCATCCTCGAACACCTGCCGTGTGCCCGAGCCGGGCTCGCGCAGCACGAACGGCAGCTCGAACAGGTCCGCCGGCGTCAGCGCGCGCCGCGCCGCGAACGGGTGGCCGGCCGCCGTCACCAGCACCAGCCGGTCCCCCGGCACGGCGGTGCGGGCGAGGAGCGGCTCCTCCACCTCGCCTTCCACGAAGCCGAGATCGGCGGTCCCCTCCCGCACCGCCGCCGCCACCTGCGTGGTGTTGCCGATGACCACCGACAGCGCGATGTCCGGATAAAGCTGGTGGAAGCGATTGAGCAGGGGACCGAGCCAGTAGTTGGCGATGGTCTGGCTGGCCTGGAGCGCGAGGCGCCCGCGCCTCAGGCCGGAGAGATCGGCCAGCACGGTCTCGGCGGCGGCGGCGCGGGCGAGCACGGCGTCCGCTTCCGGCACGAAGGCGCGCCCCGCTTCGGTCAGCTCGATCCGCCGCCCCACCCGGTGGAACAGGGCGACGCCGCAGGAAGCCTCCAGCGCCGCGACCGAGGCGCTGACCGCCGACTGGGTCATGTGAAGCTGGGCGGCGGCGCGCGTCATGTGCAGGGCGCGGGCGACGGCGACGAAGACCCGCAATTGCTCCAGCGTCATCGTGGCTCCGCCTGCCCGCGCTCAGGCGTCGCGCGGGCCTTGATTCTGCGGGATCCCGCTCAGGCGCCGCGCGGGCTTTCGCTCACATCAGCGTCTTGATCAGGATAAGGCTCAGCGCCGAGATGAAAAGCCAGGCGGCGGCACCGAGAAGCAGGGGCTTGATGCCCTTGAGGCGCAGCTTGGCGATGTCGGTCTCCAGCCCCATGGCGCCCAGCGCCACCGCGAGCAGGAAGGTGGTGGTGGTGGCGACCGGCATCTTCACCTCCGCCGGCACCCATCCGCTCGAAGCCACCATCACCATGGCGATGAAGCCGAACACGAACCACGGCATTGGCGGGCTGGCATGGCCGGCCGCCTTGTCGCCGCGGGCGCGGATGACGGCGGCGGCGCCGAGGCCGATGACCAGGGGCGCGAGCAGCATCACCCGCGACAGCTTCGCCACCGTGCCGAACTCGCCGGCCTGCTGGCCGCCCTGGAAGGCGGCGGCCACCACCTGCGCCACCTCGTGGATGGAGGCGCCGGTCCACAGGCCGAAGCCGTGCGCGTCGAGGCCCGTATAGGGCAGGAGCACCGGCATCAGCAGCATGGACAGCGAGCCGAAGACGGTGACGCAGGCCACCGCATAGGCCACATCCTCGTCCGAGCCACGGGTGACCGTGTTGGTGGCGATCACCGCCGAGGCGCCACAGATGGCGGTGCCGGCCGCGATCAGCTCGGACAATTGCTTGTCCACCCCCATCAGCCGGCCCAGCCAGCGGGTGGCGAAGAAGGTAGCGAACAGGGTTCCGGCGACGATGAGGAAGCCGGTGAGCCCCACCGAGCGCACCTGCTCGAAGGTGAGCTGGAGGCCCAGCAGCACGATGGCGAAGCGCAGGATGCGGCGCAGCGCGAACTTCACCCCCGGCTTGGCGATGGCCGCCGTGCCGAAGATGTTGTGCAGGGCCATGCCGATGGCGATGGCGAGGATAAGCGGGCTCACCAGCCCCATGCCGGGGATCTGCCGCAACCCGTAGGCGGAGGCGGCGATGAGCACGGTGTAAGCGAGGCCCGGCAGGATGCCGCCGAAGGCCGTGGCAAGCGGACCACCTCCGCGGGCGAGCGGGGACGGTGCGAGCGTGGCAGGGTCGGCGACGGTCTTGTCGGTCATGGCGGGGCTCCAGAAGTGACACGGAGCATGCAGCGGCACAATCAATCGATCAAACGAGTTGTATTTCTACAATTGATCGATTTATTTGATTATATGGCATGCCGGCACCGGATGCGCCGACAGCCCGGCCCTCGCGGGCAGGGCCGGCGCCGGCCCGGAAGCCTCACCGCTCGGCAAAGGCCTTCTCCACCACGAAGGTCTCGGGCCGATGGCCGGCGCCCTCGGCGAAGCCACGTCCTTCGAGGAGCTCGCGCGTGTCGGCGATCATCTGCGGCGAGCCGCACAGCATGACCCGGTCATGGGCCGGGTCGAGGTCGGGCAGGCCGAGATCGGCGAACAGCCGCCCGCTCTCCATCAGGTCGGTGACGCGGCCGCGATTGCGGAACGGCTCGCGCGTCACGGTCGGATAATGCAGCAGCTGGGCGGCGGCGTATTCGCCGAGGAAATCGTTGGCCTTGAGGTCCGCCACCACCTGCTCCCCATAGGCCAGCTCCGCCACCTCGCGGCAGCCGTGCACCAGCACGATGTGCTCGAAGCGCTCATAGGCCTCCGGGTCCTTGGCGATGGACACGAACGGCGCCAGCCCGGTGCCGGTGGCGAGAAGATAGAGCCTTTTGCCGGGCTTCAAATTGTCCAGCAGCAGCGTGCCGGTGGGGCGGCGGCCGACGAGGATGGGATCACCCGGCTTCAGCGCCTGCAGGCGCGAGGTGAGCGGGCCGTCCGGCACCTTGATGGAGAAGAATTCCAGCGTGTCCTCATGGGGCGCGCAGGCGAGTGAATAGGCGCGCAGCAGCGGCCTGTCGGCCACCGGCAGGCCGATCATGGTGAACTGGCCGCTCTTGAAGCGGAAGGCGGTGTCGCGGGTGGCGGTGAAGGAGAAGAGCCGGTCGGTCCAGTGGCGGACATCGAGGACGGTCTCGGTGTTGAGATTGCTCATGGCTCTCCCCTCACGCCAGCGACGACGGGGACGGGCCGGCGGAGGACTGGCCCGGTGCCGCCGAGAAGGCGCTCTCGAACTTGCCGTCCACGTCCATCCAGTCCGAGGCGTCGGCCGGCGGCTCCTTCTTCTCGGCGATGTTCGGCCACAGGGCGGCATATTCGGCGTTGAGCGCCAGCCAGCGCGCCGCCTCAGGATCGCTGTCGGCGGAAATGGCGGCGGCCGGGCATTCGGGCTCGCACACGCCGCAATCGATGCATTCGTCCGGATTGATGACGAGCATGTTCTCGCCCTCATAGAAGCAGTCCACCGGGCAGACCGAGACGCAATCCATGAATTTGCAGCGGATGCATTTGTCGGTGACGACGTAGGCCATGGGGCAGGGTCCCGTTGTTGTTCTCCTTTATTTTAGCCGGACCGGCGCTCGGCCTTCAGGACTAAGACCTTGACGGGTCAATTAATTGCGGATTTTCCAGGACGCTTGACGACCGCACGAAATCCGCTGGCGCGCCGCGCCGGGACCGGAGGAGGAATGGGTCCTCCAGTCGAGCAACCGTGTTTGCGGCTGCGAGGGATGTGTCGTCCTTTTGCCGTGACGGCGGTTGGAGAACGCAGGCGCCCTGCATTCCCCGGACGCATGCAGCGACAGCGGAATGCGAGCCGGGGCCCAGCACAAAGAGACCGCCGAAGGCGCTGCCTTCAACAGCGGTCCTGGACTTTGACCCGCTGCGCGGGATCCCGGCTCTCCTTCCACTGCGCTGCGCTCCGTTTCAGTCGGCCGGGAAACGATGGATGGCTCCGGTCAAGCCGGAGGGCGAGGGTGGGATGTCACACCACCTGCGCGAGGTTCGAACCGTTGAGGTTCACCGCGAGGCCCTTCAGCGCGTCCTCGTTCAGCTCGCCGCCCATGGCCTTCAGGCTCTCCTCGCGGATCAGGGCGCCGAGGTCGGCGCGCAGCTGGATGAAGTCGGGGGAGAGCTGGAGTGCCGCATCGCGCGGGCGGGCCAGCGGCACCGTCACCTCGGCCTTGATGGTGCCGGGACGCGCGGTCATCACGTAGATGCGGTCGGAGAGGAAGATCGCCTCGTCGATGTCGTGGGTCACGAACAGCACCGAGATGCCGAGCCGCTGCCAGAGGTTGGTGAGGATCTGCTGCATGATGATGCGCGTCTGCGCGTCGAGCGCGCCGAAGGGCTCGTCCAGCAGCAGCACCTTGGGCCCGGTCGCCAGGGCGCGGACGATCCCCACCCGCTGCTTCATGCCGCCGGACAGGCGGTCGGGATAATGGTCCTCGAAGGCGGAAAGGCCGGCAAGGCCGAGCAGCGTGCGCGCCGCCACCGCCCGCTCGGAACGGCCCAGTCCGCGCATCTTGAGGCCGAACTCCACGTTCTCCCGCACCGTCTTCCACGGGAACAGGGAATATTGCTGGAACACCATGCCCCGGTCAGCCGAGGGGCCCTTCACCGCCTCCCCGTCCACGGTGACCCGCCCGGCCGTGGGCTTGAGGAAGCCCGCCACCGCGTTGAGCAGGGTGGACTTGCCGCAGCCGGAGGGGCCGATGATGGAGACGAACTCGCCGGGCCGCACCACGAGATCGGCGTCGCTGACCGCCACCATGGCGCCATCGAGGGTGTCGTAGGCCAGATGGAAATCGCTGACCTCGATCAGGCCGGTCTGGGCGGGAGGGACGGGAGGAACAGCCATGGCGCGCCTCGCTTTCGTTTGGCTCATTTGGCCCGGGACCAGGGCGTCACCGCCCGCCCGAGAAGCCGGATGAGGAAGGAGGAGGCGAGCCCGAGCACGCCGATGGTGATCATGCCCAACGCGATGTCGGGATACTGCACCAGGGAATAGGCCTCCCAGGTGAAATAGCCGATGCCGAACTGGCCGGAGATCATCTCCGCCGCGATCAGCGACACCCAGGCGACCCCCATGCCCACGGTGAGGCCGGTGAAGATCTGCGGCAGCACCGCCGGGAAGTAGACCTCGCGGAAGGTCGCCCGCTCGCTCGCCCCGAGGCAGCGGGCGGCGCGCACCAGCACCTCGTCCACATTGGCCATGCCGTGCAGGGTGTTGATGAGGATGGGAAAGAACGAGCCGAGGAAAGTGATGAAGACGATGCTCTCCTCGTTGGTCGGCCACAGCATGATGGACATGGGCACCCAGGCGATGGCCGGGATGGGCCGCAGCACCTCGGACACCGGGAACACGAAGTCCTTCAGCAGCTGGAAGCGCCCCATCAGCAGGCCCAACGGCACCGCGACGAGGGTGGCGATGGCGAAGCCGAGGAAGATGCGGCGACAGGAAATATAGATGTGGTCGAAGAAGGCGCCGGTGGAAAAGGCGGTGCGGGCGCTTTCCAGCACCTGCTCGGGCGAGGGCACGTTCACGAAGCGCACGTAGAGGATCATGCGGTTGCTGGTGAGCACGTGCCAGGCGAGGATGAAGAGGCCGATGGAAAGGGCGCCGAGCAGGATCGCCCGGATCGCCGCGGCATTGAGCTTCACCCAGCGCCGCGCCCGCCCCAGGGGGGAGCGGTCGGGCGCGGGGGCAGCCGGCGCCTCCGGGCGCTCCGGCCGCAACAGGATGGGCCCCGGCGCCGCCACGGCGGCACCCCTTCCCTCCACGCCCGCCAGGTGCAGGGGAGCGGAGGGGGACACGAGCGTTTTCGCCATGGCGGTCTGCATGGCGCTCACCCGCGGCCCGCGGTGGCGGCCTTCAGCGCGTCGCCGAAGGACATCACCTTGCCGCCATCCTTGGCCGCAGCGGCCTCCGCGTCGGCCTTGAGCAGGAAGGGCAGGATCTCCGCCTTGCCGTCCTTCGTCGTGCCCACCGCATAGAAGGCCTCGCTGGCGAACAGCTTGATGCCGCGGGCGCTGTCGAACAGATAGGTCATGCTCACCGTCTTGCCCTGGGCGGTCAGCTCGGCGAGCGCGCCCAGGGTGCAGGCGGGGCTGGAATAGGACTTGATGCCCTCGCCCTCGATCCAGATCTCGCCCGCCTTGCGCGGCGCGCTGATCTTGACCTTGCAGAAGGCGTCCTCGCCGGAGACCTCGTAATTGTCGGTGCTCGCCAGCTGCTTCTCGTAATCGAGGCCCAGTTCCTTGTAGGCTTGGCGGATATAGCTGTCGTTGACCCAGGCCTTGACGTCGAATTCCTTCATCCGCCCGAGCTTCTGCAGCACGGCGGCATCCTCGGCGGCGTCGGCCACCAGCTGCGGCTTGATGGTGGGGTCCATGGTCATGATGCCGCCCGGGCCGAGGAAGATGTAGACCACTTCCTTGTCGATGCCGGTCCACTTGGCGATCTGCTCGGCGGCGGTCTTGGGATCCTTGCGCACCCAGCCGTTCGCCTCGATGACCGCCTTCAGATAGCCGACCACCACCTCCGGATACTTCTCGGCGAAGTCGGTGCGCACCACCACGCCATGCCAGGTGGGGGCCCTGGTCTCCACGCCGTCGAAGATCTTGCGGGCGAAGCCGCGGAACGGCAGCAGCTCGGCGAAGGGGACGAAGTCGGCGTGGGCGTCGATCTTCTTTTCCTGGAGGTTGGTGGAGCCCACCTCCGGCGACTGGCTCACCAGCTTGAAGTAGTCATTGGGCCAGCCCTTGTCCTGCATGGCCTTGAGGATCATGCCATGGGCCGCCGAGCCGAACGGGACGGAGAGCACCTTGCCCTTCAGGTCCGACAGCTCGAAGTACGGCGAGTCCTTGTGCACCACCACCCCGTTGCCCGAGCCGAACAGGTTGTAGGCGGCGACCGAGATCAGCTGGGACTTGGACTGCGGATTGGACTGGAAGGTGTAGCCGTTCACCACCAGGGGATAATCCCCCATGCCGCCGAACTGGAGCTTGTCGGCCATCATGCCGTTGGTCACCGGCGGGCCGGAGGTGAAGTTCTGCCATTCGATGTTGTAGGTGGCGCCGGCATACTTGCCGTCCTTCGGCAGATACTTGTCGAGGAGCTTCAGCTCCTTGATCACCACACCCGTGGTCACCGTGTTGGTGGTGGTGTCCTGGGTGCCGATGCCGATGTTGATGGTCTCGGCGCCGGCGGGAAGAGCGGCGAGGGCGCTGGCGGCCGAAAGCGCCAGGGCCAGCGCGCGAAGGATCGAAGTTTGAACCACGGGGGTGCGAAGAAGCGCGGACGGGAACAGGGTCATCGGATCCACCTCTCGGGGCAGGACGGCTCTCGACCGTGATCTTCCGCCGCGAGCTTCGACCGGTTCAAAGGAAGATGATGCGCGCCTGTCGATTAGTTGCCTCCTTTACGGCCCCGCCCGTTTTTTCAGCAAGGCCTGCCTGTGATACCGGCGGCGCGCGGGCGGCCGGGGCGGCCGCGCTCAGCGATCACCGCGCATGGCGTGCAGGGCATCGAGGTCATAGACCACCAGCTTGGCCTTCTCCGCCTTCAGAACACCCTGCTCCTGCAGGCGCTTGAGGCTGATGGTGACCCATTGGCGCGTGGCCCCCACCATGTGGGCGAGGTCCGCGTGGGTGAAGGCGGTGCCGATGACCACGGCGCCTTCGTCCCTGACGCCGTAGGTGTCGGCGAGGTGGAGCAGCAGGTGGGCGAGACGCTCGGTGACGGAGCGTGTGCCCAGCATCTGGGCAAGGGCGGAATAGCACTTGCCCTTGAAGGTGACGCCCTCGATCAGGCCGATGGCGAAGGCGGGGATCTGGGCGATGAGGCGGCGCAAGGTCTTGCCGGTGAGATGCACCACCACCGAGTTGGTGGCGGCCACCCCCGACCAGACGTGCTGGCCCTGACCGAACAGTTCCGGGCCGCCGACGAAATTGCCGGCATCCCAGTAAGCCAGGGTGATCTCGCGAGCCGAGGGGGCGATGTAGAAGACTCGGATCCGGCCGCTCTCGATCAGGAAGATGCCGTCATGGGGCGTGCCTTGTGAAAACAGCATCTTGCCCCGATAGACCACCCGCTTCTGACCCTCGCGCAGCACCTCCTCCCGCTCCTTGGCGGTGAGGCGCTGGAACAGCAGGGGCGGCCCGTTGGTCAGCGCCGCATTCTCGGTCAGCAGCAGGGCCTGGGCCGGGTTCGCGGTCGCGAGCAAGGGCGACGCGGGGGCCGGAGGGTGTCCCTGATGGGAGGCGGTCTGCATGCGGCTTCTCCCGGTTGGATGGATTCCAATCCGCAAGAAGCGTACCAATATATAAATAATTTTGTCGATCAATTTAATATAAATATTGTGGCGGCAAAGCTCCCGCCGATCCAGCGTGCCGGCGCATTCCGGCGGCCCTTACGGGCTGGTCTTCTTGGCGTCGAACAGGGCCAGCGCCTCGGTCCGCAGGACCCCGCCGGTGATCTCCACCTGCGCGAACGGCGCGTGCCGCGCCATCAGCTGGGCCACCGCCTGCGCCGACATGGTGATCTGGCCGAGCCGAGCCGCGATATCGTCCACCGACGCCGCGAACACCACGCGGGAAATGCCGCACCAGATGATGGCGCCCATGCACATGGCGCACGGTTCGCCGGAGGTGTAGAGCGTCGTCCCCTTCAGCTCCTCCGGTGGCCGGGTGGCGACGAAGCGGCGGATGGCCACCATCTCCCCATGGGCGGTGGGATCGGCGAGCCGCCGGCCGAGATTGAGACCGCGCACCAGCACCTGCCCGTCGCGGGTGATCACGGCGCCGAACGGATAGTCCGCCTCCGCCGCAAGGGCGATGGCCTCGCGCATCAGCCGCTCGTCTTCCGGGCGGACCGGCACCAGGGTCGCTTCCGCACGGGCTTCGCGGGGAAAGAGGTCGAGCACGCTTCCACCGGCCCCGATGGCCAGCGCCGTCAGCACCGCGCGGCGGGACGGAAGCGTTTTCGCGCTGGCCGCAGCGGCCGAGCCGTCCCGGTGATCGCCTTCTTGGCCCCAATTTGCGCGGCCGTCGCCGTTTTGGCCGTTCCTGCCCCGACCGCTCCTGTCCTGGCGCTCAGGCATGGCTACCCCAGATTTGCAGGTGACGGCCAACAAGACCATGCCGGCCTTCACCCCACAAGTGGCGCTGCAGGCCGGGCCGCGGGCGTGACGCCGGCATCAGGGCAGGCGAGCGAAAAAGCAGAAAGCCCGGGCGTGCGGCCCGGGCTTTTCCAAATCGTGTCTTATTCGCCGACTCAGTGCCCGGTGCCACCGCCCCGCGCGCGCTCCAGCGCCTCGTAGACCTGCTGGAGATCGGCGAGGTGACGCTCCGCGCGCTGGCGCACCGCGTCGGCTGAAGCGTCGGCCACGTCTTCCCTGGCTTCCTGGATCTGCTGCTGCAGCGCCCCGAGATCCAGTTCCTCCAGAGGCTTCGCCTCTTCCGCGAGGATGGTGAGGCCGGCCGGGTTCACCTCGGCGAAGCCGCCGCGGACGAAGTAGCTCTTCGGAGCGGTGCCATCGCCCTTGATGGTGAGGATGCCCGGCTTCAGCATGCCGATGAAGGGGGCATGGCCAGCCAGCACGCCGAACTCGCCTTCCGCGCCGGGGACGATGACTTCCGTCACCGCGCCGGAAAATACGAGCCGCTCGGGGGAGACCAGCTCAAAGGGTAAGGTCGCCATCTTTGTCGTCTCCGGGTCGGCCCCTCGAAAGGGTTCCGCTCACGTCCGCCCCGGCGCGATCGCGCCCGGCGGCCTTCATTGTCCCATGCGGGGAGCCGCCATGCCGGAGCGGTCGTTCCGCCCCCGCAGGTCCGGCTCCTCGGCGCCCGTCGCGGGCGTCAGCGTCGGCGGTCGGCCACGAAGCCGACGCCGAGCCCGATGATCGCGCCCACCACGGCGGCAATGCCGATGTGGCGGGACTGCTCCGAGGTCAAGCCGCCGCCCGGGCGCTCGCCCTGGAGCTTGATGTCGATGCCCGGCAGGTGGATTTCCGCCACCTGCGGGCGGGTGAGCCAGCCGACGAGGCCGCCCGCCGCGAGACCGAGAACGAGGCAGAGGATCTTGGTGTTCATCTCAGTCCTCCACCCCGCTCAGGGGATCACGCCGCCTCGGCGGCGAGCTTCTTGCCCTTCTCGATGGCTTCGTCGATGGAACCCACCATGTAGAAGGCCTGTTCCGGCAGGTAGTCGTACTTGCCTTCCACCAGGCCCTTGAAGCCGGAGATGGTGTCCTTCAGGTCCACCAGCTTGCCGGGCGAGCCGGTGAAGACTTCCGCCACATGGAACGGCTGCGAGAGGAAGCGCTCGATCTTGCGGGCGCGGGCGACCGTGATCTTGTCCTCTTCCGACAGCTCGTCCATGCCGAGGATGGCGATGATGTCCTGCAGCGCCTTGTAGCGCTGCAGCGTCTGCTGCACCTGGCGCGCCACGTTGTAGTGCTCCTCGCCGATGACCAGCGGCGAGAGGATGCGCGAGGTCGAGTCGAGCGGGTCCACCGCCGGGTAGATGCCCTTTTCCGCGATGGATCGGGACAACACGGTGGTGGCGTCCAGATGGGCGAAGGAGGCGGCGGGCGCCGGGTCGGTCAGATCGTCGGCGGGCACGTAGATGGCCTGCACCGAGGTGATCGAGCCCTTGGTGGTGGTGGTGATGCGCTCCTGCAGGGCGCCCATGTCGGTGGCGAGCGTCGGCTGGTAGCCCACCGCCGAGGGAATGCGGCCGAGCAGCGCCGACACTTCCGAGCCGGCCTGGGTGAAGCGGAAGATGTTGTCCACGAAGAACAGCACGTCCTGGCCCTGGTCGCGGAAGTGCTCGGCAACGGTGAGGCCGGTCAGCGCCACGCGGGCGCGGGCGCCCGGAGGCTCGTTCATCTGGCCGTAGACCAGGGCGCACTTGGAGCCGGCGGCCGAGCCGTCATGCTCGTGCGGGTCCACGTTCACCTTGGACTCGATCATCTCGTGATAGAGATCGTTGCCCTCGCGGGTGCGCTCGCCGACGCCGGCGAACACCGAATAGCCGCCGTGCGCCTTGGCGATGTTGTTGATCAGCTCCATGATCAGCACGGTCTTGCCCACGCCGGCGCCGCCGAACAGGCCGATCTTGCCGCCCTTGGAGTAAGGCGCCAGCAGGTCCACCACCTTGATGCCGGTGACCAGGATCTCGGCTTCCGTGGACTGGTCCGCATAGGAGGGGGCGGGCTGGTGGATGGCGCGCTTGGCGTCGCCGACCACCGGGCCGAGCTCGTCCACCGGCTCGCCGATCACGTTCATGATGCGGCCGAGGGTCGCCTCGCCGACGGGCACCAGGATGGGGGAGCCCGTGTCGGTGACGGGCTGGCCGCGCACCAAGCCCTCGGTGGCGTCCATCGCGATGGTGCGAACGGTGTTCTCGCCGAGATGCTGGGCCACTTCGAGCACCAGGCGGTTGCCGTGGTTGGTGGTCTCAAGCGCGTTCAGGATTTCCGGCAGATGGCCATCGAACTGCACGTCGACAACGGCGCCGATGACCTGGGTGATGCGTCCGGTGGGATTCGCCATGTTCGTCGTCCTTTGTCCTCGTCCACGCCGCGGTCAGAGCGCTTCGGCGCCGGAGATGATTTCGATAAGTTCTTTCGTGATCATGGCCTGACGCGTCCGGTTGTAGATCAGCGTCTGCTTCTTGATCATGTCGCCCGCATTGCGGGTGGCGTTGTCCATGGCGCTCATCTGCGAGCCGTAGAAGGACGCCTGGTTTTCCAGGAGCGCGCGGAAGATCTGCACCGCGATGTTGCGCGGCAGGAGGTCCGCGAGGATCTCCTCTTCCGTCGGCTCATACTCGTAGACCGGCCCGGCCTCGCTCTCGTCCCGCTCGGGGAAGCTGGCGGGGATGATCTGCTGGGCGGTGGGCACCTGCGAGATCACGCTGCGGAAATGCGAGTAGAACAGCGTGCACACATCGAACGCGCCCTGGTCGAGCAGCGACAGGATCCGGCCGGCGATGTCGTCGGCGTTCTTGAAGCCGAGCGTGCGCACGGTGCGCAGGTCCACGAGCTCGATGATGCGGTCCGGGTAGGTCCGGCGCAGCTGGTCGTAGCCCTTGCGGCCGACGCAGAAGAACTTGACGTCCTTCCCCTCGCCGAGGAGCTGCTGCGCCTTCTCGCGGGCGAGCCGCACGATGGCGGTGTTGAAGGCACCGCACAGGCCGCGCTCGCCGGTGCACACCAGCAGGAGATGCTTCTGCGACTGCCCGGTGCCGGAGATCAGCACCGGCGCCTGCCCCGCCCCGACGATGCCGGCGGCGAGATTGCCCAGCACCGTCTCCATGCGCTCGGCATAGGGACGGGCCGCTTCCGCCGCCATCTGGGCGCGACGCAGCTTCGCCGCGGCGACCATCTGCATCGCCTTGGTGATCTTCTGCGTCGCCTTCACCGAGGCGATGCGGTTTCTAAGGTCTTTCAGGCTCGCCATCGCGCCCGTCCGTCAGGTTCGAGGAACGAAGGGCGCCGCTCAGGCGAAGCTCTTGGCGAAGGCGTCGAGGGCCTTGGTCAGCTTCTCGGCGGTGTCCTTGCTGAGTTCCTTCGAGGTCCGGATCGCCTCGAGGATCTCCGGGTGCTGCGTGCGCAGCGCCAGGAGGACGCCCTGCTCGAACTCGCGCACCTTGGAGACCGGCAGCGGGTCGAGATAGCCGTTGGTGCCGGCGAAGATCACCGCCACCTGCTCTTCCACCTTGAGAGGCGAGAACTGGCTCTGCTTCAGCAGCTCGGTGAGGCGGGCGCCACGGTTGAGCAGCTTCTGCGTGGAGGCGTCGAGGTCGGAGCCGAACTGGGCGAAGGCGGCGAGCTCGCGATACTGGGCGAGCTCGCCCTTGATCTTGCCCGCCACCTGCTTCATCGCCTTGATCTGGGCCGAGGAGCCCACGCGCGACACCGACAGGCCCACGTTCACCGCCGGGCGGATGCCCTGGTAGAACAGGTCGGACTCAAGGAAGATCTGCCCATCGGTGATGGAGATCACGTTGGTCGGGATGTAGGCCGACACGTCGTTGGCCTGGGTCTCGATCACCGGCAGGGCGGTCAGCGAGCCGGCGCCGTGCTCGTCATTGAGCTTGGCGGCGCGCTCCAGCAGGCGGGAATGGAGGTAGAACACGTCGCCGGGATAAGCCTCGCGGCCCGGCGGGCGGCGCAGCAGCAGCGACATCTGGCGGTAGGCCACGGCCTGCTTGGACAGGTCGTCGTGGATGATGAGGGCATGCATGCCGTTGTCACGGAAATACTCGCCCATGGCGGTGCCGGTGAACGGCGCCAGGAACTGCATCGGCGCCGCGTCCGAGGCGGTGGCGGCCACGATGATGGAATATTCCAGCGCCCCCTGCTCTTCCAGCACCTTCACGAACTGGGCGACGGTGGAGCGCTTCTGGCCCACCGCGACGTACACGCAGTAGAGCTTGGCCTTCTCGTCCGTGCCCTGGTTGATGGGCTTCTGGTTGAGGATCGAATCGAGCGCCACGGCGGTCTTGCCGGTCTGGCGGTCGCCGATGATCAGCTCGCGCTGGCCGCGGCCGATGGGGATCAGCGCATCAATGGCCTTGAGGCCGGTCTGCATCGGCTCGTGCACCGACTTGCGCGGGATGATGCCCGGCGCCTTCACGTCGACGCGGCGACGCTCGGTGAACATGATCGGGCCCTTGCCGTCGATCGGGTTGCCGAGGGCATCCACGACGCGGCCGAGCAGGCCCTTGCCGACCGGGGCGTCGACGATGGCGCCGGTGCGCTTGACGGTCTGGCCTTCCTTGATCTCGCGGTCGGAACCGAAGATCACGATACCTACGTTGTCGATTTCGAGGTTCAGCGCCATGCCGCGCGTGCCGTTCTCGAACTCGACCATCTCGCCGGCCTGGACGTTGTCGAGGCCATAGACGCGGGCGATGCCGTCACCGACGGAGAGAACCTGCCCGACCTCGGACACCTCGGCTTCCTGGCCGAAGTTCTGGATCTGCTCTTTCAGGATGGCAGAAATTTCAGCGGCTCGAATGTCCATCAGCGGACCTCTTTCATCGCATGCCGGATAGAATTGAGTTTGGTCTTGAGCGAGGCGTCGACCATGCGGGAGCCGAGCTTCACGATGAGACCACCGAGGATGGACGGATCGACGGTCACGTCGAGATTCACGTCCTTGCCGGTCTTTTCCGCCAGCGTCTCCTTCAGCGCGGCGAGGTGCGCATCGCTCATGGGCGTGGCCACCGTCACCTGCGCCGTCGTCTCGCCGCGATGGGCGGCGACGATGGCGGCGTAATCCACGATCATGCGTGGCAGCGCGAACAGGCGGCGGTTCTGCGCCACCAGCTTCACGAAGTTTCCGGACAGGCCGGAAATGCCCGCCCGATCCAGGACCGCGGAGATGGCCTTCAGCTGTTCCTCGGCCGAAAAGACCGGGCTCTTCACCAGCCGCGCCAGATCCGCGCTTTCCGCAATCATCACCGACAGCTGGTCCAGATCCGCCTTGACGGAATCGACCGCGCCGGCCTCAGTCGCCAGTTCGAACAGCGCGGTCGCGTAGCGCCCCGCCATGCCTGACACGATCGTATCCGCCACCCCGCACCTCTCTCGGACTTCCAGGAAGAAGCGGCACACCGTGTGCCGCGACGGCCCAAGCCCTTGATCTGTTGGGAATATTCAAAATTGACCCCGCGAGAGGGCTGAACCCGCCCCTCGAAATCCCGGTGTGCCTAACACAGGGCGATCTGGGCGGCAACATGACCGAAGGATGGCACCTAGGCCGCATTGCCGCACCGGGAGCCCGTGTTACCGCCGCCACCCCCGCCCAAGGCCTTATGCGGTGCCGAGAAACTGCTTCAGCTCGGTGGTCTGCGGATGGGCGAACACTTCTTCGGGCGGGCCAATCTCGTGCACCCGTCCCTGGTGCATGAACACCACGCGGTCGCACACCTCGCGGGCGAAGCGCATCTCATGGGTCACCATGAGCAGCGTCATCCCTTCCTCGGCGAGGCTCTTCACCACGGCGAGCACCTCGTTCACCAGCTCTGGGTCGAGGGCGGAGGTGATTTCGTCGCAGAGCAGGGCGAGCGGCTTCATGGCCAGCGCCCGGGCGATGGCGACGCGCTGCTGCTGGCCGCCGGAGAGCTGGTCCGGATAGGCGTCGAACTTGTGGGCCAGGCCCACCTGCTCCAGGCGGGCGCGCGCCTCCGCCTCGGCCTCCTTCTCCTTCACCTTCTTCACCACCATGGGCGAGAGCATCACGTTGCGCCCGGCGGTGAGGTGGGGGAACAGGTTGAAGCCCTGGAAGATCATGCCGACCTTGAGCCGGAGCGCCCGCAGGTGCACCTCGTCGGGCAGGAGCTGGGCGCCGGCCACGGTGATGGAGCCGTCATTGATGGTCTCCAGTCCGTTGATGCAGCGCAGCAGCGTCGACTTGCCCGAGCCCGACTTGCCGATGATGGCGATGACCTCGCCCGGCGCGACGTCGAGGTTGATGCCCTTCAGCACCTCGTTCTGGCCGAAGCTCTTGCGCACCTCAGTGATGGTGATGAGCGACATTCAGCTTCCTCTCCAGGATCTGGCTCGACTTCGAAAGGGGCCAGCACAGGGCGAAATAGATGAGGGCGGCGAAGCCATAGACGGTGAACGGCTCGAACGTAGCGTTGGTGATGATGGTGGCGGCCTTCGACAGCTCGACGAAGCCGATGATCGAGGTCAGCGCCGTGCCCTTCACCACCTGCACCGAGAAGCCCACCGTGGGCGGCACGGCGATGCGCAGGGACTGGGGCAGGATCACGTGGCGCAGCTGCTCGGGAAAGGTCATGGCCAGGGACGAGGACGCCTCCCACTGCCCCTTGGGGATCGATTCCACGCAGCCGCGCCAGATCTCGGCGAGGAAGGCGGAGGTCCACAGGGTGAGCGAGACGGCGGCCGCCGCCCAGGACGAGACGTCGAGGCCGAGCAGCGGCAGGCCGAAGAAGATCAGGAACAGCTGCATCAGCAGCGGGGTACCCTGGAACAGCTCGATATAGAGCGCCGCCGCCCGCCGCAGCCACGCCCGCCGGGCGATGCGGGCATAAAGGACGCAGAGCCCGACCACGCCCCCGCCCACGAACGCGGCAAGGGAGAGCAGCACCGTCCAGCGGGCGGCCAGAAGCAGGTTCGAGACGATGTCCCAGGTGGAGAAGGCGGTCATCTTGCGGCCCTCCGGCGCGGAAAGAGGATGAGGCCGATGCCGCGCATGGCCTGCCGCAGCAACACCGCGAGCAGAAGGTAGATCAGGGTGGCGAGGATATAGACCTCGAAGGCGCGGAAGGTGCGCGACTGGATGAAGTTGGCGGCGAAGGTCAGCTCCTCCACCGAGATCTGCGAGCACACCGCCGAGCCGAACATGACGATGACCATCTGCGAGGAGAGGGCCGGCCAGATCTTCTGCAAGGCGGGGACGAGCACCACGTGGCGGAAGGTCTGCAGCGGGCTCATGGCGAGGGAGGCGCCCGCCTCGAACTGCCCGCGCGGCGTCGCCTCGATGCCGGCGCGGATGATCTCGCAGGCATAGGCGCCGAGATTGACCACCATGGCGAGGATGGCCGCTTGCATCTCGGTCAGCGAGACCCCGGCCGCCGGCAGGCCGAAGAAGATGAAGAACAGCTGGATCAGGAACGGCGTGTTGCGGATCAGCTCCACATAGGCGGAGACGATGGGCTTCAGCCAGCCTGGCCCCAGCGCCCGCGCCCAGGCGCAGGCGATGCCCACCGCCACCCCGATGGCACCGCCGACGACAATCAGCTCCACGGTGACGGCGACGCCCTTGGCGATCACCGGCACATAGTCGCCGAGGGATGAGAAATCGAAGCTGTAGGCCATCTGCGCCCTTTCCCCCCATGCGCCATGCGGGCCGTGCAGGTCCCGGAAGGCGATGGCTTCCCCTCATCCGCCCCCCGCGGGGCCACTGCGCGATGCCGCCCCGCGTCCCGGACGCGCGGGCGTCGGCGGCACGCGAACCGGGCTCCGCGCGAGACGTCCGCGCGGCAGTCGTTTTCGGCGGGCCGAAGGTTCAGAAGCGCCCTCGGCGAACGCCTGCACCGGGCTCCGCCCCTGCCGCCGCTGACGCTTCAGCCGGCCGGAGCACGAATGTCCCTCACAGGTCCGCCGGCAGCGAAGCGCCCAGCCATTTCTGCGAGATCTTCTCCAGGCTGCCATCCGCCTTGGCGGCGGTGATGATGGCGTTCACCTTCTCCAGCAGCTTCGGCTCGTCCTTGTTGAGGCCGACATAGCAGGGCGAGTTCTTGATCAGCACCTTCACCTGCGGCTTCTTCGGCGGGTTGCGCGCGAGGATCGCGGCGGCCACCACGTTGCCGGTGGCCACCACCTTCACCTGGCCCGACAGGAAGGCGGAGATGGTGGAATTGTTGTCCTCGTAGCGCTTGATCTCGGCGGTGGGCGGGGCGACCTTGGTCAGCTCCAGGTCCTCCACCGAGCCACGGGTGACGCCCACCGTCATGCCGGCGATGTCCTCCACCTTCTCCACCTTCACGTCCGCCGGGCCGAAGATGCCGTTGAAGAAGGGGGCGTAGGCCACCGAGAAATCCATCACCTTCTCCCGCTCCGGATTCTTGCCGAGGCTGGAGATGACGAGGTCCACCTTCTTGGTCTGCAGATAGGGGATGCGGTTGGCGCTGGTCACCGGCACCAGCTCCGCCTTCACGCCCAGCTTGCTGGCGATGAGGTTGGCGACGTCGATGTCGTAGCCCACGGGCTTCAGGTCGGTGCCCACGGAGCCGAAGGGCGGGAAGTCCTGCGGCACGGCGATCTTGATGACACCGGCCTTCATGATGTCGGCGAGGGCCTCCGCCCGCGCGCCGGCGCTGGACAGGGCCAGCCCGGCCGGCAGGAGTGCGGCGAGCAGGGCGCCGCGCAGGACCGCCCCGACGGCGCCCCTCCGACCGAAACGGTTGTGATCCGTGCGCATTTTCCTGCCCCTTCTCCCGCTGCGCCGGTGGCGCGTTGGGACGAATTGAGCAAGCCCTGTGCCAAGGCGGGCGGAAGGACCACGGGTCGGGCCCGTCACTGCGGCGCAGCCATCTTGCCCGCGAAAACGGCAGCGCCCCGAAACGAAAGATGCCCCGTCCGATGGCTCGGACGGGGCATCTGCACAAGTCGTAGGCAGCGCAACCCTTGCGCCGCTGGCCGGCCGGAGCCGGCTCCGGCCTCAGTTGGCCTTGGTGGACTTGTTGGCGGGGTTCGCCGGGTAGGCGGCGTTCTTCACGTCGCCCTTCATCAGCTCCACCGCCAGCTTGAGCTGGCTGTCGTTCTTCGGGTCCGGCGGCACGTAGGCCGGCGAGCCGGTCTGCTCGTCTTCGCCGTTCTTCAGGTGGCCCTTCAGGGAGGCCTCGCCGCGGGTGGCGTCGGCGGCGCCGCCGAGCTTCGCCTTGAGGTCGTCCGGCAGGTCCTGCACCAGCACGATATCCGGATCGATGCCCTTGGCCTGGATGGAGCGGCCCGAGGGCGTGTAGTAACGGGCGGTGGTCAGCTTCAGGGCGCCGTTCGAGCCGCCCGGCCCGAGCTTGATCACGGTCTGCACCGAGGCCTTGCCGAAGGTGCGCGAGCCGATGATGGTCGCGCGCTTGTGGTCCTGGAGGGCACCGGCCACGATCTCGGACGCGGAGGCCGAGCCGCCGTTCACGAGCACGATCACCGGCACGCCCTTGGTCACGTCACCGCCGCGCGCATTGAAGCGCTGCGTGTCGTCCGGGTTGCGGCCACGGGTGGTCACCACCTCGCCGCGGTTCAGAAACACGCTCGACACCTCGACCGCCTGGTCGAGGAGGCCGCCGGGATTGTTGCGCAGGTCGATGATGAAGCCGCGCAGCTTGTCCGCCCCGATCTTGGCGGTGAGGTTGCGGATGGCCTCCTTGAGGATCTCGGTGGTCTGCGCGCTCTGGAAGGTGTTGATGCGGATGTAGCCGATGTCGTCGGCCTCGACCCGCGAACGCACCGTCTGGATCTTGATGGTGTCGCGGACGATCTTGAGCTCGACCGGCTTGTCCATGCCCTTGCGCTGGATGGTGAGCGTGATGGGGGTGTTCACCGCCCCGCGCATCTTGTCCACCGCCTCGTTCAGGGTCATGCCCTGGACCTGGTCGGAATTGAGCTTGGTGATGAGGTCGCCGGCCATCACGCCGGCCTTGGCGGCGGGGCTGTCCTCCATGGGGGACACCACCTTCACCAGGCCGTCCTCCATGATCACCTCGATGCCGAGGCCGCCGAACTCGCCGCGATTCTGCACCTCCATGTCCTGATGGCTCTTCTGATCCATGTAGGACGAATGCGGGTCGAGCGACTGGAGCATGCCGTTGATGGCGGCCTCGATCAGCTTGCCGTCATCGGGCTTCTCGACATAGTCCGAGCGCACGCGCTCGAACACTTCGCCGAACAGGTCGATCTTCTGGTAGACGTCGGACGACGACGCCCCCGATGCGATGCCGATGAAGGCCCGTGGCTGAACCGCGGCAACGGCCACGAGGGCACCCGCCGCAACGCCGAAGAGAAATAGAGACGTACGACGCATTATCCACGTACCTTCTGGCTATCCGTTGCCGCCCACCAGGGGGAGGGGTCGATCGAGACTCCGTCTTTGCGGAACTCGACATACAATTGGGGCTGTCCCGTGGCCACAGCAGCGCCTTGTGCGGGCGAACCCTGTGCAGGCGAACCCTGTGCCGGCGCACCCGGCCCGCCGGCACCGCGCACCGGCGCCGCCGGGGAACGCGAGGCGCTGCCCATCACCGCCACCGGCTCGCCCGCCAGGACGAACTGGCCGAGCTCGACGGTGATCCGTTCCATGCCTGCCATGAGGATATGGTACCCGCCGCCCGCGTTGATGATCAAGAGTTGCCCGTAGCTTCGGAACGGTCCGGCATAGACCACCCACCCGTCCGCGGGCGCGCTCACCGGGGCACCGGCACGGGTGGCGATGGTGAGGCCCTTCTCGTTGCCGCCGACCGTGTCCGGCGCCCCGAAGCTGCGCAGCGTCACCCCGGCGACCGGTAGCGGCAGCAAGCCTTTAGCCTGGGAGAATGCAACGGCGGGAGTGATGCGCGCCGGATCCTTCAGCGCCGCGAGGTCGGGTTTCGCCACTTCCGGCGGGCGGGCGACGGCATTTGCCGCATCCGCCGCGCGGGCGGCCGGGGCCACCTCGCTCTCCAGCCGGGTCACGAGATCGTGCACGTCGGCGGTGGCCTTGGCCAGCTGGTCGGCCTGCGCCTTCTCGGCCGGCGGCACCGGGTGCTCCTCCGCCTGGCGGCGCTGACGTTCCGTCACCAGGGCCGCGAGGCGCCGCCCGTCCTCCTCCAGCTCGCCGCGCAGGCGGGTCAGCGCCTCGCGGGAGGAGGCGAGCTCGGTGCGCACCCGCGCGAGTTCCGACAGGTCGGACGCCAGCGTCTCCGCCTCCACCCTGAGCTCGGGCAGGAGGGCGCCGAGGAGGATGGCCGAGCGCACCGCGTCGAGCGCGTCGTCCGGGCGCATCAGCAAGGCCGGCGGCGGCTCGCGGCCCATGCGCATGAGCGCCGCCAGCACCTGGGCCAGCACGCCGCGCCGCTTGAGAAGGGAGGCGGACAGCTCGGTGGCGGACTGGTCGAGTACCGTGATGCGCCCTTCCACGTCCGTGAGCTGCTGTTCCACGCCACGGCTGCGGGTGGCGGTCTCCAGCAGCATCTGGTTGAGGCGGCCGCGATCGCCCTTCGCCGCGTCGAGGTCGGCCCGCAGGCGCGCCTGCGCCTCCTGGGCGCCGCGCACGTCGCTCTTCAGCGCATCCGTATCGATGCCGGTGCGGTTGGGCACCGGCTGCGGCAATGGCGCGACGGGCAATGGCGTGGCGGGCGGAGAGGCCGACTGCGCGCGCGCCACCGTCGCCGCCGGCACGCAGCCGGCGAGCACCGCGCACAGGAACAGGGCGGCCCTTGAGGTCATGGCCCCATCCTTGAGGCCGCATGGTTTAGGACTGGTAAAGCCGCGCCCGCGCTCCCGGGAGCTTTCCGCATCGCGCATGCTCCCGGGCTTCGGCTCGGCGCATCTTCTTGCTGCGGGCCGGCATCCGCCCCGCCCGGACATGCGCCCGGCAGGGCCGCCCGCAGGCGTCAGCCCTCCATGCTTTCCAGCTCGGTGATCATCCGGTCGATGAGCGAGAGGCCGGTCTGCCAGAAGGCCGGGTCGCGCGCATCAAGGCCGAAGGGGGCGAGCAGCTCGGCGTGGTGCCGGGTGCCGCCGGCCGACAGCATTTCAAGATAGCGCTCGGCAAAGCCGTCCGCCGCCTTCTCGTAGACCGCATAGAGCGAGTTCACCAGGCAATCGCCGAACGCATAGGCGTAGACGTAGAAGGGCGAGTGGATGAAGTGGGGGATGTAGGTCCAGAAGGTCTCGTAGCCGGCGCTCAGGTGGATGGCCGGGCCGAGGCTCTCGCTCTGCACCTGCATCCAGATCTCGCCCACCTTCTCCGACGTCAGCTCGCCCTGCCGGCGCTCGGTGTGGACGTTGCGCTCGAAGGTGTAGAAGGCGGTCTGGCGCACCACCGTGTTGATCATGTCCTCCACCTTCTGCGCGAGCATGATCTTGCGCGCCCGCGGGGTCTCGGCACCGGCGAGCAGCCGGCGGAAGGTGAGCATCTCGCCGAAGACGGAGGCGGTCTCGGCCAGCGTCAGCGGGGTCGGCGCCATCAGCGCGCCCTGGCGGGCCGCCAGCACCTGGTGCACCCCGTGGCCGAGCTCGTGGGCCAGCGTCATCACGTCCCGCGGCTTGCCCTGGTAGTTGAGCAGCACGTAGGGGTGCGCCGACGGCACGGTGGGATGGGCGAAGGCGCCGGGCGACTTGCCGGGCCGCACCGGGGCATCGATCCAGGACTTGTCGAAGAAGGTGCGGGCGATGTCCGCCATGCGCGGCGAGAAGGTGCCGTAGGCTTCGAGCACCGTGTCCCTCGCCTCGCTCCAGCCGATGTCCCGGCTCTCCACCTTCGGCAGCGGCGCGTTGCGGTCCCAGAATTCCAGCTTTTCCTTGCCGAACCAGCGCGCCTTCAGCGCGTAATAGCGGTGCGACAGGCGCGGATAGGCGACGCGGATCGCCTCCACCATGGCGTCCACCACCTCCTTCTCCACCCGGTTGGCGAGGTGGCGGGAGGAGGCGACATCGGGAAAGCCGCGCCAGCGGTCGGAGATTTCCTTGTCCTTGGCCAGCGTGTTGGTGATGAGGGTGAACAGGCGCAGGTTTTTGCCGAAGGTCTCCGCCAAGGCGAGGCCGGCGGTCTTGCGCACCTCCTCCTTGGGGTCCTGCATCAGGTTCAAGGTGGGCTCGATGGCGAGCTCCTGCCCGTCCACCTGAAAGCGCAGGGAGGAGATGGTCTCGTCGAACAGCCGGCTCCAGGCGCTGCGGGAGGGATTGGCCTTCTCGTGGAACAGCTGCTCGATCTTGTCGTCGAGCTGGTAGGGCTTGTCCTTGCGCAGGTCCTCGATCCACGGGCGGTAATGCCCCAGCGCCGGGTCGGCCATGGCGGCTTCCAGCGCCGCGTCGTCGAGCCGGTTCAGCTCCAGGGTGAAGAACAGGAGATGGGTGGAGGCGTCGGTGAGGCGCTCCTGGATGTCGCCGTAGAACTTGGCGCGGGCGGCGTCGGACGTGTCGCCCGCATAGACGAGGCTGCCATAGGAGGCGATGCGGCCGATGAGGTCGTCGATCGCCTCGTAGCGCTTCACCGCCGCGGCCAGGATGCCGCCCGCGTCAGGCCCGGCCAGCAGATCCGCGAGCTTGCCCTTGAAGGCCTGCTCGAACGCGGTGCACTCGGCATCGGCCGCCATCAGGTCCGCTTCCAGCAGCGGCGAATCCATGGCCGGGTAAAGGTCCGAGAGGTTCCACTCGGGCAGGCGCTCGGCCGCCTCGGCGGTGGCGGAGACGGTCGCCGGCGCGGCGCGGCAGAGGCGGGCAAAGGCGTCGTGAAAATCCGGCGAACGATGCGGCAGCGGGAACGAACGAAACATGGGACCTCCGCAAACGGGGGCGGCGCACCGACGGCGCCGGGCTCGGGGGACAAAATCGCCGCATTGGGCCTGCGCCGCAAGCGGCCCGACCCAGGTTGCCCGACCCAAGCTGCCCGACGAACACGGCCGGCGCGAGGCTCAGGGCTTGTTAACCATCTCCCGCCCAAGCTCCGCAGCGAATCCCTCCCGCCCGGTGCTCCGTCACAGCCCTGATGCCGCTTTCCATCCTCATCGTCGAAGACGATTCGCTCGAGGCCGCCCGTCTCGAAACCGCTCTCTCCCGCAAGGGTTACCGCTGCGTCCTGGCCGACGACGGCGACGGCGCGCTCGCGCGCCTGTCGCTCGAGCGGTTCGACGCCGTGCTGCTGGACCTTGTGCTGCCCGGCCTCGACGGCATGGGGGTGCTGCGCCGGATGTCGGCGCGGGGCCTCGCCGTGCCCGTGGTGGTGCAGGTGACGCCGGCCGGGCTCGATGCCGCCGCCGACGCCATCCGCGCCGGAGCCCGCGATTTCGTGGTGAAGCCCGCCGGCGCGCTGCGGCTGGAAGTGGCCCTCGCCAACGCCATCGCGCTCGGGCGGGCGGCGCGTCCCGAGGCGGAGATCCGGACCGGCACGGTGGTGCCGTTCGCGCCTCCGGCCGCGCCCGCCGCACCGGGCGACGCGGCGCAGGAGCACGCCTTCGCCCTGCTCGAATCGGCCGGGCACGTGCGCCGCCTGGAGCAGATCGAGGCGGAAGCCATCCGCTTCGCCTGCCACCTGTATGGCGGCCGCCTCACCGAGGCGGCGCGCCGCCTCGGCATCGGCCGCTCCACCCTCTACCGCAAGCTGGCGGAGATCGAGCACGGTGCGGTAGGCGAAGACCTCCCCGCGGAACCTTTGGCACCGCGGTTTGTTGCCGCAGAGTGACAGACGATGAAAAGCCCGTGTCAGCGCGGCTTTGTGAGTTGATCGGACGAACGGGTCACGGCACGAAGCAAGCGCGGGGATCTTGAGCGCAAGCATACGAGCGCAAGGGCGGGCGAGGAGAAGACCATGGGGTTCGGACCAGAGGACGAGACGACGGCGGGCACCCTGTGCCGCCTGCTCCGCGCCGGAGTCATCGGCATGTCGGTCGCCACCCTCGGGCTCGCGCCGGCCCGCGCCGAGCAGCCCGATCCGCCGCACGCCATGCCCGTCACCGCCGATGCCGGCATGGGGACGGACGACGCGCCGCGTCCCGGATCCGCCGCCGACCTGCCGCTGACCACCCCGCTGCCGCCCCTCGCCACCTCGACCGCGCAGACCCATTCGACCGCGCCGGCCACCCCGCCCGCCGCCGCTCCCGCATCCGCGCCCCAGGCGAGCGCGCCGGCTCCGGTGCGCGGCGGCGTCGACGCCGCCGGCGACGGCGCGGCCGCCACGGCCTCCGCCCCTGAGACTGCACCCCCCGCCGCACCGCCGGCGCCGGTGGTGGCCGAAAGCCCGCTCGCCCCCATCGCCGGGAGCATCGCCAGCCTCCTGGCCACGCCCGACCACCTCGGCGCCGCCAAGAAGGAGCAGGACGCGCTGGTCACCTTCTACGGCGCGCGGCAGAACATGCCCGTGTTCGTGGACGACAAGGGCGTCGACGCCCGCGGCAAGGCGGTCATCGCCCGCCTCGGCGCGGCGGCGGAAGACGGGCTCGACCCGGCCGACTATGCCGTCCCGGCGCCCCGGGCGGCGGCCGATGCCAGCGAGCTCGCCCGGACCGAGCTGAAGCTCGCCGTGGCCGCCCTCACCTATGCCCGCCACGCCCAGTCGGGCCGCTTCGACCCGAACCGCATTTCGGCGCTGGTCACCCCGGTGCGCGACATCCCCGACCCGACGGCGATCCTCACCAAGGTGGCCTATGCGCCGGACGCCAACGCGGCGCTCGCCTCCTACAACCCGCCCCATGCCGGCTACAAGGCGCTGAAGGCGCAGCTCGCCAAGGTGACCGGGCAGACCACCCCCGGCATCGTCGCCATCGCATCCGGCCCGCAGATCCGCCCCGGCGCCAGCGACGCCCGCATCCCCGCGTTGCGCGCCCGCCTCGGCCTCACCACCGGCGTGCCCGGAGACCTCGTCTACGACCGGCAGCTCGCGGACGCGGTCAAGGCCTACCAGGAGACGGTGAGCATCAAGCCGACCGGCATCGTCGGCCCCTCGACCCTCGCCGCCCTGAACGAAGGCGCCAATCCCGGCGGCGGCAGCCTGAAGGCGGACGTGATCGCCAACATGGAGCGCTGGCGCTGGCTGCCGCGCGACCTCGGTCAGACCTACGTGATGGTCAACATCCCGGAATTCATGGTCCGGATCTTCGAGGACACGCGCCGGATCCACGAGACGCGGGTGGTGGTGGGCAAGCCGCAGACCCCCACCCCGCTCCTCACCCGCGAGATGCAGTACATCGTGGTCAACCCGGCCTGGAACATCCCGCCGAGCATCGCCCGCAACGAGATGATGCCGCTGCTGCGCTCGGACCCCTCGGCGCTGAGCCGCCGCGGCATCCAGGTGGTGCGCAACGGCTCGGGCGGCTACTCCTTCCGCCAGGCGCCGAGCGAGCGCAATGCCCTGGGGCGCATCAAGTTCATGTTCCCCAACGACCACTCGGTCTATCTGCACGACACCCCGTCCAAGGCGCTGTTCCAGAACGACCGGCGCGCCTACAGCCATGGCTGCGTGCGCGTCTACGAGCCGCTCAAGTTCGGCGAGGTGATCTTCAATCTCGGCCTGCCCGGCGACAACTGGACCGAGGGGCGCATCTCCAAGATGTTCGGCTCCTCCGAGCGCTACATCAACCTCAAGCAGCGCTTCCCGGTGCACATCGTCTATTTCAACGTGGTGTTCGACGATGCCGGCCGGCTGGTGACGCGCGAGGACCTCTACGGCATCAATGCCGATGTGAAGACCCGGCTCGGCCTCGACGGCCGCAAGCGAATCGCCGAAGGCGGCAGCGCCTCGGCGCCGAAGCCGCGCTGAACCCGCGAATGCCGGCGGCGCGCGACGCGGGGCCGGCACATATCTTCAAATGATTGATTTTACGTGACTTCCCCTGAGCTCGACCGTCGCCTTGTGCGACGGCGTGCCGCGCCGGACCCCACACACCCGCACCGCTTCGCGCTTGCCTGAGGCCGCTGCGCCACAGGCCGGGGCACGTTTTCGCCACACTCGGCCGATAGTCACGGAGCCGTGACCGGTGTGCGAAAGAAGTTTCGTGCCCGGGCGCATGGGGGCGCGGGGTGTCAACGCACCCTTAACCGAACCCGACAAGACTCCGGTCCTATAGCGCCGCGGCAACAGTCGCGGCGTCCATGAAATCTGAGCCTCGGGTTCGAGACATTGGCCATCCGACACGCCCTCGACACCGTCCGATCCATGCGCCGCAACGGTGCGCCGGCACTGCGGGCGGCCGCCATCGGAACGAGCCTGCTGATCGCCGGCACCTCGTCGCTGCAGACGGCGGTGGCCAACGGCGACACCCGCACCATCACCCTGCACCACACCCATTCGGGCGAGGACGGTACCTTCACCTTCAAGAAGAACGGCCGCTACGACCCCGAGGCGCTGGCCAAGCTCAATCATTTCCTGCGGGACTGGCGCAACCAGAAGTCCACCCAGATGGACCCGCAGCTGTTCGACATCGTCTGGGAGGTCTATCGCGAGACCAACGCCTCCGCCCCCATCCAGATCGTCTCCTCCTACCGCTCGCCCGAGACCAATTCCATGCTGCGCTCGCGCAGCCGCGGCGTCGCCAAGTTCTCCCAGCACATGCTGGGCAAGGCCATGGACTTCTACATTCCCGGCGTGAACCTCACCGACCTGCGCGTGGCCGGCCTGCGGCTCCAGCGCGGCGGCGTCGGCTTCTATCCCACCTCGGGCTCGCCCTTCGTGCACATGGACACCGGCAACGTGCGCCACTGGCCGCGCATGAATCACGACCAGCTCGCCCGCGTCTTCCCGGACGGCAAGACCGTGCACGTGCCCTCCGACGGGCGCCCGCTCTCCAACTACAATGCCGCGGTCGCCGAGCTTCAGGCCCGAGGCTCCAAGCCCGGCGTCGCCGTCGCCTCCGCCGGCGGCAAGAACTTCCTGGCCAGCCTGTTCGGCCGCAAGGACGCGGACGACGAGGAAAGCGGCGCGGAGAACGCCACGGCATCCGCTTCGGCCCCCGAGCCCGCCGCTCCCGCCCCGGCGCGCGAGGGCGCCCCGAGGACCCAGCTCGCCGCCCTGGCGCCGCTGCCCCCGTCGCGGCCGGCGGAAATCGCGGCCGGCGCGATGCTGGCGAGCCAGGCCAGCTCCGGCGTTCCCGTCCCCTTCCCGCAGCGCCGTCCGGCCGAGGCCGAGCAGGAGCGCAATGCGCGCGTCGCCAGCCTCGCCTCGGCCATGGCACCGCTGCCGCCGGTCATCACCCGGGGGACGCAGGCGCGCGGAGCCGGCGCCGACACGCCGGCGCTCAGCTATGCCGCGGCGCGCGTCGCCGGCGACAACATGGGGGATCTTCTCGGCAACGCCCGGTTCCTCGCCGGCGGCCTCATGGCCCAGGCGGCCGAGGAACCGGCCCCGGCCGGCCGGCCGCGGGGCGCCCGCGGCGGCACGGAGCTCGCGGCCGGACGCATGTTCCTGTCGACCAGCGTCTCGTCCCAGTCCTATTTGCGCAGCCCCGAGGTGCGCAGCCTCGCCGAGCTGATGGAACCGCCCCACGACGTGACCCCTGCGGTCTACGCCATGACCTTCTCCATGCAGCCGACGCCGGGCGACGTGTGGCCCGACCTGCGCGGGGGCGGCCTGCGCGGCGTGGCGATCACCCAGCGCATGTGAGACCGCCGCCGCCCGGCATCGGCCGGACGGGGACGGGAGCATTTTTGCGATTCACCGAACCGGAAAAATGCTACATGTCATTGATTTAACGCGCCTTCTCCACTCGAAGACGCTCTAGACGAAGATGCCCAGCGCCTGGAGATAGAGATCCACGATGGCCTCGTGCTCCTTGCGCTCGTCCACGTCTTCCTTGCGGATCTTCAGGATGGCGCGCAGCGCCTTCACATCGAAGCCGTTGGCCTTCGCCTCGGCGAACACGTCCTTGATGTCGTCGGCGATGGCCTTTTTCTCCTCCTCAAGGCGCTCGATGCGCTCGATGAAGGACTTGAGCTGCTCCTTGGCAAAGCCCGCGGGGGCATCTGACACGTCTTCCGCCACCTGGCCTCTCTCCTCGTACGGGGCGCGGGCGGGCACGGGCGAAGCCGGCCGCGGGACGCGCGAAACATCGGTGGGAGCCGTCCGCCTGCCGCGACGCGCCTGCACGCCGCCGCATCCGCCCGGCTCCCGGTCGGGCGTCGATAGAGGCGCCCCGCAGGCGCCCCGTCAAGGACGCGTCCCCGTTTTCCACGCAACGGCGCACAGGCATCGCTGCGCAACCCGGTCCCGCTACCCCTTCCCCACCCCGTACCGCCCCTGCCGGTGACACCGATCGTGACGCCCGCCCCCTACCGGCTCGCCTTCGGCATCGCCACGCTTGCGCTCGGCGCCTTCGCCATGGGCGCCTCGGTGCTGTTCGTGCGGCAGGCGGATGTCGGCCCTTTCGCCAGTGCCTTCTGGCGCGTGGCGCTGGCCTTGCCCGTGCTCGCCGCATGGACCGCCCTCGCCGAGGGGCGCAGCGCCTTTCGCGTGGATCGCGCCTCGTCCCTCGCCGGGACCTTCTTCGCCGGCGACCTATTCTTCTGGCACCTCGCCATCCTGGGCACGAGCGTGGCCAACGCCACCGCCCTCGCCACCACGTCTCCGGTCTGGGTCACCGCCTTCGCCGTGCTAGTGCTGCGCCAGAGGGTGTCACACTCCGGCTGGGCCGGGCTGCTGCTGTGCCTCCTGGGTGCGGCGGCGCTGGTGGGCCAGAGCTGGCACTTCGATCCGGGCCACCTGCCGGGCGATGCCGCGGGCCTCGCCACCGCCGTTTTCTTCGCCGGCTATTTCCTGGCCATCGGCCGGGCGCGGCGGGTGCGGGGCGCGGCGGCGGTATCGCTGGTCTCCACCGCCGTCACCGCCGCCATCCTCCTGGCCGTCGCCTTGGCGCTGGAGCCGACCCTGTGGCCGGCGAGCGCCGCCGGCATGGCCTCACTCCTCGCGCTCGCCCTGGTCTCGCAGGTGGGCGGACAGGGATTGCTGGCGGTGGGGCTCGCCGCGGTGCCGCCGGCCTTCGGCGCACTGGTCTTCTTCCTGGAGGTGGTGTCGGCGGCGGCCCTCGGCGCGCTGCTGCTCGGCGAACCCCTGTCGCCCCTGCAGATGCTGGGCGGCGCGCTGATCGTGGCCGGGCTGGTGGTCGCCCGCCCGCGCCGCCCAAAGCCCGCCACCCAAAGCCCGCCACCCAGAGACCCGGCCGCCTCGATAGCGCCCGGATCGCCCCTCACACAACGCGACCCCGGCCGGCATTGACGGGACGGGATCGGAAAGGCACACACGCTCCTACCATGTCCTTCTGCTTCGACGGCATGATCGCGACGACGTCCCTGCACCGCGCGACCGCGCGCCGGGCCAGCCTTTGGCGCGCGCTGGCCGTGGCCGTGGCCTGCGCGGTCGGCTGCGTCGCCCTGCCCGCCACGGCCTCCGCTGAGCTGCGCCTGTGCAACCGCACGCAGAGCCGCGTCGGCATCGCCATGGGCTACAATGACGGCAGCGGCTGGACCACGGAAGGCTGGTGGAACGTGGCCGCGAACACCTGCGAGACGCTGGTGCGCGGCGACCTCTCGGCCCGCTTCTTCTACCTCTACGCCGTGGACTACGACCAGGGCGGGGAGTGGACCGGCAAGGCCTACATGTGCACGCGGGAAAAGGAATTCACCATCCGCGGCAACCAGGACTGCCTGGTGAGCGGCTACGACCGCACCGGTTTCTTCGAGGTGGACACCCAGGAGCAGAAGTCCTGGACGGTCCAGCTCACCGAACCCGCCCGCAAGCCGGCCCAGGCCACGGCACCGCAACCGCCCGCCGTGCCCGCGCGCCGGCCCTGACACGGAGGGCCCTGACACGGAGGGCCCTGAAATTCTCGTTGAGATCTTCGGCCAGATCTTCGGCCGGGATCATCCCCCAAGGCGTCGCCGGACAGGCGCCCGTCAGAGGGGCCGGCCTTCCACCTTCACCGTGAGCTGCCGCTCAAGCTCGGCCGCCCCGTCGAGGCGCGGATTGACCGCCAGCGCCCGGCGCACCGCCTGCAGCGCGTGCTGGTCGTCGTCGAGCTCGCGGAAGATCAGCGCAAGGCCGTAGAGCATGGCGAAATGGCGCGGCTCGCGCGCCAGCACCTCGCGGATATCGAGAATGGCCGCGCTGTAGTCGTCGCGCATGTAGAGGATGGTCGCCCGCTTGCTCAGCGCCCCGATATAATCGGGCTCAAGCACGATCACCTGGTCGAGCAGCTGGAGGGCGAGATCGAACTGCTTGGCCTCGGCGGCGGCGTTGGCGCGGATCATCAGCATATCGGCGGTGGGGCTGCCGGAATCGGTGAAGATCTGTTCGAGCCGGTCGGCGATCATCTTGGAGCTGCGATCGTCGGGAGCAACCTTCAGCGCGGCGAACAGGCCTTCGAGCTGGGTGCGCTTGTCCTTGGGCAGGCGAGGACGAGCCGCCTCGGACGGTGCCCCGGGCGCGGCCTGCTGCGGGGCAGACGGCACCCTGTCGCCACGCGGCGCCTGCGCCATGGCAGCCTCCGCCGCAAGCAGCAGCGGAAGGCCGAGCAGCGCCGTGCGCCAACCACGGCGACGGCCGCTCCGGCGCGCGGCGGCGGCGGGGAATAGGTGATGGGGCGGCGTGTCCTCGGCGCTCATGGCAGGAGTGTCCGACCAAGCGCCGGCCGCGTCAACTCACCCGCGCGCAAGCGGGCGGCCCGGCAGATCACATCGGGGAGAAGACCCCGGCCCGGCGCCCCGAACGGGGCGCCCGTGCGGCGCGGAAACGCCATCCGCACCCGGCTGCATCAGCCCTGGCGGGCCTTGTAGCGCTTCTGGGTCTTGTTGATGATGTAGACGCGGCCCTTGCGGCGAACCAGGCGGTTGTCGCGGTGGCGCCCGAGCAGCGACTTCAGGGAATTGCGGATCTTCATGACAAACTCGCTTCGGCCGACCGCGGCGCGCTTACCGCGCGGCCCATCGACACTCTAGGTGCTGGATAGAGCCGGCGTGATAAGGGGCGGCGGGCGCGATGTCAACAAAGGCGGCGCCTCGGATCGAGCGCGGCGGCCCGGCCACCGGTTCGCGCGCGCCCCTCAGGCCCGGTGATAGGGGTGCCCGGACAGGATGGTCACGGCGCGGTAGATCTGCTCGGCCAGCATCACCCGCACCAATTGATGGGGAAAGGTGGCGGTCCCGTAGGCGATGAGCACGCTCGCCTTCTCCCGCACCGCCGGGGCGAGCCCGTCGGCGCCGCCGATGACGAAGGCGAGGGCGGCAAGGCCGCCGTCCCGCTGCGCCGCCACGCGCGCGGCGAAATCCTCGCTCGACAGGTTCCGCCCGCGGGGATCAAGCACCATCAGCCCCGCCCCTGGCGGCAAGGCGGCGAGCAGCGCCGCCCCCTCCTCCGCTATGCGGTCCTCGGGGCGGCGGGCGGCGGATTCGGGGATCTCGACCATGTCGCAGGCGCCGAGGCCGAGGGGCCGTCCGGCGGGGCGGATGCGCTCCAGGTAGCGCGTGACGAGGTCGCGCTCGGCCCCGGCTTTCAGCCGGCCGACACAGGCGAGGACGAGGCGCACGGCGTCTAGGGCGTTTTCAAGCGAAAGGGATCCCGGTCCGCGCCGGGACGACGCGATCCGTCACGACGCGATCAATCATGCCCCGACGCACCCTCCCGCTTCGTGGAAGCGCGACAGTGCTCGGGCGGCGCGCGTCAGGCGCGGGTTCCGGACCACATCTTCTCGATGTTGTAGAAGCTGCGGACCTCGGGCTGAAAGACGTGCACGATCACGTCGTTCGCATCGATGAGCACCCAGTCGCAGGCCGGCTGGCCCTCGACGCGCACGTGCTTGATCCCCGCCGCCTTGAGCGCCTCGATGAGGTGCTCGGCGATGGCGCCCACATGCCGCTGCGAGCGGCCGGAGGCAATCACCATGTAATCGGCGATGGAGGTCTTCCCGCGCAGGTCGATGGAGACGATGTCCTCGGACTTGTCGTCGTCCAGCCGAGCTGTGACGAGGGCGAGAATCTCCGCAGCGTCGGGATACGCCTCGGAGACCGTGGCGGGTGCCGAAATGTCAGCGGCCGCCAGAAGAGCCGTTGTGGACAGGGGTCCAGATCCTCTTGATGAAGGCGACGGTCCAAACCGTCGCACCCCCATAGAATGCAGGTAAATCAACGAATTTTCAAGAAGTTTGGCGCAGCCCCCGCCCCAGGCCCCCGGACGCCACCCCTCGCGCGGCGCGGATTCCCGTTGAAGACATGGGGGATTTCAGCCCGTGCAGGAACACCCAGGCCGGCGGATCGAGGTCCGCGAGCACCTTGGCGTCGCTCTCGTCGATGCGGTAGGGCGCCAGCGCCCGCGCCGCCACCGAGGCCGTCGCGGCGAGGCTGTTGCCCATGCGGTCCACCACCGCGATGGGCATGAGGTCGGCGATGGCGCGCCAGCGCTGCCAGCGGTCGAAACGGGCGAGGTTGTCCGCGCCCATGATCCACACGAAGCGCACCGTGGGCAGGCGGCGGACGAGATAGGCCATTGTGTCGTAGCTGTAGCGCACGCCGAGCGTGGCCTCGAAGCCGGTGACGTCGATGCGCGGATGGCGTGCCACCGCCCGCGCCACCGCCACGCGCTCCTCCAGGGGCGGCAAGGCCCGGTTGTCCTTCAGCGGATTGCCCGGCGTCACCAGCCACCACACCCGGTCGAGACCGAGCCGGCGCATGGCGAGAAGGCTCGCGGCGCGATGGGCGCCGTGGGCCGGGTTGAAGCTGCCGCCGAACAGGCCGACACGCAGGCCCGGAGTCACCCACGGCAGGTGGCGGGCCGCGCGCGGGCTGACCCCGCCGGCCCGCGCCGGGTCCGCGACCGTCCCATCCCGCGCGGCGGCAGAACTCACGGGCGCGTCTGCCCGGAACCGTGGATGCGGTACTTGAAGGAGGTGAGCTGCTCCGCCCCCACCGGGCCGCGCGCGTGCATGCGGCCGGTGGCGATGCCGATCTCCGCGCCGAAGCCGAACTCGCCGCCGTCGGCGAACTGGGTGGAGGCATTGTGCAGCACGATGGCGGAATCCACCTCCGCCAGGAAGCGCTGCGCCGCCGCATCGTCCTGGGTGACGATGGAATCGGTATGGTGGGAGCCGTGCGCCTCGATATGGGCGATGGCGTCGGCGAGCCCGTCCACCACCTTGGCGGCGATGATGGCGTCGAGATACTCGGTGTCCCAGTCGGCATCGCTGGCCGGCCTCACCCGCGCGTCCACCGCCTGCACGGCGGCATCGCCCCGCACCTCGCAGCCGGCGGCGATGAGCATCTCCACGAGGGGCTCCAGGTAGGTGCCGGCGACGGCCCGGTCCACCAGCAGCGTCTCCGCCGCCCCACACACGCCAGTGCGGCGCATCTTGGCGTTCAGCACCACGGACTTGGCCATGTCGAGGTCGGCGGCCTTGTCCACATAGACGTGGTTGATGCCGTCGAGATGGGCGAAGACCGGCACCCGCGCGTCGCTCTGCACCCGGGCGACGAGGCTCTTGCCGCCGCGCGGCACGATCACGTCCACATTTCCGTCGAGGCCCGCCAGCATGTGGCCCACGGCGGCGCGGTCGGCCACGGCGACGAACTGCACCGCATCCTGCGGCAGGCCCGCCGCCGCCAGCCCGGTGACGAAGGCCCGGTGGATGGCGCCGGATGTGGCGAGGCCATCGGAGCCGCCGCGCAGGATCACCGCATTGCCGGCGCGCAGGCAGAGCGCGGCGGCGTCCGCCGTCACGTTGGGCCGGCTTTCATAGATGACGCCGATGACGCCCAGCGGCGTGCGCACGCGCTCGATGACCATGCCGTTGGGCCGGGTCCAGCGCTCGGTCACCTTGCCCACGGGATCGGGCAGGGCGGCCACCGCCTCGACCCCCTCGGCCATGGCCTCGATGCGGGCGGGCGTGAGGGTGAGGCGATCGAGGAAGGAGCCGGTCATGCCGTCCACCTTCGCCTTGGCCACGTCGCCCGCATTGGCGGCGAGGATCTCGGCGGCGGCGGCGCGGATGGCGGCGGCGGCGGCAAGAAGCGCCTGCGTCTTCACCTCGGGCTCCGCCAGGGCAAGCGTGCGCGCGGCGGCGCGGGCGCGCCGGCCCATGTCCAACATGTAGGCATCAAGCGCCGCCCCGGCGCCGGCCGGCGGCACGGACCGGTCCGCGGCGGCGGAAACATCGGTTCGGGCGGCGGAGGCGGTGGCCATGGGGGGTCTCGCTGGCAGAAAGGACGGATCCGCCCGGAAACCCAGGCGGGAGGCTTTCCCTAGCACGATGCAAGGGGATTGCGACAGATCCGTGCCGCCGGCCTCATGCACCGTCACCTCTCGGACTTGTCAGGACAAGCCGGCGCAAAGGGTGGCAAGGATAGGCCATCGCCGTCTTCGGGAACCGACCGCCCATGCGCACCGCGCTTCTTCTGGGTCTTCTGGGCCTTCTCGTCCTGCCGGGCCCGGTTGCCGCCGGCGATGCCGACATTCCGCAGGCGCGGGCGCGGGCGGCGACCGGCGGCGGCACCATCGCCGAGGCAACCCTCGCCGGCCCCGCCGACCGCACCGGGCACGTGGTTCCCGGGGCGCCGGCGGAGGCATCGCGGCTCGTGGTGCGCATGCACGACGGGCGGGTGCTGGACTTCAGCCTGCCCGGCGGCGAGATGTTCGAGGACCTCGCGCCGCGCATCGCCGACCTCGACGGCGACGGGGTGGCCGACCTCGCCATCCCCAGCTTCGACCGCAGGCGCCTGCGTTTCCTGTCGTTCAGGGGCGGGGTGCACGAGATCTCTTCCCCGCCCCTGCCCACGGCGGCGGTGACCGATTTCGGCCTGTTCACGATGAACGGAAAGCCCGCCGTGGAAGTGGGCCTCGCCGACGGCGCGCACGCGCGGCTGGCGCCCTGAGAGGGCGAGCGGGCGCTCAGGCGGGGCGCCCGGTTCAAGGATCCGGAGCAGGTGACCGATGCCGGGAAACGGGGAAATGCCCTAGGTGCCGGGCGTGCCGTCGCGCAGGTGCAGGTAGGACAGGGACAGGAAGGCGCAGATGAAAACGGTGTTCACCGGATAGCTGAGACCCATGACGAGCGCCGCCGCCGCGACCAGGGCGAACGGCGTGTCGGGATTGGCGAACGGGGTGAGGGAGATGGCCTCATCGCCGGCCAGGGGCGGGACCGGCAGGAGATACGGCAGGAAGCTCATCTGCAGCGGCATCATGAGGGCGCCGATTCCCATCCCGATCACGGCGGTGATGAGGAACATGCATCCCAGCATCCGCCAGGTGTTGCCCCGACCGAGGCGCCAGACCTTTCGCCAGGACAGGGTACGACCCAGAGCCCGCGACGGCAGCCGCAGCAACAGGCGCTGGATCGCCAGAACCGCCAGCACCCACCAGGCGAAGAAGGCAAACACCACGACGCCGGAAGGGCCCGGGCCTGTGCCCGTCCACCGGCCCAGGACCGCATGCACTCCGGCGAGGGCGGCGAGGCTGGCAATGCCGGCAAGCATCAGCAAGAGGACGTCGAAAACATAGCCGAACGCCCGGCTCCCACCGCGCCCCAGCGTCGCCCCGTCAAGGCCGGCGGATCCCCGCAGCACCTCGTTATGGGTGACGAGGGCAAGCACCACGAGCGACACGCTGTAGGCCGGGACGGCCGCGAAAAGCACCAGGATCGGCCACGGATCGACCCTGCTTCCCAGTCGCAGGGGAAAGAAATGCTGAAAGATCAGGATGAAGGCAAACGGAACGACAGCGTAGGCAATGACCATCAGCCAGTGCCTGCGGGCAACCACCAGGCCCCATTGGAGCGAAAGCGTCGCCGTCGATACCACCGGCAGCTTCACGCGTTCGCTTCTGCCCGCCTCGCTCACGTCTTCGTCGCTCATGCCCGCCTCGCCCGACCCGGAGCGACGCGCAGCGTGGGCGCCGGCCCGCCCCTTCAACCGTCGCAGGCACAACCGGTATGCGAGGGCGCGCAACCTGTCGAGTCAAATCCAGGCATTACCTAACGGTAAGTGATTGCGGAATAATGACTACTCCACCCCGAGCGCCATGTCGTCCCGGTGCACCATCTCCGAGCGGCCCTTCACCCCGAGCAGGGTTTCGATCTCGGAGGTGGAGCGGCCCATGATGCGGGCGGCGTGGGTGGAATCGTAGGCCACCAGCCCGCGCCCCACCTCGGCCCCGTCCGGCCCGCGCAGCACCACCGCGTCGCCGCGGTCGAACACGCCCTCGATGCGCTTCACCCCGGCCGGCAGGAGGCTGGCGCCCCGGCGCAGCGCCGCCACGGCACCCTCGTCCAGATGCAGCGTGCCGCGCGGCTCCAGCGCCCCGGCGATCCAGCTCTTGCGCGCGCGCACCGGGTTCGCCGAGGTGAGGAACCAGGTGCAGCGTCCGCCGTCCATGATGCGCTTGAGCGGGTTCTTCACGTGCCCGGAGGCGATCACCATGTGGGTGCCGGCGGAGGTGGCGATCTTGCCCGCCTCGATCTTGGTGCGCATGCCGCCGCGCGACAGCTCGGAGCCCGCGTCGCCGGCGATGGCCTCGATCTCGGCGCCGATGCGCGCCACCACCGGGATCAGGGTGGCCGAGGGATCAAGGGCCGGCGGGGCGGTGTAGAGCCCGTCGATGTCGGAGAGCAGCACCAGGAGATCGGCGCTCGCCATGGTGGCGACGCGGGCGGCGAGGCGGTCGTTGTCGCCGTAGCGGATCTCGGTGGTGGCGACCGTGTCGTTCTCGTTGATGATCGGCACGGCCCTCAGCTCCATCAGCCGCGCCAGGGTGGAGCGGGCGTTGAGGTAGCGCCGGCGCTCCTCGGTGTCGCCCAGGGTCAGCAGCACCTGGCCGGCGGTGATGCCGTAATGGTTCAGGGTCTGCGCCCAGGTGCGCGACAGGGCGATCTGCCCCACGGCGGCGGCGGCCTGGCTGTCCTCCAGCTTCAGGGCGCCCGGCGGCAGGCCGAGCACGGTGCGCCCGAGGGCGATGGCGCCGGAGGACACCACCATCACCTCGCAGCCGGTGGCATGCAGGGCGGCGATGTCCTCCACCAGCGAGGTCAGCCAGGCGAGCCGCACCCGCCCATGCTCCCGATCCACGAGGAGCGCCGAGCCCACCTTGACGACGATGCGGCGGAAATCGGAGAAGGCGGGCGTCTGCCCGGAAACCTGCGAGGCCATGGACGTCTTTGCAACCGGAAGGCACTCAGACAGGCAGGACGCGCCCGTCGGTGCGGGAAAAGTCATCCCCCTTGAAGAGGAGCGGCGCGTCATGCGCCTTGGCGACGGCATAGGCCATGCAGTCGCCAAAGTTCAAGCCCGCCGGACGCCGCCCCTTGCCGAAGCGGTCGAAGGCAAGGCACGCGATCTCATGCATCTTCGGAGAGAATGCCACCGGACGCCGGTCGATCTGAATGTCGATCCGCGCTAGGCCTTCAGGGGCGCCATCCCTCCCGCGGAGCGGCCTCTTCCTTCTCCACGCCGCGCGCCTCCACCACCACGGCGAGCAGCGCCCGCAACGCCTCCTGCACCCCCTGGCCCGACTGGGCGGAGAGCAGCAGCGGCGTCTTCTTCGCGGCGCGCTTCAGCCGCTCCTTCTGCTGCTTGAGCAGCTCGGGGGAGAGCGCGTCGACCTTGGAGAGGGCCACGATCTCCGGCTTCTCGTCGAGGCCGTTGCCATAGGCGGCAAGCTCCGCCCGCACGGTCTTGTAGGCCTTGCCGGCATGCTCGCTGGTTCCGTCCACCAGGTGCAGCAGCGCTCGGCAGCGCTCCACATGGCCGAGGAAGCGGTCGCCGATGCCCACCCCCTCGTGCGCGCCCTCGATGAGGCCGGGAATGTCGGCCAGCACGAACTCGCGCCCGTCCACCCGCACCACGCCGAGGCCGGGATGCAGCGTGGTGAAGGGATAGTCGGCGATCTTGGGCTTGGCCGCCGTGGTGGCGGCCAGAAACGTGGACTTGCCGGCATTGGGCAGGCCCACGAGGCCGGCGTCGGCGATCAGCTTCAGGCGCAGCCAGATCCAGCGCTCCTGGCCTTCAAGGCCCGGATTGGCGCGGCGCGGCGCCTGGTTGGTGGAGGTCTTGAACTGGGCGTTGCCGAAGCCGCCGTTACCGCCTTCCAGCAGCCGGATGCGCTGGCCCACCTCGGTGAGGTCGGCAAGGACGGTCTCCTCCGCCTCGTCGAGGATCTGGGTCCCGGCCGGCACCTTCAGCACCACGTCGGCGCCGCGGGCGCCGGTGCGGTTGGCGCCCTTGCCGTGGTCGCCCTTCTTGGCCTTGAAATGCTGCTGGTAGCGGTAGTCGATGAGCGTGTTCAGCCCGTCCACGCATTCGATCCACACGTCGCCGCCGCGCCCGCCGTCGCCGCCGTCGGGACCGCCGAACTCGATGAACTTCTCGCGCCGGAACGAGACGCACCCTGCCCCGCCATCGCCGGAGCGCACATAGACCTTGGCCTGATCGAGGAATTTCATGGCTTTGAGGTAGACGGGAGGCCGCACAAACGCAAGGGCGGCCGCGCCGGCCGGGTCAGCGCTACAGCTTCAGGATCCGCTCGGCGTTGCCGTGGCAGACCTTTTCGCGCACCCCCGGCGGGAGCGGCGCGGTCTCGATGAAGGCGGCGGCGGTGGGCGTGTCCTCATAGGGATAGTCCACGGAGAACATCACGTTGTCCTCCCCCATCGCGCCGATCGCGGCGGCGAGCGCGCCCGGATCGCAGACCCCCGAGGTGGTGACGGCGAAATGCCGCCTGATGATCGCCGAGGGCAACTGGTCCGGCGGCAGCGTCTCGCCGAGCCAGCACGCCCAGCGGCTGTCGAACCGCCACAGGAGATAGGGCAGCGTCTCGCCCATGTGGCCGAGGATCACCCGCGCCTTGGGAAAGCGCTTGAAGGTGCCGGCGAAGACCAGCCGCAAGGCGTGGCTCGCGGTGTCGGCGGTCCAGGCCCACACCGCGCCGTTGAGCTCCGGCCGGCCGGCGAACATGGCGGGCTGGTCCGCCATTTCGCCCGGGTGGAGGTAGATCGGCACATCGAGGTCGGCCGCCCGCTCCCAGAACGGCAGGAACCTGTCGGCATCCAGATAATGGCCGCCGGTCTGCCCGTTGATGAGGGCGCCCTTGAAGCCGAGCTGCTTGACGCAGCGCTCCAGCTCGTCCGCCGCGACGGCGGGATCCTGCATGGGCAGGTGGGCGAAGCCGGCATAGCGCTTCGGCTGCTTGCGCACCTCTCCGGCGAGGACATCGTTGGCCTGCCGGGCAAGACGGATGGCGGTGGCGGTGTCCTTCTCCGCCTGGACGCCCGGGGTGGTGACGGACAGCACGCACAGGTCGATCCCGGCCTTGTCCATGGTCTCCAGCCGCAGCCCCCGAAGTCCGCGAGCCGGCGCTCGATGTCGGCGAACAGCGCGTCGCTGCGGGTGGGCCGGGCCACGTCGCGCCGCGCCAGCTCCGGGGTGGTGAAGTGTTCTTCGAGCGCGACCTTGCGGATCGGCCCGTCCGCCCGCGCCTCGCCGCCGAAGGCCGGCGCCGCGGCGATGAGGGCGCCCGTCTTCAGGAGGTCGCGGCGCGCGAGCCCGCGGCCTCGCGACGGCCCGGCGCCGTCAACCTCGGTCGGGGAAGAAACCATGTGAGGCTCCATGGGGCGCGGCGCACCGCCCACGCTAGCCGCCGGCCGGACCGGGCGCAAACAGGTCCCGCCTTTCCGGCTTTGACCTTTTGCGCCGGCCGGACCAAAAGAGGAACATGAGCCCGCGCACCGTCGACGTCCTGCTCCCCCTCGGCCTCGACACCCCCTATTCCTACCTCCTCCCGGAGGGCATGATCCTCGCCCCCGGCGATCTCGTGCACGTGCCCCTGGGCGCGCGCGGCATCATCGGCTGCGTCTGGCCACGCGCCGGCACGGCGCCGCCGGTGGAGGCAAAGAAGCTCAAGGCGGTGAAGGCGAAGCTCGACTACGTGCCGCTGCCGCCGGACCTGATCAAGCTCGTCGACTGGATGGCCGACTACACCCTGGCCCCGCGCGGCATGGTGCTGCGCATGGCGCTGCGCCACGGGGAGAGCCCGGGCACGGCGCGCGAGCGGGTGGGGGTGCGCCTCGTCGGCACCAGCCCGCAGCGCATGACCGCCGCCCGCGCGCGCCTCATGGAGCTGCTGGCGGACGGCTTCGTGCGCGGCAAGACCGAGGCGGCGCGAGAGGCCGGCGTCTCCCCCTCGGTGGTGGACGGGCTGGTGGACGACGGCACGCTGGAGACGGTGGTGCTGCCCCCCGAGCCCGCCGCCTATCCCCCGGACCCGGACTTCGCGGTCCCGGCCCTGTCCGAGGCCCAGGACGCGGCGGCGCAGGTCATGAGCGCGGCGGTGAAGGCGCGCGGCTTCGGCGTGTTCCTGCTGGACGGCGTCACCGGCTCCGGCAAGACCGAAGCCTATTTCGAGGCGGTCAGCGAGGCGATCCGGGCCGGGCGGCAGGCGCTGATCCTGCTGCCGGAAATCGCCCTCACCCAGGCCTTCCTCGACCGCTTCACCACCCGCTTCGGGGTGAAGCCGGCCGAATGGCATTCCGGCGTCTCCACCCGCCGCCGCGCCCGCATCCTCAACGAGGTGGCCTCGGGACAGGTGAAGGTGGTGGCCGGCGCCCGCTCGGCCCTGTTCCTGCCGTTCCGCGACCTCGGCCTGATCATCGTCGACGAGGAGCACGACCCCGCCTACAAGCAGGATGACGGCGTCGCCTATCACGCCCGCGACATGGCGGTGGTGCGGGCGCGCCTTGCCGGCGCCCCCATCGTGCTGGCCTCCGCCACCCCCTCCATCGAGACCGAGGTGAACGCCCGGCGCGGCCGCTACCAGCGCCTCGCGCTGCCGGTGCGGTTCGGCGGGGCGAAGGTGCCCGGCCTCTCTCCCATCGACCTGCGCCGGGAAGGCCCGCCCAGGGGCCGCTGGATCGCGCCGCGCCTGGAAGGTGAGATCAACGACACGCTGGCGGCGGGCGGGCAGGCGCTGTTGTTCCTCAACCGGCGCGGCTATGCCCCGCTGACGCTCTGCCATTCCTGCGGGCACCGCATGCGCTGCCCCTCCTGCACCGCCTGGCTGGTGGAGCACCGCTTCCGCCGCCGCCTCACCTGCCACCATTGCGGCTACCAGGCACCGGTGCCGGAGGAATGCCCGGCCTGCCACGCCAAGGACAGCCTTGTTCCCGTGGGGCCGGGCGTGGAGCGCCTGCAGGAGGAGGTGCAGGCCCTCTTCCCCGCCGCCCGCTCCCTGGTCCTGTCCTCCGACCTGCTGGGCGGGGTCGAGCGCATGCGCGCGGAACTGGATGCGGTGGCCAAGGGCGAGGTGGACGTGGTGGTCGGCACCCAGCTGGTGGCCAAGGGCCACAACTTCCCCGGCCTCGCCCTCGTGGGCGTGGTGGATGCCGACGTGGGCCTCGGCCATGGCGACCCGCGCGCCGCCGAGCGCACCTTCCAGCTGGTGCACCAGGTGGCCGGGCGCGCCGGGCGCGGCAAGGCGGAGGGGCGCGGCTTCATCCAGACCCACATGCCGGAGCATCCGGTGATGCGGGCGCTGGTGACCGGCGACCGGGACGCCTTCTACGACACCGAGATCGCCGCCCGCGAGGAGGCCCGGCTGCCGCCCTTCGGCCGCATGGCGAGCCTCGTCATCTCGGCCAGCGAGGGCCATGCGGCGGAAGCCCATGCCCGCCGCCTCGCCGCGTCGGCGCCCCTGGTGCCGGAGGTGCGGATCCTCGGGCCGGCGGAAGCGCCGCTCGCGGTGCTGCGCGGCCGCCACCGCTGGCGCCTCCTGGTGCGCTCCCCCGCGCCTTCGACCTGTCGCGCTACCTGCGGGACTGGCGGGCGGTGGCGCCGAAGGTCACCGGCAACATCCGGGTGGCCATCGACGTGGACCCGCAGAGCTTCTTTTGAACCAGCGTCCGGCCCCATGAAGCAGCGCCCCTCGTCCCGCCTCCTGGTGGTGAATGCCGAAAGCCGCCTGCTGCTGTTCCGGTTCGAGCACCGGACCGGCGCGCTGGCGGGCTCCGTCTTCTGGGCGCCCCCGGGCGGCGGCCTCGACGCGGGCGAGAGCTTCGAGCAGGCCGCCTGCCGGGAACTGCTCGAGGAGACCGGCCTGCAGCTCGCCGACCCCGGCCCGCAGGTGGCCCGGCGACGCGTCACCTTCACCATGCCGGACGGCGGGCTGGTGGAGGCGGACGAGCGCTATTTCCTGGTCCGGGTCCCGACGCTGGAGATCTCCTCGTCGGGCTGGACCGATGAGGAGCGCGCGGTGGTGGCGGCGCACGGCTGGTGGTCGCCGGCCGATCTGGCGCGGGCGACCGAGCAGGTCTGGCCCGAAGATGTCACCGACATGCTGGTGGAGGCCGGCGTGTGGCCGGCCGGCCCGTGAGATCCCGCCCGTGAGACCCCGCCCGTGAGGCCGGCCCATCGCCACGGCCCCGCTTGCCCCGCCACTCCCTTTCAGCACAATCCGCCCCCATGCTTGCCCGCAGCGAATCAGCTCCCCCGGCCCTTGCCGCCGTCGTCCTCGCCGGCGCGGAGCTGCGGCTCGACCCGTCCGGCGCCCTGCTGTGGCCGGACGAGGGGCTGATGGTGGTGGCGGACCTGCATCTGGAGAAAGGCTCCGCCTTCGCCCGGCGCGGCCAGATGCTGCCGCCCTACGACACCCTCGACACCCTGCGGCGTCTCGCCGCCGCCGTGGCGCTCCACCGGCCGCGCCTCATCGTCGCGCTGGGCGACAGCCTGCACGACCGCTGGGCCGGTGAGCGCATGGCGGATCCGGTGCGCGACGAGATCCGCCGCCTCCAGGCAGGACGCAGCTTCGTGTGGATCGCCGGCAACCACGACCCCGCCCCCAACGACCTGGGCGGCGAGGGCGCGGAGGCCCTCGCCATCGGGCCGCTGCTGTTCCGGCATGAGCCGGCGGAAGGTGCGGCGCCGGGGAGGTGTGCGGGCACCTGCATCCCGCCGCCCGCGTCGCCGTGCGCGGACGCGGCGTGCGGCGGCGCTGCTTCGTCACCGATGGCAGCCGCATGGTGCTGCCGGCCTTCGGTGCCTATGCGGGCGGCCTGAGCGTGCGCCACCCGGCCATCGCCAGCCTGTTCCCGCCGCACCGCTTCACCGCCCATCTGCTGGGCGCGGGCCGCACCTACGAGATGCCCGCGAGCGCCTGCCTCGGCGATTGAAGCCCTGTCCCGGTTCTGGAGAACGTTCCGGCGCTACCCGCGCCCCCTGCGGATGCGCACATAAAGCGCGCCCTCGCCGCCGTGGCGGCGTCCGGCCGGCTCGAAGCCCACCACCACCGCCCGCAGGTCCGGTTCCGCCAGCCAGAGCGGCACCGCCCGTTTCAGCACGCCGCGCCCCTCGCCGAAGGCAGGGCCGTGGCCGGTGAGGCGCTCGGGATCGCCCTTGCCGGTGATCACCAGCACCACCGAATGCCCGTCCGCCTGCGCCTCCAGCAGAAAAAGCCGCAGCCGGCGATGCGCCGCCGCCTGGGTGAGGCCGTGCAGGTCGAGCCGCGCATCCACCTCCGCCCCGCGCGACAGGCGCCGGCGCGCCTTCGGCTCCAGCCCGGCGAGGGGCGGCGGTGCCGGCGCCTTCGGCGGCACGCGCTTCGCCGGGGGCGCGGCGGGAGGCGCGGGTGGCTCCGGCACCGGAAGGGGCGGCACCTCGGGCACCGCCGGGGCCTCCGGCTCGGCCTGCGGCTTCAGCGGTTTCACCGAGCGCACCACATGGGTCCACAGCGCCCGCTCCTCGGCGCTGAGAAGCCGCCGGCGTCCCCGCCTGCTCATCGGGTGGCGCTCATCGGGTGGCGCTCATGGGGTGGCGCTCATGGGGCCGATCACGGCGAACGCCCGGCAGGGATCACCGGGGCGAGGCGGGGCACGAGCAGGGTGAAGCGGCCGGGATGGCGGATGCGCCCGGCCACCTCTTCCGCCACCGGGCCGCTGCCGAAATAAAGGTCCGCCCGCGCCGGCCCGACGATGGCCGAGCCGGTATCCTGCGCGATCATGAGCCGGCGGAACGCATCGCTGCTGCCGGGCGCGGCCAGCGGCAGGTCCGCCTCCACGAACACCGGGCTGCCATAGGTATGGAGCCTGCGATCCACCGCCATGGAGCGCCCCGCCGTGAGCGGCACGCCCTGCGCGCCCATGGCGCCGGCCTCCGCGCCGAGGTCGAGGGCCTTGAAGAACACATAGGAGCGGTTCTCCCGCCGCAGCGCGCGGCCGGCCTCGGGATCGGCCGCCATGAAGGCGCGGATGCGCGCCATGGACATCTCCTCGCGCGGCACCAGCCCGCGCTGGATGAGGAGGCGTCCCACCGGCAGGTAGGGATGGCCGTTATAGCCGTCGTAATTGAGCCGCAGCACGTGCCCATCCGGCAGGCGGATGCGGCCCGACCCCTGGATCTGCATGAAGAAGAGGTCGACCGGGTCCCTCAGCCAGACGAGTTCGAGCCCGCGCCCGGCCAGCGCCCCGTCCTCGATGGCGGCCCGGTCGAAATAGGGCACCATGCGGTCGCCGTCGCGCCGCAGCGCGCCGCCGGAATTGGGCGCGGGGCCGGTCCCGGACATCACGAGGTCGTCGGGCCGGCCATAGACGGGCACGTCGAAGCCGTTGCCGGGGATGCGCGCCCCGTCGAGTTCCGGCTCGTAATAGCCGGTGAAGAAGCCGCCCGCGCCATCGTCCGGAACCACCTGGAAGAGACGGAAATTGGCCTCGAAGAACAGCCGGGCCAGAAGGTCGCCGGGCGGATGCGGGCCTAGCCGCCGGGCACCGGCGCAGGCGCGGCGGAGCCCGTCCCGCAAGGTCGGCACCGAGGCCGGCCCCACCTCCCGCGGCGGAGCGGCGAGGGCGGCGCAGCTGGCGAGAAAGGCGGAAAAGGCCGCGGCGTGCCCGTCCGCCGCCCAGCCATCCAGATCGGCGAAGCCGAGCGGCACGAGGCGCGCGCCGGGGATCACCGGAGGCGGAAGCACCATGACGGCGGACCTTTGGACGGCGGGCCTTTGCGACGCCGGGGCAGCGCCCGCGGTGAACACGATGCAGAGCGCCGCCGCAAGCAGCACGCCGAGGCGGCGGGCGCCGCCTCCCGGCCGGCCTGCGGTTTCCCCTGCGCGGCGCGACGCCACCTTCGGGCTCACTGCGCCGCTTCGGTGGCCACCAGCTTCCAGTTCGGATCGCGCGTGCCGAGCTCGCGGGCGAAGGTCCAAACATCGGTCACGTCGGCCACCGTGTCGGGGCTGCCGTCCACCACCGTCCCGTCCGGACCACGGGTGACCGAGATGAGCTTCGACACGAAACGGACCGTGAGCTGGGCGGTGCGGCCGCGGACGGCCACCTCCTGCAGATCGGCGTGCTCGATGGAGACGAAGCGCGACTCCATGGTCTCGCGCCGGCTCTCCCGGTCGGCAATGGCGGTCACGAAGCCGTCATAGACGTCCTTGGCGAGAAGATCCTTCAGCTGACGCCGGTCGCCGGCGGCAAACGAGGTCACGATCATCTCGTAGGCGGCGCGGGCGCCGGTGAGGAAGTGCTTGGCGTCGAAGTCCGGCTCGACGCGGGCGATCTCGTCCAGCGCCGCGGCGGTCGCGGAGCCCTCCTCGGCCACGCCCTCCCAGCGGAAGGCGGGCGGCGCCTCCTCCTCGGCCGCGGCAGGGGCGCCGGGCGGGGTGGAATTGCGCTCCGGCAGGCTCACCACCTTGTCGGAGGCGGGCTGGGGCGGGCGGGCCGTGTCGCGGGAGTAGGGGTCGTAAGGCGGCCGCTCACGCCCGGTGCGCTGGCCCAGCACGCTGCGCAGCCGCATGAAGATGAAGACCGCAAGGGCCAGGAAGATGATCGTATAGATATCGAACACTGCGCTTCGCCATGCGTTTCGGGTCGGGCCGTGCACACTGCCCCACCACGTTGCCTCTTGCGAGATCCCTCCGTCGACGCCCGCCGCACCCGGCCGGATCCCACCGCTTATTTACGTCGATGCCGCGCGCCCGCCAGTCCCTTTGACGCCTCTGCCGGACGATTTCGTTGGAGAGCTTACGGGACGTGAGCCCTCGGCGCCACCTTCCGGACGAACGCGGCGGCTGCTTTCACCACCCGAACCTGCCGCGCGGCGGCGGTCAAGCCGTTTAGATGTGGGAACGGCGGCCTGAACACGGCCGGGAGCGCGAGCCATCGGCCGGCCGGGCCGGCCTTTACGGGCGTACCGTGCGCGTCCGGATGACGCGAGATGGAACCGAAGGCCGCCCGGAATGCTTGAGCCCCGGCAGCGGCGGAGCCGGGGCCCGTGCTTGCATCGAGCCCCCACTTGCCGCACTAGAGTCGGATCGGCCACCCCGGTTGGTTCAACCTGGGCGGACTTGGCTCGGGAGCACGTTGCGAGCGGATCGCCCCCCGCGATCCGGTCTTCGCGCGTTCTCCTTAACCTCAGGTGTGGGACGGAGGCCCGGCCCGGGACTGAACCCTGGCCGGCTCCCGCTCCCGAAGGCAGTTGATCCATCCGGATGGCCCATGTCTCCCACCGTACTGCTCGCTGACATCGGCGGAACCACCACGCGCGTCGCCCGCGCCGGCATGGACGGCGTCCCGTTCGACGTCCGTCTGGAAGCCAATGATTCGTATGGGTCCCTGGAGGACCTGCTGCAGACCTATCTCGGCTCGATCAGCGGCGAGGCCCCGCGCTATGCCGCGCTGGCGGTGGCCGGGCCCATCGACGCGGACGAGGTGCGCCTCACCAACCGGCACTGGCGCTTCTCCATCGAGGCGCTCGCCCGCGAGCTCAATTTCCAGCGCCTGGAAGTGCTCAACGATTTCGAGGCCTTCGCCCACGGCCTGCCGCTGCTCACCCGCGACGACCTGCTGGAAGTGGGCACCGGGCGGGCCGTGCCCGGCGCGCCCATGCTGCTCTGCGGGCCGGGGACCGGCCTCGGCACCGCCTTCATCCTGCCGCGCGAGGAAGGCTACGAGGTGATTCCGAGCGAGGCCGGCCACATGCGCCTCGGCGCGGTGACCACCGACGAGGCGCGCATCGTCGCCCACCTGGTGCGCGACCTGGGCCCGGTCTCGGTGGAGCACGTGCTCTCCGGCTCCGGCCTGGTGCGGCTCCACCGCATCCTCTCCGGCGAGCAGCTCTCCTCCCACGCCATCATCAAGGCCGCCCTCGACGGGCAGCGGCAGGAAAAGGAAAGCTGCCACGTCTTCCTGCGCCTGCTCGGCCGGGTTCTGGGCGACCTCGCCCTCGCCTTCGAGGCGAAGGGCGGCGTCTTCGTCGGCGGCGGCGTCGGCCGGGCCATGGCCCACCTGTTCGCCGAAAGCCCGTTCCGGGCGGCGTTCGAGGAGCATCCGCCCTATACCGACCGCCTCGCCCTCGTGCCGATCCATGTGGTGACGCACGCCACCCCCGGCCTCGTGGGCATCGGCGAGATCGGCCGGCGCCTGCTGGTGGATCAATAAAGCGGGCGGCGCCCCTGCCTCAGGCCGCCGCCGCGCAGCCGGCCTCCCGGTCGCAGAAGGCGGTGATGAGGCCGGCAAGGTCCCGCGTCGCGGCGCAGGCCCGCTGGTCCACGAGCAGGGCGAGCTCGGTGGGCGGAATCGGCGGCCACCGGTCGGGCTCGGCCAGCACGCGCAGGCGCGGGCTCACCGCCCACTGGCTCAGCACCGCCACGCCGAGGCCGCCGGCGAGGGCCGCCTCGATGCCGATGAGGCTGGCGCACTCATAGGCGATGCGCCAGGGTCGCCCGGCCGCCTCCAGCGCATGGACCGCCCGGTTGCGGTAGAGGCAGCCCTGGCGGAAGGCGACGAGGCCGGCGCAGGCCTCGTCCGGCTCCACGTCGCGCCCGGTCACCCAGAGCAGTTGCTCGGGCCAGACGGCGGCCGCCGGCCCGGATCCCGGCTCCCGCTTGTGCAGCACCAGATCCAGGTCGCCGCGGGCGAAGGCGGCGAAAAGCTCGCGGCTGAGCCCGCATTCCACCGCAAGGCGCACGCCGGGGCGGGCGCGGGCGAAATCGGCGATCACCGAGGTCAGGGCGGCGAGGGCGAAATCGTCGGGGATGCCGAGCCGCACCACCCGCGCCGGCATCGTCCCGGCGAGCGCGGCCTGCGCTTCCGCGCCCAAAGCGAGGATGCGGCGGGCATAGCCCAGCAGCCGCTCGCCCTCGGCGGTGAGGGCCACCCCGCGCGCCTCGCGCACCAGAAGCTGGTGGCCCAGCTGGTCCTCGAGCCGGCGGATCTGCTGGCTCACCGTGGACTGGGTGCGGTGGACGCGGGCACCGGCGCGGGTGAAGCCGCCGGCATCCACCACGCTCACGAAGGCCTTCAGGAGATCCATGTCCAGCATGGGAGATCCCTCATTCGATTTTCCACTATTAGACATCTAATCATTCAATTTTTCAATTGACATGCCGTGTGCTCTGGTGCGCCGGAACCGATCTGCCCCCGGACCGCCGCCATGCATGCCAGCTTCCCCCTCCCCGCCCGCCGTCTGGATGCGCTGCCGGTGCTCATCGGCCTGTTCTGCCTCATCTGGGCCTCGGCCTTCGCCGTGGCGAAGGTGGCTTTGGCGGATTGCCCGCCGCTGCTGCTCCTGTCCGGGCGCTTCCTCCTGGCCGGCGGGGCCATCCTCGCCGCCTGCGCGCTGCTGCTGCCGCGCGACGGCTTCACCCGGCTCGGCGCGCGGGACGTGGCGGCGCTCGCCCTCATGGGCATCCTCAACAACGCCTGCTATCTCGGCCTGAGCTATGTGGGGATGACCCACGTCTCCTCCGGCTTCACCGCCGTGGTCATCTCCGCCAATCCGCTGCTCACCGCCCTGATCGCCGCCCCGCTGCTGGGCGAGCGGCTGACGCCGCGCAAGCTCCTGGGGCTGTTCATGGGCATGGCTGGCGTGGCCCTGGTGGTGCGCTCGCGCATCGCCTCCGGCCACGAGGACCCGGTAGGCGTGCTCTATGTGCTGGCGGCGCTGGTGACCCTGTCGGCGGCGACGCTGCTGTTCAAGCGGGTGCGCACCCCGGCCTCGCTGTTCGTGGGCAGCGGCATCCAGTCCCTGGCCGGGGGCCTGGCGCTGCTTCCCGTCGCCCTGTGGCGGGAGGACCTCGCCGACATCCACCTCACCCCGTCGCTCGGCATCGCCTTCGCCTATCTCACCTTCGCCGGCTCGGTCGGGGCGTTCAGCCTGTGGTTCTTCATCCTTGGGCGCACCAGCGCCACCCGGGCGAGCGCCCTGCACTTCCTGATGCCGCCCCTCGGCCTCCTGTTCGGCTGGCTGCTGCTGGGGGAGAAGGTGCCGCCCCTCGACCTTGTGGGCATCATCCCCATCGCCCTCGGCATCCGCCTCGTCACCACCGGGAGCGAGCGGGCCGGCGCTCAGAAGCGGTAGAGCGCGCTCAGCACCACGCCGTTCTCCTGCGGCGCGTTGCGGGCGAACCAGGTGCCCACCACCGCCATCTGGACGGTCACCGCCGCGCTCCAGTCATAGGCGGCGCCGAGCTGGACCTTGTAATATTCATAGGAGGTTCCGAAGATCGGCCCCTCCCCCGCCCCTTCCGACACCACGTTGAAGGACTGCGCCAGCAGCTGCCAGCGCTCGGCCACGCGCACGCCCAGGGTGGCGTCGAGACGCAGTTCGTCCGGCGGCGGCCCGAACCGCAGGCGCTGCGCCAGCTGGAGGTCGAGGTAGGCGGACTTGCCGAACACGGTGAAACCGGTGCCGGCGAGCAGCCGCAGATCGAGCTCGGGATCCTCGTAGCCTACCGCCGCCGCGCTCTGGGAATTGCCGGTGCCGGGAAAGCGGCCCACCGCCTGGGCCGAGACCACCCAGTCGCTGGAGGCGAGAAGCCGCACCCGCGCGCCCACGTCCGAATAGCCGGCCCCCGCATAGGAGGACGGTGCCGGCTCGCCCAGGCTGACCGAGAGGAATTGCGGCGCGGCGATGAGGGTGAGCCAGTCGGTCGCGCCGTATTCGATGAAGAGGGTGACCTCCACCTTGCTGTAGGGCCGGCTGGTGTAAAGGTCCGAGGACGGGCCGAACTCCGAGCTGGAATAATAGGCGCCGGCCTGGGCGATGGCCTGCCCGTGCCCCGCCTCCAGGGTCCATGCGCCCGCATGCGCAGCGCCGGGCGCGACGGCGCGGAGGCCGGCGGGCGCCAGCAGGCAAAGCGCCAAGAGGCAAAGCGACAGGAGGGAAGGCCGGCGACGCAGAAGCGCGCGCGCCGCCGCTTGCGCCGCAAGGGCGCACGGCCTTCTCCCGCCAGATCCGACGTGCACCCCCGCGCCCATGTCCGCCCGCCCCGACCAGGTTGCAATTATACGCGGCCGCGCGCTTTGAGCATCCCCCTGACGTAAAGTGACCTTGCGTAAATTTCATCCACCGTCGTCTTGCCGCCCCTTTGCGAACCCACCATATTGAGCCTCGGATCGCCCTGCCCGGCTCAAGGCCGGAGGGGGATCACGGTTTTCTCGAAGGGGATCGACGATGTCCGATTATGATCGCAACGTCGCCGGGCGTTTTAACCCGTCGGTTGCACGCTCGCAGGCCGCGATCGACCAGGGCCTGCGCACGTATATGCTCAGCGTCTACAACTACATGGTGCTGGGCCTCGCCATCACGGGGGCGGCGGCGCTGGGCATCTTCATGCTGTCCACCAGCGCCACGCCCACGGGCCTGGCCCAGGTGGCGCCGGGCATGTACCTCACCCAGTTCGGCTACACGCTGTTCGCCAGCCCGCTGAAGTACGTGGTGATGTTCGCCCCGCTGGCGGCGGTGTTCTTCCTGAGCTTCCGCATCGAGCGCATGAGCGTCGCGACGGCGCAGATCACCTTCTGGGTCTATGCGGCGCTGGTGGGCATCTCGCTCTCCACGATCTTCCTCGTGTTCACCCACGCCAGCATCGTGCGGGTGTTCTTCATCACCGCCGCCTCGTTCGGTGCGCTGAGCCTCTACGGCTACACCACCAAGCGTGACCTGTCGGCGATGGGCACGTTCCTGATGATGGGCCTGTTCGGCATCATCATCGCGTCGCTGGTGAACATCTTCCTCGGCTCGACGATGCTGCAGTTCATCGTCTCCGTGGCGGGCGTTCTGGTGTTCGCGGGCCTCACCGCCTACGACACCCAGCGCATCAAGGAGATGTATTTCGCCGGCGACGACACCGCGGTGATGGGCAAGAAGGCCATCATGGGGGCGCTCGCCCTCTACCTGGACTTCATCAACCTGTTCATGATGCTGCTGCAGCTGTTCGGCAACCGCAACAGCAACTGACGCAGGCCGGATCCGCAGGCCAGATCCGAGGGCCCCGGCGCAAGCCGGGGCCTTTTCGTTTGCAGGGCCCTTCCGTTTGTTCGGCCTTTTCGTTTGTTCGGCCCTTTCGTTGGCGCCCGACCCTTTTCAGCTCCGCCCGCCATGCCGTAAAACGCCGCCATGCCGATCCGTCCCGCCACCCCCGCCGACCTTCCCGCCATCGCCGCCATCTATGACGAGGCCGTCCGCACCGGCACCGCCTCCTTCGAGCTGACGCCCCCGGGCGTCGCCGAGATGGCGCGGCGGCACGCCGCCATTGTCGAGGCGGGCTATCCCTATCTGGTCATGGAAGAGGCGGGGACGGTGCCCGGCTATGCCTATGCCAGCGCCTTCCGCCCGCGCATCGCCTATCACCACACGGTGGAGAATTCCATCTACGTCGCCCCGGCCGCCCAGGGCCGCGGCATCGGCCGCGCCCTGCTGGAGGCGCTCATCGCCGACTGCGAGGCCAGGGGTTTCCGCCAGATGGTGGCGGTGATCGGCGACAGCGCCAACCAGGGCTCCATCGGCCTGCACCGCGTCTGCGGCTTCCACCATGTGGGCGTGCTGGCCGACACCGGCCTCAAGTTCGGCCGGTGGATCGACACGGTGCTCATGCAGCGCCCCCTCGGGCCGGGCGCCGACGGCGTGCCCGAGGAGGCGGACCTGAGTTTCAGCGGGTGATCAGCGTGCCCGCGCCATGGTCGGTGAGGAGCTCCAGCAGCACCGCGTGGGGCACCTTGCCGTCGAGAATGACGACGCCCTCCACCCCCTTCTCCAGGGCGTAGATGCAGGTCTCCACCTTGGGGATCATGCCGCCCGAGATGGTGCCGTCGGCGATCAGCGCCCGCGATTCGGCGATGGTGAGGCGCGGGATGAGCTGCTTGTCCTTGTCCAGCACGCCCGGCACGTCGGTGAGCAGCAGCAGCCGCTTGGCCCCGAGCGCGCCGGCGATGGCGCCGGCGAAGGTATCGGCGTTCACGTTGTAGGTGCCCCCGTCCACCGCCGCCGCCACCGGGGCGAGGACCGGGATCAGCTCGCGGCCGAGGATCTGGTCGAGCACGGTGGTGTCCACCGTGTCCGGCTCGCCGACGAAGCCGAGGTCCACCACCTGCTCAATCTTGCTGTCCGGATCGACGATCACGCGGTTCGCCTTGCGGGCGAGCACCATGTTGCCGTCCTTGCCGCACAGGCCGATGGCCGTGCCGCCCGCCTCGTTGATGAAGCCGACGATCTGCTTGTTGATGGAGCCGGCGAGCACCATCTCGACGATCTCCACCGTGGCCTTGTCGGTGATGCGCAGGCCGGCCGCGAACTCGGACTTGATGCCTAGCTTGGCGAGCATGGCGCCGATCTGCGGCCCGCCGCCGTGCACCACCACCGGGTTCACCCCGGACTGCTCTAGCAGCACGATGTCCTGGGCGAAGTTGCGGGCCACGTCCTCGCTGCCCATGGCGTGGCCGCCATATTTCACCACCACGATGGCGTCGTCGTAGCGCTGCATGTGCGGCAGCGCCTTGGCCAGCAGCTCGGCCTGAAGCTGGGCCTGCAGCTGGGCTTCCGACACGGGAGAGGAAATGGGCTCGTTCATGAGGCGCTCGCTCGTGATCCGCCGCGGGTGGCCACGGCCCACCGCCGCGCCCGCCACCGTCCGGGCGGCGCCCTTCTAGCCGGTTCTCCCGCCGGGTAAAAGGGCGGCTGCCGGCGCCCCGCTCCCGGGCTTTTCCATGCGGGGCCTTTTCTCTGTCGCGGAAAGGTGATCAGAAGCAGCCTCCGGCCGAACACATTCGCACCGTCAACAGGCCGCGAGCGGGCGCAGTCCGCCCCGGCACCATGTCCGTTGCCCGAATCCGCCGACCCTCGAGCCATCGCCAGAGACCAGCCCGGCCATGACGTCCCTCTCCGCGTCCCCTTCCGCGCCCCATCCCGCCCCGCCGGTCCGCCGGCCGCACGATCTGCCGCCGCTCACCATCGCGCTGCTGTTCCTCGGCTGCCTGGCGCTGGTATCCATCCCGATCCTCACCCATCCGATCCCGCCTTTGTCGGATTACGTGAACCACCTGGCGCGCATGCACGTCATCGCCGTGCTGCCGCAGGACCCGGATATCGCCCGCTTCTACTACCTCTCCTGGTCGGTCCTGCCAAACCTGATGATGGACCTTCTGGTCCCCCTCATCGACAAGGTGGTGAACATCTACACGGCGGGCGAGATCTACACGCTGCTGTGCTTCGCGCTCATCACCGGCGGCACCCTCACCCTCAACCGGGCCCTGTTCGGGGTGTGGTCGGCGCTGCCGCTCATCGCCTTTCCGCTGCTCTACAACGGCATCTTCCTCATCGGGGTGATGAACTATTATTTCGGCATCGGCCTCGCCCTGTTCGCGCTGGCCGCGTGGAGCTTCCTGCGCGACAAGGCGTGGCCGTGGCGGTTCGCGGTCTCCACCGCCTTCGTGGTGGCGCTGTTCTTCTGCCATCTGTTCGCGGCGGGGGTCTATGGCGTCGGCCTGCTCGCCTTCGAGCTCGATCGGCTGCGCCAGAGCCGCGGCGCGCCGCTGCGCCCGCGCCTCGTCGCCTTCGTCGCGGCCGGCCTGCCGTTCCTGCCCATCGTGCCGCTGCTGCTCGTGAGCCCCACCTGGGGCCTGTCGGGCGACAATTACTGGGAGCCGCAGGGCAAGATCGACGGCGTCGAAATGGTCATGAACGTCTATTTCGACTACGTGGCCGTGCTTCTCACCGCCGTGGTGCTCGGCGCCGGCGTGTGGGCGGCGCGCCACCGCCTGCTCCAGGTGCACTCGCTGATGCTGCCGCTGCTGCTGGTCGCCGGCATCATCTATCTCGCCATGCCGCGCGTGTTCTTCGCCACCTACATGGCGGACCAGCGCCTGCCGGTGGCCATCGCCTTCTTCGTCATTGCGGCCATGCGCGCGGACCTGCGCCATCGCCTGGCGCGGCGCGGCTTCGCCGTGGTGCTCATCCTGCTGCTGGCGGTGCGCGTCGGCGAGGTGCAGGTGGTATGGGACCGGCTCACCCAGTGGACCGTGTCCTTCCGCCAGTCGGTGAACGAGATCAAGCCGGGCTCGCGCGTGCTGGTGGCCTATGCCGACATCCAGGGCGGCTCGGATCCGCGCGACCTCGGCCTGGTGCATGCCGCCTGCCTCGCCATGATCGAGAAGTCGTCCCTCGTCACCACTGCCTTCACGGTGAAGGGCAAGCAGATCCTGCGCGTGCACCCGCCCTATCGGAACCAGGTGGACACCGAGGACGGAACCCCGCCGCAGATCGAGCAGCTTCTGGTGACCGAGGAGGAGCCGACGGCCGACGGGCCGCGCTATTGGGACCTCTGGCCGCGCACCTTCGACTATGTCTACGTGCTGTTCACCGAGCGCGGCGCGCCCAATCCCGACGACGACCGGCTGAAGCTCGTCTACGAGGGCGAGCGCTTCCAGCTCTACAAGGTGATCCCGCCCGCCGCCCCGCCGTCCTGAGCGGGGAGGACGCGCGGGTTCCGTCACGGCGCCGTCACGGTTCGGTGCAAGGCAGCAGCGCCGACGCCCCGGGAGTTCCCATGGAAACCATCCTCACCAACGCCCGCCTCATCCTCGACGACGCCGTCGTCCTGGGCACGCTGGCGGTGCGCGACGCGCACATCGCCGCCGTGGAGGACGGCCTGTCGCGCCACGCCGCCGCGCAGGACTGCGACGGCGACTTCCTCGCCCCCGGCATCATCGATTTGCACACGGACGCGCTGGAAGGGCACTTCGTGCCGCGCCCCAAGGTGTTCTGGCCGGATGCCCGGGCCGCCGCCCTCGCCCATGACGGGCAGATGGTGGCCGGCGGCGTCACCACCGTGTTCGACGCCATCTGCGCCGGCGGCTTCGACCAGGCGAAGGCGGAGCGGCGCGACCTGTTCCAGGTGATGCTGGACGCGGTGGAGGCGGGCGCCGGCCTGTTCCGCGCCGACCACCGCATCCACCTGCGCTGCGAGATGACCGATCCGGACCTGCTGGACCTGGTGGAGCCGGCGCTGGGCCGGCGGGCGCTCGCCCTCGCCTCGCTCATGGACCACACGCCGGGGGCGCGGCAATGGCGCAACGTGGGGGTGCTGCGCAACTTCCTGCTCGGCATCGGCAAGGAGGCGGCGGAGGCCGAGCGGGAGATCACCGAGCGCACCGCCCGCGGCCGCGCCAACGTGGCGCGCAACTTCGCCCCCCTCGCGCAGATGCTGGGCGGTGCCGGCATCATCCGCGCCAGCCATGACGACACCACGCGCGAGCATGTGGCCATCGCCCGCGATGCCGGCTGCACGGTGAGCGAGTTTCCCACCACCCGCGAGGCCGCCGAGGCGGCGCGGCAGGCGGGGCTCGCCACCATCGGCGGCGCTCCCAACGTGGTGCGCGGCGGCTCCCATTCCGGCGGCGTCGCCATGGGGGAGCTTGCCGCCGCGGGCCTCTTGGATGCGCTGGCCTCCGACTACGTGCCGGCGAGCCTGCTCCAGGCGGCGACGCGCCTGCACCTCGCGGACGGCATGCCCCTGCCGCGCGCCTTCGCCCTCGTCACCCGCAATCCGGCGGAGATGGCGGGCCTCGCCGACCGGGGCCGGCTGGCGCTGGGCCTGCGCGCCGACCTCGTCCGCTTCCGCATCGTCGACGGCACGCCGGTGGTCCGGCAGGTGCTGGTGGAAGGCGAGCGGGTGTTCTGAACGGGCCGGGGCGGGCTCGGAGCCTGTTTGGGAATTCAAAAGGGCCTAACCGCCATCCCGCCCGTCATGCCCGGGCTGGTCCCGGGTATCCACGCCGACCCGCTTGAGGCAGCGTGCGAAAATCGCTCCAGGCCTCCCTGCGTGGATGGCCGGGGCACGCTTGGCCATGACGGCCACAAAGCGCCTGTGAGGGCCGGCCGCGCCCAACGGGGCGAATTTTCAAGCGGGCGCTCAGAACAGCCGGGGCACGATGCCGACCGGGAAGCCGCCGAGCTTCAGGGTGCCCGCCTCGAAGCCGAGGGCGAAGGTGGCGCCCTTGCGCCCCTCCACCGTGCCGGGCTTGCCCACCATGGCGAGCGCGCGGACGATGGGCGCCACCTCGCGCGGGATGGCCCCGGCCTTGTCGAGCCCCTGGACCAGGTCGTTGAGACCGGCGAAGCCGAGATCGAGCTTGCCGTTCAGGCGGCCCTGGGGATCGAGCGAGAGGATCCCGGCGGCGGTGATGGCGATGGCGGGCGCGGTAACCGCGAAGCGGTCGAGCCGGGCGAGGCCGCCCGCCTCCGCCCAGGCGCGCAGGCGCTGCGCCACCGGCATGGGCCGCAGGTCCGCCGAGGCCGTCACCGTGCCCTGGAGCGTCATGTCCACCGGCCCGGCAACGCCGAAATTCGACAACAGCGCGCTTTCCCCGCCGAGGAGGCCGGAGGCGTAGTCCACCCCGTCCGGCCTTCCCTCCACGTCCGGGGTTCGCCGGGCGTGGAACTCGAACAGGCGCGCCGCCAGCAGCGGGGTGGACCCGGAGAAGGAGGATCCCGGCTGCTCGAGCCGGAGGTCGTGGGCCTGCAGCGAGAAGCGCTGCGGCCGGCCGGACAGGTCGCCCACGCCGCTCATCTGCACCAGCGACCAGGTGGCGGCGTAGACCACGCCGGAATTGAGGTCCTCCACCCGGGCGGGCGCCGCGAACTCGGCGACGATGTGGTTCGGCGCCCACACCTGCGCCACCGCATGGACGGTGGCGGCGGTGAAGCGCAGGGCATCCCCGCCGCGCGTTTCCAGCGTCGGCTTCACGCAGCGCAGCTCGAATCGGAACGGAAAGCCGGCGAGGGTGCGCTCGCCGCAATTCCAGATGCGCCCGAGCCGCGCCTCGCGCCCGATCCAGGCGTCGATTTCCCGTTCCGCGCGGTTCGCGGCATAGAACCACAGCCCCGTCCAGACGACGCCGAGAGTCACCAGGAGCGCGAGGGGAACGATGACGAGCCAGGGTTTCGGGCGGGATGGCGGGGCATCGAGGGCAGTCATGCGCGTCCTTGAAGGCTGGGGCGGGAGCACGCCGTCGCTTGCAGCGGTCCGATCCGGCTGTTAGGCGACGGACGAAGGCATCTGTCAACGTCGAGGAGCGTCGCGCTCGGCCATGGTCGAGGAAGATGACATTCCCCCCCGATCGCGGGATGCGCAGGCCGGGCGCCGGCATCCGGCGCGCAGCCCGAGGTGCCGCGCGCGGCTTCCACGCACGGCACTTCGGCGCACGAAACTTCGGCGCGCGACACCCCCGGGCGCGACATCTCCGCGCACGACATCTCCACGCACGACACCTCCGCGCACGACACCTGGGTCTTCGCCTACGGCTCGCTCATGTGGAATCCCGGCTTCGCCTTCGCCGAACGCGCGGAGGCGCGGCTGGTGGGCGCGCACCGCTCCTTGTGCATCTATTCCTTCCACCATCGCGGCACGCCGGAAAAGCCCGGCCTCGTGCTCGGCCTCGACCTCGGCGGCTCGTGCCGCGGCATCGCCTACCGGGTGCGGGCGGAGGACTGGCCGCAGACCCACGCCTATCTCAACGAGCGGGAGCAGATTTCCGGTGTCTACCGGGAGGCGACGCGCCGCATCCGCCTGCTGGACGGCTCGGGCCGGTCGGCGCCGGCGGTGGCCTATGTGGCCAACCGGGGCCATTCCCAATATGCGCGGGGCCTGTCGCTGGAGGACCAGCTCCATCTGGTGCGGCGCTCGCACGGCTCTTCCGGCCCCAACACCGATTATGTGGTCGCCACGGTGGCCGCGCTCGAATCCCTGGGCATCATCGATCGCGACCTCGCCTGGCTCACCCGCCAGCTCCACGGCGAGCGGATCCACCCGCGCACGCCGCCTTCGGGCGAGGACGAGGATCCGCCGGTCTGAGCTGCCGGAAGCGGCCCGTGCGAGGGTCAGGCGGCGTGGCGGCGGTCGAGGCGCCGGTAGAGGCCGCCCCCGCACGACAGGGCCGGAACCCGCGCCGGGCGGTCGAACAGCCGCCGAAGCGCCGGCGCCTGCTGCTCGCCGAAGACGTGGATGTGGATTTCTTCCGCCTTGAGCCGCTCGGCGGCGGCCTTCGCGGCCTCCCCGGCCGGGCCCGCCCACATGGCGATGGACCCCGCCGGCGTGCGCCGCGCGACCACCGCGAGCGCGTCCGGATAGTCCGGTGCGCCGCCCGCCGAATAGACTGAAAACACATGACGCACGCCGTCTTCGTCGCGCCAGAACCGATAGCGCGCACCGAGGGCACCGTGCTTGAGGCCGTTGAGGCCGCCGGCATCCACAAGAGGGACAAGGAGCGAATCAGTTGCGTTCATGAGAACGAAACTAGAACGAGCCCCGGTCTGCGATCAAGAGTTTTCCACAGGGGTGGATAGCGGGGATGACGCGGCCGCCGCGGCGCGCTGCTTCAGCTCCTCCGGCGCGCGCTCGCCGAGCTCGGCGAGACCCTGCTCCAGGAGCCGGTCGCTAGCGCCCTCGATGTCGTGCTGCAGGCGGGCGAGGAACGCCGCCCGGCCGAGGCCCGCCGGTATGGGCGGCAGGATCTCCACGCGGATGGTGCCGGGCCGGAGCATCAGCGCCCGGCGCGGCCAGTAGAGCCCGGAATTGAGCGCGACGGGCAGGCACGGCACCCCGAGGCTGGAATAGATGTGCGCCACGCCGAACTTGTAGGCGGGCGGCGCCCCGGGCGGGCGGCGCGTTCCCTCGGGAAAGATCAGGATCTGCCGGCCTTCGGCGGCATCCTCGCGGGCGCGGCGGGTCATGGCGCGCAGGGCGCTCGACCCGCCCTTGCGGTCCACCGGGATCATCTGCGCCTTGGCCGCGAACCAGCCGAAGACGGGGATGCGCATCAGCTCCTGCTTCAGGATGAAGGTGGTGTCGGAGAACAGCGGCAGCAGCGCGAACGTCTCCCACGCCGACTGGTGCTTGGCGGCGATGAAGAACGGTCCCTCGGGAATGTTTTCCAGGCCCCGGAACTCCGCCCGCGTGCCGGCGATCACCCGCAGCAGCCAGCAATTGGTCGCGGCCCAGTTGAGCACTCCCACCCGCCAGAGCGTGCGGCGGGAGATGAACGGCAGCAGCGGCAGCAGGATGAGGAGGTAGAGCGTCGTCGCCACATAGAAGGCGATCTGGAACAGGATCGAACGCAGGACCGTCACCGCTTGCTCCTCGGATGGCCTCGCGCGCCCCGGACCGAATGGACCGCAAGCCGGGCGCCGGGTTGCGCCCGCCGGCATATCACGGCGCGATGCGCGCCTGAACCGGTCCGGGTGCGGCGCCGCGCGGCACCGGTGCCGGCGCGGGCGCCGGCATTTCGGCGGCGGGGGCTGCGGGGTCCGGCGCCGGCGCGCCGGCCACGGCGCGGGCCGGGCGGATCTTCGCCGCCGCCATGATGTATTTTGCATACTCCTTGACCAGCAGCCGTACCGTGGCGATGTCCTTCCACCACTCTTCCGCCTGCATCCGGTTGGTGACCACCGGATAGGCCACGAGCTCCACCTCCGGCAGCGCGCGGCCGAGCTCCATCATGGCCCGCGGCATGTGCCAGGCCGAGGTCACCACGACGAGCGAGCGGAACGAGCGGCTGCGCGCCCATTCCGCCGCCTCCAGCGCGTTGCCGCGGGTGTTGAGCGCCTTGTGGCCGAGATCGATGCAGCAGCCCATCAGGTGCTCGCCGTCGGGCAGCGCCCGGCGCATCTCGTCCGGCGAGGTGGTGGGATTGACGCCGGTGATGAGCAGCCGGCGGCCCCGGCCGTCCGCCAGCAGGCCCACGGCATCGATGATGCGCGAGGAGCCGCCGGTGAGCACCACGATGGCATCCGCCGGCTTCACGGCGGCGGGCTCGCGGGCCGGGATCTGGGCGGTGAAGGCGAGAAAGCCCGCCCCGCCGGCCACGCCCCCGAGGCCGGCAAGCAGCACCGCCGCCGTCAGGGCGCGGCGCACGCGGGTGCGGCGCCGGGCGAGGGGGTCTTCCCCCGACGCCCCGCCCTTCCTCCTCGGCGCAGCCTCGATCTGCCGCGCCGTTCTGCGATCGGCGTTCGACATGGTCATGTACGAGATCCTGCCGGTGGAATGCGGCGGAGGCGAGGACACCGCCCCGCCGCTTCCATCCGGCATGGATTTCATTGGATCGTCCTCAACGTCCGGTAAACGGTGACGCGGGAGGTGAACGCCGTGGCCAGAGCCACCACCGCCACGGCGGCGGCGATGCCGAGGAAGCCCCATAGTCCCGGATGCAGCCAGCCGAGCACCGTCGGCACCTCCGGATCGTCGCCGAGGCCGAGGGGCGGCAGCATCGCGACGGCGCCGAACACGGCGGCGGCGGCAAGCCCGCCGATGAGCCCGCCTTCCGCGCCGATCTTCAGGAAGTGGCGCTGAAACTGGGCGGCGATGAAGCCGTCGCGGGCGCCGACGAAATGCAGCACCTCCACCACCGCCCGGTTGGTGGCCACCGCCGCGCGGGTGGCGAACACCACCGAGAGCACCGTGGCGAGCCCCACCAGGGCCAGCAGCACCACGCTCACCAGCATCACCCCGTCGGTGACCGCCACCAGGCGGCGCGACCAGCCGCGATGGTCGTCGAGGGTCGCGGTGGGGATCTTGTCGGTGAGCGTGCGCCTGAGCCGGGCAAGGTCGGCGGCGCCCGCCCCGTCGAGCTTGAGCACCACCACCCGCGGCACCGGCAGGTCGCCGAGGTCGAGCCCGGCGCCAAGCCACGGCTCCAGCAGGCGCGCGGTCTCGTCGAAGCTGAGCACATGGACGTCGCCGATGCCGGGGGTCTTGCGGGCGATGTCGGCGGCGGCCTGCACCTGCCCGTCGGTGGTCTTCGGATCGCCGGCGCGGATCTGGATGGTCACCTCCCGCGTCACGTCCGAGCGCCACTGGCTGGCGGTGGCGCGCACGGCGAACGCGGTGCCGATGGTGAGGCCGGCAAGGAAGGTCATGATGGCGACCACCGCCACCAGCGCCCGCCCGGCGATGGTGGCGGACGGCACGATGGAGGTCTGCCCCCGCGCCTTGCCGGCGCGCGGCTCCTCCCCCGCGGTGGGCGCGGCGGGCTTCCGGGTGCTGGCGGGGTCAGTCGTAGACATAGAGGCGGCCGTCGGCGATCACGAGGCGGCGGGCGTCGTACTGGTCCATAAGCGCGATGTCGTGGGTGGCCAGCAGCACCGACGTGCCGGACTTGTTGAGTTCGATGAACAGGCGCAGCAGGCGGCGCGCCAAAGTGGGGTCCACATTGCCGGTGGGCTCGTCCGCCAGCAGGAATTCCGGCCGGCCGATGAGGGCGCGGGCGATGGCGGCGCGCTGCTTCTCCCCGCCCGAGAGCACCGGCGGCAGCGAGTGCATGCGGTCGCCGAGGCCGACCCATTGCAGGATCTCCGTCACCTCGGCGCGGTAGCTCGCCTCGTCCTTGCCCAGCACCCGCAGGGGCAGCGCCACGTTCTCGTAGGTGGTGAGGTGGTCGAGCAGGCGGAAATCCTGGAACACGATGCCGATGCGCCGGCGCAGCACCGCCACCTCGTCCGGGTCGAGGGACGACACGTCGCGCCCGAACAGGGTGATGAGCCCCCGCGTCGGCTTCAGCGAGAGGAACAGCAGGCGCATGAGCGTGGTCTTGCCCGCGCCCGAGGGCCCGGTCAGGAACTGGAACGAGTTCGGCTCGATGCCGAAGGACACGTCCTTCAGCACCTCTGGCCCCATGCCATATCTCAGGCCGACATTCTCGAACCGGACCAACGCCCCACCCTTTGGCCGAATCGCGCCCCAGCGCGCCGGCCAAACATAAACGAAGCGCGACAACCTGCCACCGCCGAGGCTGGCGCGGCGTCCCGGCGCGCCGGGCTCGCTGGACGCCCCGCCCCGGAGGGTCCATTCTCCGCCCGCCCTGCGACGAGGACCCATGCACCCGCCGAACATCACCATTCTCTTCGACGAGAGCCGCATCAGCGCCCGCAACCACGCCTTGGCCGCCGAGATCGCGGCCGCGGCACCCGAGCGGCTGCTGGCCGTGGCGGTGCTCAAGGGCTCGTTCATGTTCGCCGCCGACCTGCTGCGCGCCCTGCACAGCACCGGCCTCGAGCCGGAGGTGGAGTTCGTGCACATCTCCTCCTACCGCGAGGCCACCGTCTCCTCGGGACAGGTGGAGATCCTGAAGGACGTGGAGAGCGACGTGCGCGACCGCGACGTGCTGCTCATCGACGACATCCTGGAATCCGGCCGCACCCTCGCCTTCGCCAAGGATCTGCTGATGGCGCGCGGGGCGCGGCGGGTGCTGGTCTGCGTGCTGCTGGAAAAGCCCGGAAAGCGCGCGGTGCAGATCGAGGCCGACTTCGTCGGCTTCACCTGCCCCGATCTGTTCGTGGTGGGCTACGGCATGGATGTCGCCCACGCCTTCCGGCAATTGCCGTTCATCGGGCACATCCAGGGGCTGGAATAGGCCCCGTCCCGACCGCCGGCCGGTCTCAGGCCAGATCCGCGCCGTTGGCCGCCAGCACCGCCCCCGCCAGGTAGAGCGAGCCGCAGATGAGCACGCGCGGCGGCGGCACCTGCGACGCCCGGGCGATGGAGCCGAGCGCGCTGCCGACATCGGAGGCCACGCGGGCGGGAATGCCGAGGCCGGCGGCGGCGGCGGCCACGTCCTCCGGCTTCAGGCCGGCGTGCTCGCCCGGCACCGGCACGGCGATGGCTTCGCGCACGAGGCCGGCGAACGGCGCCAGAAAGCCGGTGACGTCCTTGGTGCCGAGCATGCCGAGCACCAGCACCAGCGGCCGCGAATAGCGTTCTTCCAGCTCGCACAAAGCGTGGGCGAGGGCGGCGCCGCCGGCGGCGTTGTGGCCGCCGTCCAGCCACACCTCGACCCCGGCCGGGGCGCGCGACAGCAAGGGCCCGGCGGGCAGCCGCTGCAGCCGGGCCGGCCAGTCGGCGCGCAGGATGCCGGCCTCGTGGGCCGCCGGCAGGCGCACGGCCCGAAGGGCGGCGACGGCGAGCCCCGCATTGTCGATCTGGTGCGGCCCCACGAGGCGCGGCCGCGGCAGGTCGAGCAGGCCGTCCTCGTCGGCATAGACGAGGCGGCCGCCTTCTTCCTGCACGTGCCAGTGCTCGCCGCGGACGAACAGCGGAGCGAGCTTCCGCGCCGCCGCGCGCTCGATGACGGCGAGGGCGTCCGCCGGCTGCGTGCCCACCACCACCGGACGGCGCGGCTTGATGATGCCGGCCTTCTCCCCGGCGATGGCCTCTATGGTGGTACCGAGATAATCCACATGGTCGATGGAAACGGGGGTGATGACGCTGGCGAGGGGCTGGTCGACCACGTTGGTGGCGTCGAGCCGCCCGCCGAGGCCCACCTCCAGCAGCAGCACGTCCGCCGGGTGCTCGCAGAACAGCAGGAACGCCGCCGCCGTGGTGATCTCGAACAGGGTGATCGGCGCGCCCGCATTGGCCGCCTCCACCCGGTCGAGGGCATCGGCGAGAGCCGCGTCGGACACCAGCACGCCGCCGCCCGGCGCGCCGAGGCGGATGCGTTCGTTGAAGCGCACCAGATGCGGCGAGGTATAGACATGCACCCGCTTGCCCGCCGCCTCCAGCATGGCGCGCATGAAGGCGATGGTGGAGCCCTTGCCGTTGGTGCCCGCCACGTGGATCACCGCCGGCAGGCGCCGCTCGGGATGGGCCAGGGCCGCAAGCAGCCGCTCCATCCGGGCGAGGGAGAGGTCGATCTTCTTCGGGTGGAGCGCGGCGAGGCGGGACAGGATCTCGTCGGTGGCGCGGGCGGGCTGGGGCAGGGCCATGGTCGATCTTCGGCTCGGGGCCGAGGCCCCGTGGAGCCGCCTCTTCAGGCGGCCTGCGGGCGCGGCAGGCGGCCCTTGGGCGGCAATGCGGGGGCCTTCACCAGCATCCGGCACAGGCGGCCCAGCGTGTCACGCATCTGGTGGCGGTGCACCACCATGTCGAGCATGCCGTGGTCGCGCAGATATTCGGCGCGCTGGAATCCGTCCGGCAGCTTCTCGCGGATGGTCTGCTCGATCACCCGCGGGCCGGCGAAGCCGATGAGGGCGCCGGGCTCGGCGATCTGCACGTCGCCCAGCATGGCGTAGGAGGCGGTCACCCCGCCGGTGGTGGGGTTGGTGAGCACCACGATGTAGGGCTTTTTCGCCTCGCGCAGCTCCTGGATGGCCGCCGTGGTGCGGGGCATCTGCATCAGGGAGAGGATGCCTTCCTGCATGCGCGCGCCGCCGGAGGCGGCGAACATGATGAAGGGCGTGCCCTTCTGCGCCGCCGTCTGCAGACCCTTTACCACCGCCTCGCCGGCGGCCATGCCGAGCGAGCCGCCCATGAAGCCGAAATCCTGGACGGCGATGGTCACCGGCAGCTCGGTGAGGAGGCCGGTGGCCACCTTCACCGCATCCTGGTAGCCGGTCTTGGTGCGGGCGTCCTTCAGGCGATCGATATAGCGGCGCTCGTCGCGGAACTTGAGCGGGTCGGTGGCCACGTCCGGCAGCGCCACTTCCTCGTAGGCGCCATCGTCGAAGGTGGCCTTGAGCCGCATCACCGCGTCCATGCGCATGTGATAGCCGGAGGCCGGGATGACGTAGAGGTTCGCCTCCAGGTCCTTGTGGAACACCATCTGCCCGGTCTCGGGGCACTTCACCCAGAGGTTCTCCGGAACTTCGCGGCGGGCCAGGAAGTCGCGGATCTTCGGACGGACGACGTTGGAAATCCAGTTCACGGGACCATCTCCGGGACGCGCGGGCGGCATCGCGCTGCAGCGCACATATGCCCCGACCTGCTCTAATGGCAAGTCCGTCGCGGCAAAAGTGCGGCGAAGCGGCCGCGACCGACCATTTGCCTCACCGGATGCCTCATCGGTCCTGCCGCGCGCCGGCGCACCGGCACGGGCGGGCGCCGGATGCCCCGGTCAGGCGCGCACGCCGCGCACCGCCTCGGCCAGCTCGTTCACCAGCGCCTCCACGCCCGCCAGGGTGTTGGCGGTGGCATTGCCATCCTGGTCCAGCGTCCGCCGCACCACCTCCACCAAAGCCGAGCCCACCACCACGGCGTCGGCGCCGGCGGCGATGGCCTTGGCCTGCTCCGGCGTCCGCACGCCGAAGCCCACCGCCACCGGCAGCTCGGTGTGGGTCTTGATGCGCGCCACCGCCGCCGAGACCAGGCCCGCATCCGGGGTGGCGGAGCCGGTGATGCCGGTGATGGACACGTAATAGACGAAGCCCGCCGTGTGCTTCAGCACCGCCGGCAGGCGCTTGTCGTCGGTGGTCGGAGTGGCGAGGCGGATGAAGTCGAGGCCGGCCGACAGCGCCGGCAGGCACAGCTCCTCGTCCTCTTCCGGCGGCAGGTCGACGACGATGAGGCCGTCCACCCCCGCCACCTTGGCGTCGGTGAGGAAGCGCTCCACGCCATAGACGTAGATGGGATTGAAATAGCCCATCAGGACCACCGGCGTGGTGTGATCCTCGGCGCGGAAGGCGCGGACCATGTCGATGGTCTTGGCCAGGGTCTGCCCGGCCTTCAGCGCCCGGAGGCCGGCGGCCTGGATCGCCGGGCCGTCGGCCATGGGATCGGTGAAGGGAACGCCGAGCTCGATCACGTCCGCGCCCGCGCCCGGCAGCGCCTTGAGGATGGCGAGGGAGGTCTCGCCGTCCGGATCGCCCGCGGTGACGAAGGTGACGAGGCCGGGCCGGCCTTCCTCTTTCAGCGCGGCGAAACGGTCGGAGATGCGGGTGGTCATGGGCCTGCCTGGATGGGGGAGCGGGAGGGCGAAGCGCCCTATTTCTGGCCGGTGATCGCGCACGCGGCGCGGGTGGCGCGGGAGGCGCCGAGCATGCGCACCTGATCCGATCCGGTCATCCCGCCGACGATGGAGAAGACCGTGGTGGCCGCCTTGCCGAGGGTGCGGTTGCCGGCGAAGAACTCGCAGGCGACGTAGGCCTCCGCCACCGTGGCCGTGCCGGCATTCTTCACCGACACGGAGATGTAGGCCCCGGCGGCGTCGGTGAAGACCTTGCCCGTGGAGAGCACCAGGCCGGGAGCCTGGGTCTGGGTCTGGGCGGACGCGGGCAGCGCGGCGCCGGCGAGAAGGACGGCGAACAGTGCGACGGAAAAAGGCTTCATAGGCGCGCCCCCAAGCTTGTCCCGAGAATTTCGGCCACCTGGGGCACGTCCTTGTCCCCCCGGCCGGAGAGGTTCACCACCATCAGGTGATCCCTCGGCCGCTGCGGCGCGAGCTCGATCACCTTGGCCACGGCATGGGCGGATTCGAGCGCCGGAATGATGCCCTCGAGCTTGGTCAGCAGCTGGAAGGCGTCCAGCGCCTCCTGGTCGGTGCAGGACAGGTAGGTCACGCGGCCCACGTCGTGCAGCCAGGAATGCTCCGGCCCGATGCCGGGATAATCGAGGCCGGCGGAGATGGAATGGGCTTCGGTGATCTGCCCGTCGCCGTCCATCAGCAGATAGGTGCGGTTGCCGTGCAGCACCCCCGGCCGGCCACCGGCGATGGAGGCGGCATGCTCGTGCGTGTCGAGGCCGTGGCCGGCCGCCTCCACCCCGAAGATCTCCACCGAGGGATCGTCGAGGAACGGATGGAACAGGCCCATGGCGTTGGAGCCGCCGCCGACGCAGGCCACGAGGCTGTCCGGCAGGCGGCCCTCCATCTCCTGCATCTGCTCGCGCGTCTCGCGGCCGATGATGGACTGGAAGTCGCGCACCATGGCCGGATAGGGGTGCGGGCCCGCCACCGTGCCGATGCAGTAGAAGGTGTCGTGCACGTTGGTCACCCAGTCGCGCAGCGCCTCGTTCATGGCGTCCTTCAGGGTGCGCGAGCCGGACTGCACCGGCACCACCTCGGCGCCCAAAAGCTTCATGCGGAACACGTTCGGCGCCTGCCGCTCCACGTCCACCGCGCCCATGTAGACCACGCACTTCAGGCCGAAGCGCGCGCACAGGGTGGCGGTGGCCACCCCGTGCTGGCCGGCGCCGGTCTCGGCGATGATCCGCTGCTTGCCCATGCGGCGGGCGAGCATGATCTGGCCGAGCACGTTGTTCACCTTGTGGGAGCCGGTGTGGTTCAGCTCCTCGCGCTTCAGGTAGACCCTGGCGCCCCCCTCGCGGCCGGAGGCCGCGGCCACGCCGCGCAGATGCTCGGTCAGGCGCTCGGCGTAATAGAGCGGCGAGGGCCGGCCCACATAATGGGTGAGGTAGCCCGACATCTCCGCATAAAAGGCGGGATCGGCCTTCGCCGCCTCGTAGGCCTGCTCCAGCTCCAGGATCAGCGGCATCAGCGTCTCGGCGACGAACCGCCCGCCATGGATGCCGAAATGGCCGCGGTGATCGGGGCCGGTGCGATAGGAATTGAGAGCGGTCACGACGCGCGGACTTTCGGTGAGAGATCCTCTGGCCCATCCGCCTTGAAGGCGCGGGCCGACGGGTCGGGGAAGCCGGCCGCGGCGCGGCGGGCCGCCGCGACGAAAGCCCGGATCTTCGCCGGGGATTTCACGCCCGGCGCGTCTTCCACGCCGGACGATACGTCGACCCCGTCCATCCGGACCTCGGACAGGGCCTGCGACACATTGTCGGCCGTGAGGCCTCCGGAAAGCATGAGAGGCCGGCCGACGTCAAGACCGGCCACCAGATGCCAGTCGAAGGGGCGGCCGTTGCCGCCGGGCAGCAGGGCCCCGGGATCGGGCTTGGCATCGAACAGGATGCGGTCGGCCACCTCGGCGTAAGCCGGCAGATTGTCGAGGTCCGCCCGGCTCGCCACCGGCAGCGCCTTCATCACCTCCCGGCCGAAGCGGGCGCGGATGGCGGCGACGCGCGCGGGCGTCTCCTTGCCGTGGAGCTGGAGCAGGTCGGGGGAGAACGCCGCCACCACCTCGGCGAGGAGGGCCTCGTCCGGATCGACGAGGAGCGCCACCGTCCGCGCCCGGCCGCCGACGCGCGCCACCAGGGCCGGCGCCTCGGCCAGGGCGAGATGGCGCGGGCTCTTGGGGAAATGGACGAAGCCGACGAGATCGGCGCCCGCATCGAGGGCCGCATCCAGGGCCTCGGCGGTCTTCAGGCCGCAGATCTTCACCTCGAGACGCCGGTCGTCGCTTCCCATCACTTTGCCCCTTGCGGCTGCCGCCCGCCCGGCGGGCGGCGCGGCGTCGGCGGGACGCAAGGCGTCCCGGTCACGTCTCCACGCGGGTGAACTGCCCCGCCTTGCGGAAGCGCCAGAGATAGGTGGGCAGGACCACCGCGAGCGCCGTGGGCGTGATGTCGAGGCCGCCGAAGGTACGGCCTTCCGCCTGGGCGGCGTCCGAGACCACGTTGTCCGCGCGCAGCATGGCCACCTGGTCGGTGGTGAGCGGCGCGCCCGGCGCCCACTGGGTGAGCCGGGCCATGAGGTTGGCGAGGCCGAACGGCAGGTCCACGAGCAGGCGGCTGTGGCCGATCTCGCGCAGCATCAGCTCCATCAGCTCGCGGAAGGTGCGCACCTCGGGACCGCCCAGCTCGTAGGTGGTCGCCGCCCTGGCCTTGCCGTCCACCGCCCGCAGGACGGCGGCGGCGACATCGCCCACGAAGACCGGCTGGAAGCGGGTCGCGCCACCGCCGATCAGCGGCAGCACCGGGGACAGGCGCGCCATGGCGGCGAAGCGGTTGAAGAAGTCGTCCTCGGGCCCGAACACCAGCGAGGGGCGCAGGATGACGGCCTCGGGTACGGCGGCGCGCACGGCGGCCTCGGCCTCGGCCTTGCTGCGGCCGTAGCCGGAGGGGGAGGCGGCGTCGGCGCCGATGGCGGAGACGTGCACCAGCGGCGCGCCCTGCGCCGCGGCGGCCGCCGCCACGGCGCGGGCGCCGAACACATGGACCGCATCGAACGTCTGGCGGCCGCCCTGCGCGAGCACGCCGACGAGGTTCACCACCGCCTCGGCGCCGTCCACCGCGCGGGCGACGCTGTCGGGATAGCGCACATTGGCCTGGCTGACCTGGATCTGGCCGACGAAGCCGATGGGCTGGAGGAAGCCGGCGAGCTCGGGGCGCCGCACCGCGACACGCACGCGGTAGCCGCGCATGGCCAGCGCCCGCACCACATGGCGCCCGAGAAAGCCCGAGCCGCCGAACACCGTCACCAGGCTGTCGCTCACCGGACGATCGGTCACCGTCACATCGCTCATGCCGAACCCCCGCCTTGCCGGCTCCGCGCCGGCACGCATCGGTGGCGCCGGCCCGCTCATATATAGAGTGCGCGCAGCACATACGCGATGCCGCCCCGCTCCGTAAAGCCGGCTGTTGCCGGCGGCCCGCCCCGCCCGGCGGACACCGGGCCGGAACACGGGGTCCCGCACACATGTATTGACGCGGACGCGCGCCACCCCTATAAGCCCGGCACTTCGCTGGCGGCGATAGCTGCCGGCTTGTTCACCCATTCATGCGCGACGCGGGCTGGCCAAAGGGCCGATCTGCACGGCGCGAACCAGCAAGGACGGCCGATGGCCAATACGCCTTCCGCCAAGAAAGCGGTGCGCAAGATCGAGCGCCGCACTGAAGTGAACCGGTCGCGCCGGTCCCGCGTGCGCACCTACCTGCGCAAGCTGGAGGATGCGCTCGCCGCCGGTGACGCCACCGCCGCCGCAACCGCCTTCCAGGCCGCCGAGCCGGAGATCATGCGCGCGGTGACCAAGGGCGTGATCCACAAGAATACCGCTTCGCGCAAGGTTTCCCGCCTTGCTGCGCGCGTGAAGAAGCTCAGCGCTTGATTTAGATCAATCAATCTTGCTGACCGAATGTAAAGGCCCGGTATTACCGGGCCTTTTTGTTTGCGCGCGCTCCCGGCGCACGCCGCCCGCCGCATCCGGCCGGTCCGTGGTCGCGGCACGCCGTGGGTCGCCGGCGCCGCGCGCGGCGGCAGAACGTCGCAAAGCCGATTCTCGCACGCCGTCAAGAGGCGGATTCCGAGGGTCGTTAGCCGACAATTTTCGCCTGTCGCAAACCGCTCAGAAAAACAACATCCCGGTGAAGAGGTTAGGAGCAAAGGCTCAGTTAGGCCCCAAGGCGGCCCCTTTTCCACGGTACCAGAAGACCCCTCCCCAAAGCGGCGGCTCCGCCCGTCCGGGCCGCGGCGCACGGCGGATTCTCGTTGCAGCGACAGAGGTTTGCCGGCTGATGGAAAGCTCCCGGGGTCGCCCCCGAAAACCTGTCTTGCCCCCGTTATCCCATGGCGCGGGGGAAAGGCGTTGCACCCCCAAGGGGCCCTGTGTATGTTCAATCTCACTCCGGGAGCGACACCGGGTTTACCGACAGATTGAAGATTTCACGGCCTTCGTGGATGAGGAGGGGGCGCAACGTGTCTGTATTCGTTCACGAGCCCCCGTTGACCAGCAGTATTTGGCGTACCTGGAACCCTCTTCCGTCGGAGCTATGCTGAGAGTGGACATCAGGTCCGACTCTCGGCGCGTGTGAGAACAAGCAAAAATCTGCTTCAATCCAAAGGCTGCCGGTGTTTTCCATCGGCGGAAATGGGGCGGCTATGACTTCTGGGATACAAGCGGCAGCGGACATGGCGCACTTCACCTTCATTTCGGCCCGCCCGCGTCCTGTCCGGGCGGCCGGGACGGGAAGCCCGCCGCTCGCGTGTCCCACGGTGGCGACCCCGCCGGCGGCCCAGGCGGGTCGCCCCCTCGGCAGCAGGGACCGCGCATGAAGCTGCGCTGACGCTGCCCGCGTCGAGACAGGCGCCCCGTTTCGTTTCAACCAGATCCGCATGAAGCCGCGCAGCCCGCGAGGGCGCGGGAGGCTTTTGCGCCACAACCAGGGAACCGCCTTGCGGGCGGTCGGAGCTTCTATGCTCAAGCCACATTCGTCGGCCGCCACACGTGCCGGAACCGCTGCCTTTCAGCCCGCCCTTGCGGAGACCGCCGGCATGGATTGCGCTTCATCACCCTGGGAGCGCGTGCGCCAACGCCTGCGCGAAGAGATCGGCGAGGAGAAGTTCTCGAGCTGGTTCGCCCGCATGGACCTCGACGCCCTCACCGGCGAGGCGGTGCGCCTGTCGGTGCCCACCCGATTCCTCAAGTCCTGGATTCAGGACAACTACCTGCCCCGCATCACCGAGATCTGGGCCGAGGAGAGCGGCGCGCGCCGCCGCATCGACCTGTCCGTGCGCAATGCCTTTGCCCGCCCGGTGGCGCTGAAGACCAACGGCGGCCGCGAGGTGGTGAGCGAGCGTCCCGACGCGCGAGCCCCCCAGGCCCGTGCGCCGGAGAACCGCTCCCAGGATGCCCGCGGGCAGGAGACATCGCGCCAGGATCAGCGGGCGCAGCCGCCCCGGACCCAGGAGCAGCGGAACCAGGACGCGCGCAGCGCGGCGGAGAGCCGTGACGCCGCGGCGCTGCCGGCGGCCGGCGACGTCTCCTCCGGCTCGCCGCTGGATCCGCGCCTGACCTTCGAGAGCTTCGTGGTGGGCAAGTCCAACTCGCTCGCCTTCGCCGCCGCGCGGCAGGTGGCCGAGACGGCGCCCGGCGCCGCCCCCGTCTTCAATCCGCTCTATCTCCATGCGGCGGTCGGCCTCGGCAAGACCCATCTCCTGCAGGCGGTGGCCCGGGCCGGCGCGGCGCATGGCCGGCGCACCACCTACCTCACCGCCGAGCGCTTCATGTACGGCTTCGTGGCCGCCCTGAAGACCCATTCGTCCATCGCCTTCAAGGACACGCTGCGCACCATCGACACCCTGGTGATCGACGATCTGCAATTCCTGAAGGGCAACAATCTGCAGCAGGAATTCTGCCACACCCTCAACGCCTTGCTGGATGGCGGGCGGCAGGTGGTGGTGGCCGCGGACTGCATGCCCGGCGAGCTCGAGCACCTCGACGAGCGCGTGCGCTCGCGCCTTGCCGGCGGCCTCGTGGTGGAGCTCGGCGCGCTGGAGGAGGACCTGCGCCTGGAGATCCTGAAATCGCGCTACCAGGCACTCACCGAGCAGCACCGCAGCTTCGCCGTGCCCGCACCGGTGCTCGAATTCCTCGCCCGCTGCGTCGGCCAGAGCGGGCGCGACCTCGACGGCGCGCTCAACAAGCTGCTGGCGTTCAACCAGCTCACCGGCGAGCCGGTGACGCTGGAGATGGCGGAGAATGCGGTCAAGGACCTCATCCGCCCCACCGATCCCAAGCGCGTGCGGGTGGACGACATCCTGCGCGTGGTGGCCAAACACTACAACGTCACCCGCGCCGACCTGCTCTCCCAGCGGCGCACCGCGACCGTGGTGAAGCCGCGCCAGATCGCCATGTACCTGGCCAAGACCCTCACCCTGCGCTCGCTGCCGGAGATCGGCCGGCGCTTCGGCGGCCGCGACCACACCACCGTGCTGCACGCGGTGCGCAAGATCGACGGCCTCGTCGCCACCGACCGGGCGCTGGCCGAGGAGATCGAGGTGCTGAAGCGGCTCGTGCTCGAGCCCTGAGCCCGGTTTTCAACCGCGCCGCCCCCCTGCGCGGCGCATGTTGTTTCTAAAATCGCATCCGACCCTTGCCTTGGCGCGGCTTGAACGGCAATGTCTGCGGCCCGGTGCCCGCCCGTGCGGGCGCCCTGCGCGGCAATGCTTGCGTCGCCGCGTGGCTGCCACCCTGGAGCACGTTCCGTCTGGCCGCGACGGCGGTCGGGCGAGCAACGTTCTCCATTCCCGAATGTCGAGGCGGACCCCGGCGGTGCAAAGCATCTGCCCGCGCGGGTCCGGCTCCGAGCGAAGAGTGAACGGGCCAGGACCATGAAGGTCACCGTCGAGCGCGCCGAGCTTCTCAAATCGCTCAGCCACGTGCACCGTGTCGTGGAGCGGCGCAACACCATCCCGATCCTGGCCAACGTGCTGATCAAGGCCGGCAAGAACGGGCTGGAGCTGAAGGCCACCGACCTCGATCTCGAGGTGGTGGAGAGCGTGCCGGCGGAAGTCGGGCAGGCGGGCGCCACCACCGTGCCCGCCCACGTGCTCTACGACATCGTGCGCAAGCTCCCCGAGGGCGCGCAGGTGCAGCTGGAGGCCGGCGGCGAGCGCGGCACGCTCACGGTGCGCGCCTCCCGCGCCCGCTTCTCCCTCCAGACCCTGCCCGAGGCCGATTTCCCGGACCTGGCGGCGGGCGAATTCTCCCACACCTTCAAGGTGAAGGGCGCGGACTTCCGGCGCCTGGTGGACAAGACCCAGTTCGCCATCTCCACCGAGGAGACGCGCTATTACCTCAACGGCATCTACCTGCACGTGACCGACGGCGCCGCCGGCAAGCCCATGCTGCGCGCGGTGGCCACCGACGGCCACCGCCTCGCCCAGGCGGAGCTGGAAGCCCCGGCCGGGGCCCAGGGCCTGCCCGGCGTCATCGTCCCGCGCAAGACCGTGGCCGAGATCCAGAAGCTGCTGGAGGACAAGGAGGCGGAGGTCACCATCTCCCTCTCCACCACCAAGATCCGGGTGCAGGTGGGCGGCATCGTGCTCACCTCCAAGCTCATCGACGGCACCTTCCCCGACTATGGCCGGGTGATCCCGCAGGGCAACGACAAGACCCTCATCGTCGACAAGGACGAGTTCGCCGCCGCGGTGGACCGCGTCTCCACGGTGTCGAGCGAGCGCGGCCGGGCGGTCAAGCTTTCGCTGGCCGACGGCAAGATGACGCTCTCCGTCACCAATCCCGATTCGGGCAGCGCCACCGAGGAGCTGGAGGTGGACTATGCCGCCGAGCCCCTCGATATCGGCTTCAACTCCCGCTATCTGCTGGACATCACCTCGCAGCTCGAAGGCGACACGGCGGAGCTGAAGCTCGCCGATCCCGGCTCGCCGACCCTGGTGCGCGATTCCACCAAGACCGACGCGCTCTACGTGCTCATGCCCATGCGGGTGTGAGGCGTTGCGGGGGCAGGGCGAGGCCGCGCATCCAGAATCCGGCCCGAGCCCGTCCGCCCGCATGCCCCGCGCCGCCATCGTCAAGCTCACCCTCACCGGCTTCCGCTCCTACGCGGCGGCGCAGCTGGGCGCGGGCGACGGGCCGGTGGTGCTCACCGGGCCGAACGGGGCCGGCAAGACCAACATCCTCGAAGCCCTCTCCTTCCTCTCCCCCGGCCGCGGGCTCCGGCGTGCCCAGCTCGGCGACGTGGGCCGCCGGGCATCGGACCCCACCGGCGAGACCGGCCCCGGCGCCGCCTGGGCGGTGTCCGCCCTTGTGGACGGCGCCCTGGGCGAGGCGCGGCTGGGCACCGGCTTCGACCCGGCCCAGGATGGCGGGCAGCGGCGCTGCCGCATCGACGGCGAGCCCGTCCCCTCCGCCAATGCCTTCCTCGACCATCTCAAGGTGCTCTGGCTGACGCCGGAGATGGACGGCCTGTTCCTCGGCCCGCCCGGCGACCGCCGGCGCTATCTCGACCGCCTGGTGCTGGCGGTGGACGGCGCCCACGGCACGCGGGTGAACGGGCTCGAACGCGCCTTGCGCTCGCGCAACCGGCTGCTGGAGGAGAACGGCTCCGCCCGCTTCCTCGACGCGGTGGAGCACGAGGTGGCCGAGCTCGCCGTGGCGGTGGCCGCCGCGCGGCTGGAAACCGTGGGGCGGCTCGGCGCCGAGATCGCCGCCCATCGCGACGAGGCCTCCCCCTTTCCCTTCGCCGAGCTGGCCCTGGACGGGGAGGTGGAGCGGCTCATCGCCGCCTGTCCGGCGCTGGAGGTGGAGGACCGCTACCGCGCCGTCCTGCGCGAGGGCCGCCCGCGCGACAAGGCGGCCGGGCGCACGCTGGCGGGGCCGCACCTCACCGACCTCGCGGTGAGCCACGGCGAGAAGCGCCTGCCGGCTGCGCGCTGCTCCACCGGGGAGCAGAAATCCCTGCTCATCGGACTGACCCTGTCCCATGCGCGCCTGGTGGCGGCCATGCAGGGGCTGTCGCCGGTGCTGCTGCTGGACGACGTGGCGGCCTATCTCGACGCGGCGCGCCGGGCCGGCCTGTTCGACGCCCTGCGCCGCCTGGGCGCCCAGGTCTGGATGACCGGGGCCGACCCTTCCGCCTTCGCCGCCCTCGACGGGGCCGAGCGTTTCGACGTGACGCCCGGCCGCGTGGCACGGGCCTGACAGCCGCGCCCGAGACCGCCTCAGCCGCGGCCGACGAGGGGCATCTTGGTGGCCATCACCGTCATGAACTGCACGTTGGCCTCCAGCGGCAGGCTCGCCATGTAGACCACGGCGCTCGCCACATGGGCCACGTCCATCACCGGCTCCACCTTGATGGAGCCGTCCGCCTGCGGCACGCCGGCTTTCATCTTCTGGGCCATGGGCGTGTCGGCATTGCCGATGTCGATCTGGCCGCAGGCGATGTCATGGGCGCGCCCGTCCAGCGAGGTCGACTTGGTGAGGCCGGTCATGGCGTGCTTGGTGGCGGTGTAGGGGGCGGAGAACGGGCGCGGGGCGGTGGCGGAGATGGAGCCGTTGTTGATGATCCGCCCGCCGCGCGGCGTCTGCGCCTTCATCACGCGGAAGGCCTCCTGGGTGCACAGGAAGGGGCCGGTGAGGTTGGTGTCCACCACCTGCTTCCACTGGGCGAAGGTGAGGTCCTCCATGGGCACGGCGGGGGCGCCGGTGCCGGCATTGTTGAACACCAGGTCGAGCCGGCCGAACTTCTCCACCGTCGCGGTGAACAGCGCCCGCACCGAATCGGGATCGGTCACGTCGGTCGGCACGCAGAGGACGTCGCCGCCGGAAATGGCGGCGGCGGTCTCCTCCAGGGCTTCCAGGCGGCGGCCGGCCAGGGCGACGGAGAAGCCGGCGCCGGCCAGCGCCACCGCCACCGCGCGTCCCACCCCCGAGCCGGCGCCGGTGATGATGGCGATCTTCCTGCCCTTGCTGCTCATGCTCGCTCTCCCCGCGTCTTGCCGTGCGTTGCCGGAGCGTTTTAAATCGTTTTGAGCCCGCCCGACAACCGCCGCGGCGCAGCTTTGTCCCCGCGGCCGAGCGCCGGCAGCCGGATGGATCAGTCGGGCGCGCGGGCGGCGAGGGCGTCGAAGTCGATATAGTGGCCGGCGCGGTCGCGCTTGGAGGCCAGATAGCGCACGTTTTCCGCCGTGGGGCGCCCGAGCACCCGCTGCTCGGCCACCACATCGAGCCCCGCCGCCGTCAGCGCGGCGATCTTCTGCGGGTTGTTGGTGAGCACGCGCACGGCGCTCACCCCCAGCTGGCGCAGCATCTCGGCGGCGAAGTCGAAGCGGCGCTGGTCGAGGTCGAAGCCCAGCGCGGCGTCCGCGTCGTAGGTGTCGAGGCCCTGCGCCTGCAGGGCATAGGCGCGCATCTTGTTGGAGATGCCGTTGCCGCGCCCCTCCTGGTCCAGATAGAGCAGGATGCCCCCCTCCCCTTCCGCCATGCCGCGCACGGTGTCGCGCAGCTGGTCGCCGCAGTCGCACTTGAGCGAGCCGAACAGATCGCCGGTGAGGCAGGCCGAATGCAGCCGCACCGCCACCGGGGCGGCAAGGTCCGGCCGGCCCACCACGATGGCCACCTGGTCGCGCAGGCCCTCGCCGCCGCGAAACACCACGAACTCGGTCTCGGGCGCGCCTTCCAGCGGCACCGGCGCGCGACCGACGATGGCCAGGCGCGCCACCTGCGCCGCGCGGTAGGCCATCACCTCCGCGCCGGCGACGCGGACAAGGCCGGCCGCCTGCTCCGGCGGCAGCACCGCCACCACCGCCGCCGGAAGCACCAGGGCGAGGCCCAGAAGCTCCAGCGCCGCGAGGTCGAGCGCGCCGGCGGGCGCCACCGGCGCGTCGAGGCGGGCATCGACCTTCAGGGTCAGGGTGGCGATGCGGGCCGCATCGAGGCGGGGCAGCGCCAGCATTCCGGCCTTCTGGCCCGCCTTCTCCCGCGGCGCGCCGAGCCGCAGCAGGCGGGGGGCGGGCAGGACGAGGCGCGCATCGCAGGCGCCCCCGGCCTCCAGGGCCGCGCCGGCATCGGCGCCGAAGGTCTCCGCCGCCAGGACGATCACCGCCTCGGCCCCGTCCTCGACGCGCACCGCGCGTCCCGCCCGCACTTCCGACAGCGCGCGTTCCACCGCAATACCGCCGGACGCGCCCCCGAGGCCGAGACCATCATTCACGAACGCCATGCCGACCTCTCGAAAATGCGATCCGTCCGATTGGAAGAGACGTAACAAAATGCGGATAAGCTGCGTTCCAATCCCATGAACACCTTACGGCGGACCCCGACCGATGGATGACACGACCGGACGGCCGAAACGGGCTTCGCGCCGGCCCGCCGCCGCAGCCTGCGTTCAGGTGGCGATCCCGGCGGCCGCCCACAAGGCGCCGGACGGCCCGCGCGAACGTGATCGACCCTTCGTCATCGCCCAGCTCGGCCAGTCGTTGGACGGGCGGATCGCCACCACGTCGGGGGAATCCAAATACATCAACGGCGCCCATGCCCTCGACCACCTGCATGCCCTGCGCGCGTCGGTGGATGCGGTGGTGGTGGGGGTCGGCACCATCGCCGCCGACAACCCGCTGCTCACCGTGCGCCGCATCCCCGGCCGCAGCCCGGCGCGGGTGGTCGTGGACCCGTCCGGCCGCGCCGATCCCGCCGCCCTCTGCTTCCGCGCCGACGGCGCCCGCCGCATGGTGGTGCGCCGGGCCGGCCTCGACCGGCCGATGGCGGAGGGGGTGGAGGAGATCGTGCTCGCCGGCGCGGCGGCCTTCGCCCCGGCGGCCATCCTCGCGGCGCTGGCCGAACGGGGCATGGGACGCATCCTGCTGGAAGGCGGGCCGAGCACGCTGCGCGCCTTCCTCGCGGCCGGCGCGATCCATGCCCTTCACGTTTTCGTGTCCCCGGTGATCCTCGGCGCCGGGCGGCTCGGCCTCGAACGCGACGCGTGCGACAGTCTCGCCGATGCCTTGCGCCCGCCCGCCCGCGTGCAGGTCTTTCCGGATGGCGACGTGCTGTTCGAATGCGACCTGTCCCGCGCGGCGGATTGCGGCGGGACGCACGAAGACCGAAGGGAGACCGTGAGCCATGAGCCCGACGAGCAGGCCCCCCGAGGCCGCGATCCTGAAGCCCTACGCGCCGCCGGCTAGGTGGCTGCACTGGATCATGGCGGCGCTGGTGCTCGCGGTGATTCCCGCCGGCTTCGTGATGATGAACATGGCGTCCGGCCCGGCGCAGGACCGCCTGTTCGACCTCCACCGCTCCATCGGCTTCACCATCCTGTGCCTCGCGGTGCTGCGGGTGCTGGTGCGCATCCTCAACCCACCCCCGGACGGCCGGAAGGCATGCACCGGCACATGTGGCTGACGGCGGAAGCCGTGCACTACGCCCTGTATGCGCTGATCTTCGTGATGCCGGTGCTGGGCTGGCTCGCCTCCAACGCCTTCGGCTCGCCGGTCAGCGTGTTCGGATTGTTCACCCTGCCCAACATCGTCGGCAAGGACGACGCCCTGGCCGACCTGTTCGGCAACTGGCACCAGCGCCTCGGCTACCTGATGACGGGACTGCTGGTTCTGCACATCGGCGCCGGCCTGTTCCACGGCGTGATCAAGCGCGACGGGGTGTTCTCGCGCATGTGGCCCGGCCTCTCGCGCTGAGCCCGCCGTCGCCGGCCGGGCGGGCGCGCGCACGCTCCGTGTTTCCGTTGACATGCCGGCGAAGCACTCCTACCACTTGTATGGCCGGCCGGTTTGTAATGCAGAACGGGGTTCCAATCGGCTCCGTTCATAGGGGATCAAATCGCATGGCCCTACGCGTGTCCGGAAAGAATCTCGACGTGGGCGAAGCCCTTCGCCAGCGTCTCATTGAGCGGGTCTCCGAAGTCCTCGCCAAATATTTCGATGGCGGATGGTCGGGACATGTCACCGTCACCCGGGACGGCTCCGGTTACCGCTCGGAATGCATGCTCCATCTCGATTCGGGGGTGAACCTGCAGGCGCACGGCGCCGCGCAGGATGCCAATTCCTGTGCCGATTCGGCGGTGGAGAAGATCGAGAAGCGCCTGAGGCGCTACAAGCAGCGGCTGAAGGATCGCCACGGCCACGGCAATGGCGGCGGCGACTATGAGGGCGACTACGCCGCCCAGAGCTATGTGCTCAGCGCCCCCGAATCGGACGTGGAGGAGGAGCTCGAAGGCTGGAGCCCCACCGTGGTGGCCGAGCAGGTGACGCGCCTGCGCAGCCTGTCCGTGGCCGACGCCGTGGTGGAACTCGACATCACCGGGGCTCCGGTGGTGGTGTTCCGCCATGCGGGGCATGGACGGGTCAGCGTCGTCTATCGCCGCGCCGACGGCCATGTGGGCTGGATCGACCCGGCGACCGAGGAACTCCATTGAGGCGCTCCCTCCCCCGCGGATTTCGGCCGGGCACGGCCTGAAGCCCGCGGTTTGGACCCGGCTCGCGGCCCAAGATGGAGTCGCAGCTTGAGACTTGGGCGCGATCCCTTTAGATGGAGGCGAAATGACGACCTCCGTGAGGGATCGCTCCCCGCGTGTTGAACAGAGACGGATCTGGCTTTGCGGGGGGCCGCGGAGCTGTTCCTCCGCAAAGCATCCGGCTCTTGCGGCCGCCGCTTCTTGAGCAACGGCCGCTCGCCGCAGGGATCCGATCCATGCCTCTCGCCGACCTTCTCGCGCCGAACGCGGTATTCCCGATGCTACGGGCGAGCAGCAAGAAACAGGCCCTTCAGGAACTCGCGCACAATGCGTCGCTGCTGATGGGCCGCGACCAGCGCGAGATCTTCGAGACCCTGCTGCAGCGGGAGCGGCTCGGCTCCACCGGCGTCGGCAACGGCATCGCCATCCCGCACGGCAAGCTGTCGGGCCTCACCAAGCTGTTCGGGCTGTTCGCCCGGCTGGAAAAGCCCATCGACTTCGAGGCGCTGGACGGCGCGCCGGTCGACCTCGTCTTCCTGCTGCTCGCGCCGGAAGCGGCGGGCGCCGACCATCTGAAGGCCCTCGCCCGCGTCGCCCGCATGCTGCGCGACCCCGACGTGGTGGAGAAGCTGCGCGCCACCCGCGACGCGGGCGCCATGCATGCCCTGCTCACCGCCACCTCGGCGTCCAACGCCGCGTGAGGCTGCGGCCCGGTCAGGCCGCATCCCCCGCGCGCGGGGTCAATGCACGCTCACCGTCACCAGCTCGTGCTCCATGGCATTGGCCAGCGCCGCCTCGCGGCTGTCGGTCAGCATGATGGGCGTGCCGTCCGCCGCATGCAGCGTGAACAGCGTCATGCCCGGCGCGATCTGCGGCGCCTGGGGAAACAGCGAGGCCACGTCCTCGGAACGGATGGAGCGCACATAAGCGATCTCTCCGCCGCCAAGCACCGCGAGGGCCTCCTGGCTGATCTCATGTTCGATATCGTGTGTCATCTGCCTTACTCCTCACTCCTGGCAACGTGGCTCGCCTCGCCCTTACGGGCGCGAGACGATGGCGATGCGCTTGGCGTGGCGAGCGGGTTCCGGACGCACCAGGTCCACCGAGAGCAGCCCGTTCTTCAGTTCGGCGCCGAGCACGTTCATGCCCTCCGCCAGAACGAAAGTCCGCTGGAACTGCCGGGCGGCGATGCCCCGATGCAGGAAGACGCGGCCCTGCCCATCCTCGACCTGGCGGCCGCGAATGGTCAGCTCCTTCTCTTCAAGGACGACCTCGAGCTGATCCGCCGTGAACCCCGCCACCGCCAGAGTGATTCTCAGGCGCAGCGGCTCCTCGACGGCCTCGATCCTCTCCACATTGTAGGGAGGATATCCCTCGGCGCTCTTGGCCACCCTGTCGAGTGCCCGCTCGACCTCGTCGAACCCCAGAAGAAAGGGGGACGACAGCGAAGACATCCGCGACATCCGTCAAAGCCCTCGTCAAGCGACTTTGCATTGCCGGGCGCGCACCACTCCGGCCGCGCCCGCCGGGGCCCTTACGGCACCCCGACAGGTACGCATATGGGAAGGTCACCCTTCCCCCGCAAGACGCGGCGCCGACGGCCTCACGCGGCCCGGCGCGGTCCCACCGGCGACACCGGGGCGAAGCTGTCGGCGTCGGCCGCCTCCCATTCCGCCGCATAGGGGGTCTCCTCCGGCCCTTCGAGCAGCACGCCCGCGGCGAGGAAGGGATAGATGCGGTCCAGCGGCTTCACCTCGATGGGGCTGACCCGGTGCCACACGTGGTGGGGCAAGAGCTCGCGCGGATGGGACAGGCCCGCCGCCGCCACCAGGTCCGCCAGCGCCCCGACCGTGTGGTGCTGGAAGGAGGTCACCCGCGCCGCCTTCTCCGGCACCACGAGGCCGCGCTGGAGATGCGGGTCGTTGGTGGTGACGCCGGTGGGACAGGCGCCGGTGTGGCAGCGCATGGACATGACGCAGCCCAGCGAGAACATGAAGGCGCGGGCGGCGTTGCACCAGTCGGCGCCGATGGCCATGTTGGCCGCCATGGAGAAGCCGGAGGTCACCTTGCCCGAGGCGGCAAGCCGCACCTCCGAGCGCAGGCCCGTGCCCACCAGCGCGTTGCGCATGAGGATGAGCCCCTCCCGCAGCGGCATGCCGAGATGGTCGGCCAGCTCGTGCGGGGCGGCGCCGGTGCCGCCCTCGGCCCCGTCCACCACCACGAAATCCGGGCGGATGCCGGTCTTCACCATGGCCTTGGCGAGGGCGAACACCTCGCTGGGGTGGCCGACGCACAGCTTGATGCCCACCGGCTTGCCGCCGGAGAGCGCGCGCAGCCGGGCGACGAACTCCATCATCTGCGCCGGCGTCGAGAAGGCCGAGTGGCGGGACGGCGAGATGCAGTCCTCGCCCATGGGCACGCCGCGCGTCAGCGCGATTTCCGGCGTCACCTTGGCGGCGGGCAGCACGCCGCCGTGGCCGGGCTTGGCGCCCTGCGACAGCTTGATCTCCACCATCTTCACCTGGTCGTCCGCCGCGCGCTCGGCGAAATGCTCGGGCGAGAAGGTTCCGTCGCGGTTGCGGGCGCCGAAATAGCCCGAGCCCAGCTCCCACACGATGTCGCCGCCGTGGATGCGGTGATAGGGCGAGAAGCCGCCCTCGCCGGTGTCGTGGTAGAAGCCGCCGTTGCGCGCGCCGAGATTGAGCGCCTCGATGGCGTTGCGCCCGAGCGAGCCGAAGCTCATGGCGGAGATGTTGAGCACCGAGGCCGAATAGGGCCGCGCGCACTCCGGCCCGCCCACCTCCACGCGGAACGGCTCCTTCGCCACCGGGGCGGGGGCGAGCGAGTGGGTCATCCACTCGTATTCGGCGGCATAGGTGTCGAGCTGGGTGCCGAAGGGCTGGCGGTCTTCCTCGTTCTTGGCGCGCGCATAGACGATGGAACGGTCCTCGCGGTTGAACGGCCGCCCGGACTGGTCGTCCTCCATGAGATATTGCCGCAGATAGGGCCGCAGGGCCTCGAAGATCCAGCGCACCGAGCCGATGACCGGATAGTTGCGCAGCAGCGAATGCTCGGACTGGGTGATGTCGAACACGCCCACCAGAACCAGCGGGAACAGCACGCAGAAGATCGCGAGCCAGACCGGATGCCCGCCGAAGGACAGGACGAGGCTGGCGAGGGTGGCGATGACGAGGGCGATGAAGACGCTGTAGCGCTTGAGCAGCATGCGGGTGGCGGGCGAAAGAAAGGTGCCCCGCGGCGCATCCGTTACGGACGCGCCGATCTTGTTTTCGGGATCGGTGGCGACTGGCATGGTGGAGGGTCCTCCCGCCGCCAAGCTAGAGCACGCGCCCGTCGGATTGCACTGCCATCTGGTCGGATGACGCGGTCTCCTTCCCACTTTTGGCGGGCGAGTCACCGATCAGGTTGATTTCAAGCTGATCGGATCGCGCTCCGGGGAAGTCGGCAGCGAAGGCGACAGGCGCCGGCTCAGGCCGCCACCGGCACGCCGGCGGCGAACTTTTCCGCCAGTGCCCGCAGCAGCGGGATCTGGCCCGGCAGCTCGCTCCAGTAGCGCCGGTGCAGCTCCAGATTCACCACGGCGCCCGGCGCGAACCGGCAGCGGCGGGCCACCTCCTCCCAGTCGATGCTGCCCCAGCCGAGGGGCAGATGCAGGTCGCCCTCGCCGAGGGCGGCGCGCTCTGCGTCGTCGATGGCCCAGCTCTCCAGCGGCCGGCCGAAGCTGTCGTGCACGTGCACGTGGCGGGCATAGGGGGCGAGGGCGGCGATCTCGCCCATGAAGTCGACCCGCGCCTCGGTGGCGCGCAGGAAGGCATGGCTCACATCCAGCGTGGCGCGGACGCTCGGATGGTCCAGCGCGTCGAGCTCCGCCGCGAGGCGCGAGGGCAGCGCGGTCTCGCGCATGGGCTCGAAGCGGAAGATGTTCTCCACGCACAAGGTGACGTCCGCCGCCGCGGCCTTGTCCCCGGCGCGGCCGAGGGCCTCGCGCTGGCGCACATAAGCGAGCTCGACGTCGTCCTCGCCGCGCACGCAGCCGGAATGGATCACCAGGCTGCTGGCCCCGAGGGCGCCGGAAATGGCGATGGAGGCCTCCAGCACCGCCTCGTGCCGCGCGAGGCGCGCCTTGGAGGCCATCAGGTTGATGGCGAGGGGTCCGTGCACCGTGTAGCCGAACGGGCGGTCCCGCGTCGCCCGCACGAGGCGGTCGAGACGGTCGGTCAGGACCCGCCCGTCCACCACCAGCGTCCAGGCGAAGACGGGCAGCTCCACGAATTCGACGCCGAGGCGCTCGGCCTCGTCGAGCTTCGTGTCGATATCGTCGAAATCGGGCGAGGTGGCGCGGATCGAATAGCCGATCCCTCGGATCGGGTCGGCAGGGGTGCGGGCGTCCATGTGCGTGTCCTCCCTCGGATGTGGCTGGTTCGCCATGCGGAGCGCAGGCCATCCCTTGAGCCGAAAACGCCCGAGGCCTGAGGCACGCGGCACACAGGCAAAGACCTGGGGCTAAGCAAAAACTGGTCAGGCAAACCGGAGCAGAAGGCCGCAATCACCCGCACGGGGCCGCGCATTCCGGCGCGGGCCGCCACGAGACTACCCCTGCTCCATGACGATAATACTTCCTTGCTGCGCTGCGGAAAGCACTTTGCGCGGCCGACATCAGAAAGGTAACGGGCGCTTCACTTCAGCGGGGCGGCAGCAAGCCAGGCATCGAGGAAGGCGTCGAGCCAGCGGCAGACGGCGCCGTCGTGGCGGTCGAAGCCGGAAAAATGCGCCTCGGCCGGCTGGGCGCCGGGATGGGTGAGCCGGTGGGCGCCGCGCTCGGTCCAGGCGGCCATCATCTCACGCGTCACCTCGGGGTGGAACTGCAGGCCGTATCCGTTCATGCCGTAGCGGAAGGCCTGGTGGGGAAAGGTCCGGCCGGTGGCCAGAAGCTCCGCCCCCTCGGGCAGGTCGAAGCCTTCCGAATGCCAGTGGTAGACATGGTCGGGCCAGGGCAGGAGGGCCGCCCCGGCGGGGGTCGCCTCCAGCGGATAATAGCCGATCTCGCAGACGCCCTCCCGGTGGCCGTCGACCCGTGCCCCCAGGGCCCGCGCCATCAGCTGCGCCCCGAGGCAGACGCCCAGCGTCGGCACGCTCCGCGCGAGGGCGCGCTCCAGCAGCACGGTCTCCTCGCGCAGGAAGGGGTGGGGATCGTTGGCGCTCATGGGGCCGCCGAACACCACCACGCCGCAGTGCCCGTCGAGCGTCTGCGGCAAGTCCTCGCCCAGCGCCGGCCGGCGGACGTCGAGCCCGTAGCCCCGCCGCTGCAGCCGCGCGCCGATGCGGCCGGGGGTGGAGCGGGCCTGGTGGAGGACGACCAGCACGGTTCCCACCGGCGCCGTACCCGCCGAAACGCCCGGCCCCTGCGCCGCCTCGTCGCTGCCGCGGGGGCTCCCCGCGCTGTCCGGCCTACTCCTGTTGCTCACCGCCTGATTCCGTCTCCTCCCGCACCTCGCGCCGGATGCGGATACGGTCGCGCGAGCCCACGTTGAGCAGCTCGGCCGCGCGCCACACCAGATTGTCCTCGAACTCGCTCAGGCCGCCATCGGCATAGGCGACCTCGAACATCATCTCGACGATGCGCATGCGGCCCTCGTCGTCCAGCGCCCGGTTGAGCACGCTGGTGAAGGCGTAAAGATCAACCGCTTCGGCATCCTTGGCAATGGCGAGCTCCACCAGCGCCTCGCTTTCCCCGGCATCGAGGCCGAAGCGCGTGGCGAGGATGTCCTTGAGCACGACCTGCTCGTCCTCGGTCACCGCGCCGTCGATGGACATCACGTGCACCAGGAGCGCGGCGGCGGCGAGGCGGTAGTCGTTCTCGTCGAAGGCGGCGGCCTCGCGCTGTCCGCCGGTGATGTCGGTGATGAAGTCGGAGAGGGTGCGGAACATGCGCCTTCAATCCTCGGCTCGGGGCTTTCCGCCTGTTGCCATGGCGCCCGACGGCGTGCAAGGCCCGCTCGCCCCGGCGCCCGCGCCCCGGGGCGACACAGCGGCGCGCATTCTTCTGGAACATCCCGTCGTGATTCGAGTTGATTTCGCAGCGGAAGGAAGACGATCCACGCTCCAGACGCCACATGGGACCCGGAAGAACGTGCTCTTCGCATGTCCGGTTCGCAGCGCATGCCACTTGTGCCTGCGGTCCCGTCCGACGTGGCCTCATCAACCTGTTCCGTCCGGAAAGTACATGCTCTCTTGAGGAGGACACCTATGAACAAGATGTCAATCTACGCCGCGGCTGCCGCTGCTCTTCTTTCCACCACTGCCATGGCGCAGCAGGTGACGCCCAATCCCGCCGCCCCCGGCGTGCAGGTCACGCCGCCCATGAGTTCGGCCACCGGCTCCGTCGCCTTCATCAACCGGCAGGCGGCCGATCAGTTTCTCGCCTCCCACCTCATCGGCATGACCGTCTATGGGGCCGCCGACGAGAACCTCGGCGAAATCAACGATCTCCTGGTGGATCGCACCGGCAACGTGATGGCCGCTGTGATCGGCGTAGGCGGCTTCCTCGGCGTCGGCGAGAAGAACGTCGCCGTGCCTTTCCGCACCGTGGAGATCACCCGCAACGACAAGGGCGAGCGCCTGGTGCTGCGCAAGACCAAGGACGAGCTGAAGGCCGCCCCGACCTTCGCCAGGTATGATTCGGCTCCGGCCACCACCGGCAGCGTGGGCAGCACGACCCGGCCGGCCACCCCGCCGCCCGCCCCGTCGCGCTGACTGGCCCACGCCTGAAGGCGAGGCGCCGCAACGGCACGGCGGCGAAGGCGGGAGCCCGGCTCCCGCCTTTCGCGCGCCTGCGCCCCCGAGACCTGGATCACCCGTATCGAAACGCCCGGGGCGCGTCGCTGCGGGTGGGCAATTGCGTATCCAGTCAATAGCTTGGCGGCGGCTGCCCGACCGCGCGGGCACGGCGTCCGCTGCCATCCGGTCGGATCGGGCTCCAAGGCGAGGTTGAACCCGGCGGCCCATCGGGGGCATGGTGGCGGCCCCCGCCTCGCAGGAGAATGGATGGATCAGTCCACCCGGGCCTGGCCGGCCCATTCCTCACCATCATCACACAACAAAGACCGCCCGCCTGGCGGCTCGGCTTCGCCGCGCTGGCGCTGGTGGCGGCATTCGGCCTGCGCTACGCCTTCGGCCCCGAGCTGGGCGAATTCGCGCCGTTCGTCATCCACATCCCGGTGCTGTTCATGCTGACGCTGGTCTGCGGCGCGCGCATCGGGCTCGTGGCCCTGCTCGTGTTCGTCGCCGGCGACGGAATGCTGCACGTCTCGCGCGATGCCTCCGCGCTGGCGCCGGGCGCGCCGGAGCCGCATGTGGCGCGCGCCGCCTTCGCCTCCTTCGCCCTCGGCTCGCTCGCCACCTTCCTCACCGGGGTCGGGCTCGGTGCCGGCGTGCGGCGCATCGAGGCCGCGCGGGCGCGCCTCCATTCGGCGGTCGCGGCGCAGCATGCCACCGTGGCGACGCTGGAGGCCCTGCTCGACCACGCGCCGGTGGGCTTCGCCTTTTTCGACCGCCACCTGCGCTTCGTCCGGGTCAACGAGACGCTGGCGCGCATGAACGGCATCCCGGTCGCGGAGCATCCCGGCCGCTCCATGGCGGAGCTGCTGCCCCAGCTTGCCGCCGCCATCACCCCCGGCCTGTCGCGGGTGATCGAGACCGGGGCGGTGATCGCCGACGTGGAGGTGGAGGGAGCCACCCCCGCCGCCCCCGCGGTGTGGCGGCACTGGCTGGTGAGCTATTTCCCGGTGCGCACCCAGGGCGAGAGCATCGGCCTGGTCGGCCTCATCGTGGTGGAGATCACCGAGCGCAAGAAGGCCGAGCGCGACCTTGCCGAAAGCGAGCAGCGCTACCGGCTTCTGGCCGAAGCCCTCCCGAAGATGGTGTGGACCAGCACGCCGGACGGCCACGGCGACTATTACAACCGCCGCTGGGCCGAATTCACCGGCGAGACGCCGGAACCCGGCCAGGTGCGGGAATGGCACACCTTCCTCCATCCCGACGACAGCGCGCCGGCGCTCGACGCCTGGGCCGCATCGCTCGGCAGCGGCGCGCCCTTCTCCCGCGAATGCCGGTTGAGGTCGGCCGCCGGCTCCTATCGCTGGTTCCTGTGCCGGGCGGTGCCGGTGCGGGACGCCAACGGCCGCATCGATCGCTGGTATGGCAGCTGCACGGATATTTCCGAGATCGTCGCCGCGCGCGAGGCCCTCGCCCGCACCAACGAGGACCTGGAGCGCCTCGCCGCCGCGCGCACGGCCGAGCTGGCGACGACGAACCTCCTGCTGAAGCAGGAGATGGAGGATCGCCTGAAGGCGGAGGCGCAGCTGCGCCAGGCGCAGAAGATGGAGGCGGTGGGCCAGCTCACCGGCGGCATCGCCCACGATTTCAACAACCTGCTCACGGTCATCATCGGCAATCTCGAGGCCGCCGAGCGGCGCGTGTCGCCGAACGCGGTCGAGATCCGCCGCTTCCTCGACTATGGCCGCCAGGGCGCGCTGCGGGCGGCGACCCTCACCCAGCGCCTCCTTGCCTTCTCCCGCCGCCAGCCGCTGGACCCGCGTCCCACCGACGTGAACCGCCTCGTCACCGGCATGTCGCACATGCTGCGCAGCGCGCTGGGCGAGCGCGTGATGGTGGAGACCGTGCTCGCCGGCGGCCTGTGGCGCACCGAGATCGACCACAACCAGCTGGAGAACGCCATCCTCAACCTCGCCGTCAACGCCCGCGACGCCATGCCGGACGGCGGCAAGCTCACCATCGAGACCGCCAACGCCTATCTGGACGAGGCCTATTGCGCCGACCTGGAGGACCTCCTGCCCGGCCAGTATGTGGCGGCGTTCGTGAGCGACACCGGCACCGGCATGACCGAGGAGGTGCGCGCCCGCGCCTTCGAGCCCTTCTTCACCACCAAGGGCCCGCGCGACGGCACCGGGCTCGGCCTCAGCCAGGTCTACGGCTTCGTCAAGCAATCCGGCGGTCACGTGATGATCTACAGCGAGCGCGGCGAAGGCACGACCGTAAAGCTCTATCTGCCGCGCCTCGAGGAGACCGCGCCGGCGGAGAACGCGCCCGCCCGGCCGCAGCGGGGGGCGCACGCCCGCCCGGCCTCCATCCTCGTGGTGGAGGACGATGCGCAATTGCGGGCCCTCACCACCGCCACCCTGCGCGACGCCGGGCATCACGTGGCCGAAGCCGCCGACGCGGCCGCGGCCCTCGTCCTCCTCGACCAGGGCGAGACCCCCGACCTGCTGTTCACCGACATCCGCCTCGGCGAAGGCATGGACGGCCGCGCCCTCGCCGAGGAGGTAAAGCGGCGCCTTGCCAATATCCGGGTGCTATTCACCACCGCATATGCCAGAAATGCGCTCGTCCATCACGGGCGGCTGGGTCCCCGGGCCCAGCTCCTCACGAAGCCCTTCAGCCAGGGGGAGCTCGTCGAGAAAGTGAAAGACGTCCTGGAGGAACCCGCCAACCGCGGCACGGTGCTGCTCGTGGAAGACGAGCCGTTTGTCGCCCTCGTAGCCCGGCAGATCCTGGAGGATCACGGCTTCGACGTCACCGTCGCCTCCCATGGCCATGCCGCCCTTGCCCATGCGCGCGCGGCGGCCCCGGGCGCGGTGGTGCTCGCGGTGGTGGACGTGGGGCTTCCCGACATGCGCGGCGACGCCGTGGTGCGCGACCTCGCCGAGATCGCCCCCGACCTGCCGGTGATCATCGCCACCGGCTACGGCACGTCCGATCTGGAGGGCGAATTCGGCGGCTCGGCCCGCATCGCGCTCATGGGCAAGCCCTATGACGGCGCCACCCTGCGGCGGGCGCTGCAAAAGCTCGGCTTCGACGTTCCGGACGAATAGCCCGCCGCCCCGGCTTCAGGCGCCCGGGCCGGGATCGCCCCGGCACCACCCCGAACGCGAACGGGGCGGCGGGTCCCCGCGAGGGATCCGGCCGCCCCGTCGAATTCACACCGACCCGGCCCGGCGCGCGCCGGTCGATCAGCGGCGCAGAAGGAACTGGCCGAGGATGACGCCGACCGCCGCCGCGACGGCGCAGGCGGTGATGGGCTGCTCGCGGATGCTCTCGCGCAGGGTCAGGTACTGGCCCTCGGCCCAGTCGGTGACGTCGGCCGCCGCGCTCCCGGCCTCGCCTGCGGCACCTTCGACGCCGTGGCGGGCCGTCTTGCCGAGGGTCTCCAGCAGGCGGGCGAAATCGGTCCGCAGCTGGTCGAGATCCTCGCGCACATCGGCGAGGCTCGGCTCGGCATCGGCGGAGACGGACTTTATGGTTGCGGGCTTGTCGGCCATTTCGGGAATCTCCGCGGGCAAGAGCTCAGGGGAAGGGGTTTCAGGCGGTGCGGGCAGAGACGGCGCCTTCGGGTTGCGCCCGGGCTTCGTGGAAGAACAGCGCCTGGGCGATGGTCGCCTTCACCGTCTCGGTGAGGAACGGCTTGGTGATGAGATAGGTGGGCTCCGGCCGCTCGCCGGTCAAAAGGCGGTCGGGGAAGGCGGTGATGAAGATCACCGGCACGTTGAAGCTCTCCAGGATCTCGGTCACCGCCTCGATGCCGGAGGAGCCGTCGGCCAGCTGGATGTCGGCCAGCACGAGGCCGAAATTGCCGGCCTTGGCGAGCTCCACCGCCTTGGTATGGGTCGGGGCGACGCCGATCACCTCGTGCCCGAGCTCGGCGACGAGGGTCTTCAGGTCGAGGGCGATCACCCATTCGTCCTCGATGATGAGGACGCGGGTGGCGATCTGCCGGTCGATCTCCCGCTGCGCCGACACCACCTGCACCTCGATGTCGGCGACGCTGGTGCCGAGGATGTTGGCGGTCTCGGCGTAGGAGAACCCTTCCATCGCGGTGAGCAGCAGCGCGATGCGCGAGGCCGGGTCCATGGCCTGAAGCCGGGCGTCGGCCCGCGAGGTCGCTCCGCCCGCGGTCGCCGGGCGGCGGTTCCACACCTCGTGGAACGCCTTGTAGAGGGCGACGCGCGGCGAGACCTGGGCGTCCACCGTGACCTTGCCGTCGAGGATCGCCTGCAGGGTGTTCTGCACCAGCAGATCGCCCTTCGCCTGCGAGCCGACCAGCGCCCGCGTGTAGCGGCGCAGGTACGGAAGCTGCTTGACGAGCGCATTCGGAGCCATGCGATATCCCTTGGAAGCTGGTTCGACGTAGCCAAGCCCGGTAACGCCGGCCTTGCGGTTAAGTTCCGTCCTCTTGGGGAACCTGCTGCATCGCAACGCATTATAGTGCGGACGGCGGTCGCGCGCAGCGACGACTTTGCGGTCCGGTACGAAAGCGCCCGGGCGGAGACCTGATCCGGCGTGCGGCGCTTTGCGGAGCAGTTATGGAATTGAGCAAGGCGAAGGCCGTGCCGGGACGCCACAGGCAGCGCAACGCCATCTTTGCGACGGTGGCGGGACAGCCGCGGTCCCTGTTCGACAGCGTGCGGCGCCGGCTTCTCCTGGTGGTGCTGCTGGCCATGGCCCCCATCGCCGCCCTCAACATCGCCCAGGGCGTGATGCAGCTGAACGGGGCGGAGGAGGAGGCGCGCCAGCATCTGCTCCAGCGCGCCCTCGCCGCCGCCGCGACCCAGGAGAGCATCTTCGCCTCCGCCGAGAACGTGCTCTACGCCCTCAAGAACGTGGAGGAGGTGCGCACCGGCGGCGCCACCTGCCAGGCCACCCTGCGCGGCGCCACGGTGAGCCTGCCCTTCGTCGCCAATATCGGCGTGCTCGATGCCTCAGGGCGGGTGCTGTGCGCCGCGCTCCCGGTGACGGAGGACGAGGTGGCCCACGACCCGTGGTGGCAGGCGGCGGTGGCCCAGCCCGGCTTCAGCCTCTTCGGCCGGGTGCAGAGCCCGGCGGCGGGCAAGCAGGTGCTGGTGGGGACGCTGCCGCTGCGCACCGATGCCGGCCAGCTGGAGAAGGTCCTCGCGGTGGGGATCGACGTGGCGTGGCTCGACAATCAGCTGCGCCAGCAGACCCCCCCCGCCAACGGGGTGGTCGCCCTGTTTTCCCCGTTGGGCGAGGAACTCGTCTCCAATTCGCGCGGCGTCAGCGCCGCCTTGTTCGACGCCGCCAATCTCGAGACCAGCCTCGGCGCCGGCGGCCATACCCTGCACGAGGCCACCGACGCCCAGGGCCAGCGCTGGACCTTCGCCACCGCGAAGCTCGACCGGCGCGGCCTCACGGTGGCGTTCGCCATGCCGTCCGATCGCCTGTTCGGCTGGACCTTCCTCGCCATCGCCGCGAGCCTGGCCCTGCCCGCGGTCATCGTCATCCTGTCCCTTGTCGCCCTGTGGGTGGCGGTGGACCGCATCATCCTGCGCTGGCTGCTCTATCTGCGGCGGGTCACGGCGGTCTATGCGCAGGGCCATTACGGCTTCCGCCCCACGCGCCTCGACGCCGCGCCGAGCGAATTCCGGGTGCTCGGCCACGCGGTGGAGAACATGGCCCTGGCGGTGCGGCTGCGGGATGCGCGCCTGCGCGAGAGCCTCGCCGAAAAGACCGCGTTGGTGCGCGAGATCCACCACCGCATCAAGAACTCCCTGCAGGTGGTGGTGAGCCTGCTCAGCCTCTACGGCTCGGGCATCGGGCGGGGCGACGACCGGCGGCGCTTCGAGCAGCTGCGCACCCGGGTCAACACGCTCGCCCTCGTCCACCGCATCCTCTACGAGGCGAGCGACGGGTCGCAGGTGCTGCTGCGGGAGCTTCTGGGCGAGCTCGCCTCGCTGCTGGAGGGCAGCGTCGAGTGCAATGCGCGCATCACGGTGGAGGCCGAGGACGTGCGCCTGCCCACCGACATGGCGGTGCCCCTCGCATTGATGGTGGTGGAGGTGGTGCTGTCCCTGTCCTTGCCGTCGGGCTCCACCGCCATCGCCCTGCGCGGCGCAGTGGTCGGCGATCGGCTGCAGCTCACGGTGCGCAGCGCCGCCGGCAGCTGGGACGACGCCGCCGAGCCCACCAGCCTCGCCGGCGGCTTCGCCACCCAGCTCGGCGGCAATCTGACGCGGAGCAAGGCCGAGGACGGCGCCTTCCTCGTGGCGGGCGAATTCCCCTGCCGCCCGGTCCCCAAGCCACGGCCGGCGCACGCCTTCTAGCTCCAAGGGTCGAAAACGGTCCCGATCGGACATGCGCGCGGTCCGGGCGGATTGAGCGCCGGGAGGACGGCGCCGCGCTCCCGGGATTCATCCTCTTTCTCAAGGATTTGGTGATCATGCCACGGCGCGCGGCGGGCCGCCGCCGAACGAATGCAATCTGCACCGGAACCGAAGGCGGCCGGGTTCGTTCTTCCTGAGTATCGACGTGGCGATGCATTGCCAGTTCGGAGGAGCACAGCAGATGGACAAGGCTCGATCCAAGGGCACATCCCAACGCGGATTCGCTGCGATGGATGCGGAAAAGCAGCGCGCCATCGCCCGTAAGGGCGGAGAGAGCGTTCCGGCCGAAAAGCGGAGCTTCTTCCAGAACCGCGCCCTCGCGGCCGAGGCCGGGCGCAAGGGCGGACAGAGCGTGGCGGACGAGCAGCGCAGCTTCTCGCGCGATCGCACCCTCGCCTCCCAGGCCGGCCAGAAGGGCGGCCAGAAGAGCAACGCCCAGAGCAATAATGGCGGGGCCAACTGATCCCGCAGCTGGACTGGCCGCATCGCCCGCCGGGGAACCACGAAGCCCGCGCAAACGTTACAGGACAACAGGCCGGCAGGCGCTATGCTCGCTTCCGGAGGCTCGGGACCGAGGGAGGTTTTCTCCCTGGCTCCCCGGCCTCCGCATCGGGCGGGTGCGCCGCCGGACATGACGTGCCGCAGGTGCTGTGCGCCGTCCCGAGGCCCAACCCGATGCCGAAAGACACGCCGCCGATGGATCTGCCCGGAGACCGTCACGCGTATGCAAAGAAGGACCAACCGGACCGAGAGGCTCGCCAGGAGATGGATGCCGCCAGTTTGCGCACCCAGGTGCTGGAGTTCCTGCCGGCCCTGCGCGCGTTCGCCCGCTCGCTGACGCGCAATCGCACCGAGGCGGACGACCTGGTGCAGGAGACGCTGCTGAAGGCCCTCTCCAACATCGACAAGTTCGATCCGGGGACGAACCTCAGGGCGTGGCTGTTCACGATCCTGCGCAACACCTACTACACCGAGATACGCAAGCGGCGCCGCGAGAGCGACGGCATTTCCGCCTTGTCGCAGCTCGACACCAATATCGGGCCCAGCCAGGAATGGTCGGCAACCCTGTCCTCGCTCAAGGAGGCCCTCGGCCACCTGCCCGACGACCAGCGCGAGGCGCTGGTGCTGGTGGGCGCGGCCGGCCTGTCCTATGAGGAGGCCGCCGAGGTGTGCGGCTGTGCCCTCGGCACCATCAAGAGCCGGGTGAACCGGGCCCGCGCGAAGCTTCTCGTCCTCATGGGCGCGGACGATACCGCCGACGTGGTGGCCAGCGACGCCGTCGCCCTCTCCGCCGCCCGCAGCTGACGCCTTTTCCGTCCGTGGCCTGAGGCCGGCGAGGCGCGTTTTCGAGCGAAGTGGCGGCCGGTTCGAAAACGCGATGACGCGAAGACGTGTGGCGCCTCCCCGATTCCGTGAAACGGGGAAACGCTCTAAACGCCCTCCGGCTCCCACCCGGGCGGGGCAAGCTCGAAGCCCGCGAAATCGAAGGCGGGCGCCACGGTGCAGCCCACCAGGGTCCAGGCCCCGAGGCTCTCCGCCGCCTGCCACGCATGCGGCGGCACCACGCCCTGCGGCCGTTCCCCCGATCCGAGGCGCGCGCCGAGCACGAGGTCGCGCCGGCCGCCCGCGTCGGCGATGGACAGGCGCAGCGGCGCGCCGGCATGCCAGTGCCACACCTCCGCGGCGTCGACCCGGTGCCAGTGGGATCGCTCCCCGGCGCGTAGGAGGAAGTAGATGGCGGTGGAGGCCCCGCGCCCGCCCGCCGCGCCATCGCGGAAGGTCTCGCGGAAATGGCCGCCTTCCGGATGCGGCGCGAGGCCGAGGAGCGCGATCACCTCCGCCGCCGACAGGTCCTTCGCATCCGTGCCCGGCGTCGCCCCGGCCGTCATGGCATCAGCCCCTGAAGACGTTCTTGCGGGCACGCAGCTCGGTGAACACCGCCGCCGGATCGGCGCCGGCGAGGCCGAGGCGCTCCGCCATGGCCGGGTCGTCGGCGCGCAGGAAGGGGTTGGCACCGCATTCCTCGCCGAGGCGCGAGGGAATGGTGGGCTGTCCCGCCGCCCGTTTCGCCTCCGCCTCGGCCATCAGCCGGGCGAGCAGGGGATTGTCGGGGTCGACGGAGAGGGCAAAGCGCGCGTTGGCGAGGGTGTATTCGTGGCCGCTATAGACCGCGAGGGTCTCGGGCAGGGCCCGCAGCCGCTGCAGCGAGGCCCACAGCACCGGCGGCTCGCACTCCAGGGGGCGGCCGCAGCCGAGGGTGAACAGGGTATCGCCGGCGAACAGCAGCCCCTCGCCCTCGAACAGATAGGAGGCGGGCCCGGCGGTATGGCCCGGCGTCTCCAGCACGCGGCCGATCAACGAGCCCACCGCCACCGGATCGCCGTCCACCACCGCCACGTCGAGGCCGGGGATCCCGGCCGCCTCGGCCTTCGGCCCGACCACGGTGGCGCCATAGCGCGCCTTCACCGCAGGAATGCCCTGCACGTGGTCGGCGTGGTGGTGGGTGACGAGGATGTGGGTGAGGTTCCAGCCTTCCGCCTCCAGTGCGGCGATCACCGGCGTCGCCTCCGGCACGTCGATGACGGCGGTGGCCTCGGTCACGCGATCGTGCAAAAGCACGGCGTAATTGTCGCTCAGGCAGGGGACGAGGCGGATTTCGGCCGGCACGGTCTCGCTCTCCGGATCGGTGGCAGGAAAACGCAAGGCGGAAAACGCAAGGCGGGGGACGCAAGGCAGGAGGACGCGGGCAGACCGACACGAGGCGTATCGGGGTCGACCCTCCGCTGAGCGGCACGCCCCGGCCCGCACGGAAGTTGCGGACCCGCCGCGCATGATCCTCTATTAGGGCGCGAAGCGGAAGTGCGGTCGCCCGGCGCGCGCGGCCCCGGAGCGGAGCCGATCCGCGCGGCGGGATGGTGTTGGCCCCGGGGCCGGAGGCGGATCCACGGGATCGGCGGCCTCCGGAGCGGCGAACCGGGGGCGCGGCCTGCGCGCATCGGGCGCACCCGGTGCGGGCCGGGATGAGAGGGTCCATGTTTCTCGACGTCGTCGATCTGCGCAATTTCTACGCCCAGCCCATCGGCATCATGACCCGCCGGCTGCTCGGCCGGGCCATCCGCGCCCGCTTCGACAACGTCACCGGCATGGCGGTGCTGGGCCTTGGCTATGCGACGCCCTATCTCGGCGTGTTCCGCGAGGAGGCGGAGCGCTGCATCGCGGTGATGCCGGCGGCGCAGGGCGTGGTGCGCTGGCCCTCGGCCGCGCCCACCCTCGCCACCCTGGCCGACGAGACCCTGCTGCCCTTGCCCACCGCCAGCATGGACCGGGTGGTGGCGGTGCACGCCTTGGAGATGACGCCCAACGCCGCCGAGATGCTGCGCGAGGTGTGGCGGGTGCTCGCGCCCGGCGGGCGGCTGCTGGCGGTGGTGCCGAACCGGCGCGGCGTGTGGGCGCGGCTCGACACCACGCCGTTCGGCAATGGCCGTCCCTTCTCGCGCGGGCAGGTGGTGAGCCTGCTGCGCGAGGCGCTGTTCACGCCGGTGGGCTGGGACGAGGCGCTCTACGCGCCGCCGAGCCCGTGGTTCCTGCGCACGGCGGTGGCCTGGGAGCGCGTCGGGGCGCGGCTGTCGCTGCCGTTCTCGGGGGTGCTGGTGGTGGAGGCGACCAAGCAGCTCTATCGCCCGATCCCGGTGCGCCGGCCCCGCCTCGCCCCCGCGCTCGAGCCGGCGATGGAGCCGGGACTGGTGCCGGGCGCGGCGCCCGCCGGGTGAGCCTCAGCGCTTGCGCGTCAGCAGGAACACCGCCTGCTCGCCGAGCAGGTTCCACACCCACCACGGCATGGTCACCCGCACCCGGTGGCCGGACGAATCCAGCGCCACGGCGCGCTCGATGCCGGCGTCCAGCACCTCCACCAGCGCCACGAAATCGCGGATGGTGCAGAAGTGGATGTTCGGCGTCTCGTACCAGACGATGGGCATGTTGTCGGTCACCGGCATGCGGCCATTGACCAGCAGATCGAGGCGCGAGCGCCAGTGGCCGAAATTGGGGAAGGACACGATGGCCCGGCGGCCGATGCGCAGCATCTGCTCCAGCACCCAGCGCGGCCGCCTTGTGGCCTGCAGGGTCTGGGACAGGATCACGTAGTCGAAGGCGTCGTCGGGATAGTGGGCAAGGTCCACGTCCGCGTCGCCCTGGATGACGGCGAGGCCGCGGGCCACGCCGGCATTCACCCCCTCGCGGGAGAGCTCGATGCCGCGGGCATCGCAGCCGCGGGTGGTGGCGAGCAGCTCCAGCAGCGCCCCGTCACCGGAGCCCACGTCGAGCACGCGGGAGCCGGGCGCCACCATCTCGGCCACCACCACGAGGTCGACGCGGCCGCCTTGCAGGCGCACCACGCCTTCGTCCAGCACGGGTTCACGCAGCGCCATGGTCAGTCCCGCCGCGCCGCCGGCAGGCCGAAGGCCCGCGCGGCGCTGTCGAGGAAGCCGCGGGTGATGGCGGTCAGCTCCGGCTCGTGCAGCAGGAAGGAATCGTGGCCCTTGTCGGTGTCGATCTCGGTGAAGGAGACGCTCGCCCCCGAGGCGTTGAGCGCATGGACGATGGCGCGCGAATCCACCGTGGGAAACAGCCAGTCGGAGGTGAAGGAGACCACGCAGAAGCGCGTCTTGGAGCCCCGGAAGGCATTGGCGAGCACGCCGCCGTGGTCGGCGGCGAGGTCGAAATAATCCATGGCGCGGGTCACGTAGAGGTAGGAGTTGGGGTCGAAGCGCTGCACGAACGATTCCCCCTGGTGGCGCAGGTAGCTCTCCACCTGGAAGTCGGCGTCGAAGCCGAAGGTCGGCATCTCGCGGTTCTGCAGCCGGCGGCCGAACTTGCGGTGCAGGGACTGGTCGGACATGTAGGTGATGTGCGCCGCCATGCGCGCCACGGCGAGGCCGCGATGCGGCCGCACCCCATCGGCGAGATAGCGCCCGCCGCGCCAGTCGGGATCGGCCATCACCGCCTGCCGGCCCACCTCGTGGAAGGCGATGTTCTGCGCCGAATGGCGCGCCGCGGTGGCGATGGGCAGCGCCGAGAAGACGCGCTCGGGATAGCTCGCCGCCCATTGCAGCACCTGCATGCCGCCCATGGACCCGCCGGCGACGCACAAGAGCTTCTCGATCCCGAGATGATCGAGCAGCATGGCCTGGGCGTTGACCATGTCGCGGATGGTCACGAGGGGCATGTCGACGCCATAGGGCTGCCCCGTGGCCGGATTGGTGGAGGCCGGCCCGGTGGAGCCCATGCAGCCGCCGAGCACGTTGGAGCAGATGACGTAGAAGCGCTCGGTGTCGATGGGCTTGCCCGGCCCCACCAGGGTCTCCCACCAGCCGGGCTTGCCGGTGACCGGATTGAGGCTGGCGGCGTGCTGGTCGCCGGTCAGCGCGTGGCAGAGCAGGATGGCGTTGGAGCGCGCGGCATTGGGCTCGCCATAGGTCTGGTAGCCGATCTGCAGGTGCGGCAGCTCGACCCCGCATCGAGCTTCAGCGGCTTGTGGGCGCCGAACCGCGCCACCGGGGAATGCGGATCGTCCGCCTCGCGCCGCGCCTGGGGCGCGGAGGCGCCGGCGTCGGCCGCGGCGGGGGACGTCCGATGCGACGAAGGAAGTCATCGGCGAACCAAGCGACGCGGCAGCGCCCCTGTCAAGCGGGGGCGGGTGCGGCTGCGCCGACCGGCGCGCGGGACGGATGGCGGCACAGGCCGGGACCTTCGCAAAATTGTAAGCCGGCGCGTGGATAAGTAGGCTCCGCGGCGGAGCCTCTGTTGGGGCTCGGCCGGTGCGGCCGCTGCGCGGCCCGGCGGGGGATGACATGAAGGATCCGGTCCAGAAGACCATCGGCTACAGGCTGACGCATACCGCGCGCCTGCAGAAGGCGCTTTCCGCCCGGCTCCTGGCCAATCTCGGATTGTTTCCCGGGCAGGAATCGGTGCTGAAGCTGTTATGCGAGGCGGATGGCCGGACCATGGGCGATCTTGCCTCGGCCCTCAGGGTGCGCCCGCCCACCGCCTCCAAGACCATCGCCCGGCTGACCACCCAGGGCCTGGTGGAGCGGCGCGCCACCGATGGCGACGGCCGCCTGGTGCGGGTGTTCCTCACCGAACTGGGCCGCGAGCGCGGCGCCTCCATCGACGGGGTCTGGGACCAGATCGAGGGCGAGATGGTGGCGGGCCTCGACAACAAGGAGCGCAAGCGGCTGCGCAAGCTGCTGCGCAAGGTGGAGAAGAATCTCGCCTCGCGGCTCGGCACCGACGGCGGCCTCGACGACGAGGTGGAGGCCGGCGACGAGGACGAGGAGGGCTGACGCGGGATCACCGCTCGGCCGGCGTGTCCTTCGACCATCCGCCGAAGGCGGCCGCCCTTCCCTGCGCGCATGGCGCGGCGGCGGCATATGCGAATTGTGCCCCTTCCCTCGGCAAGGGCCGCGCGCTAAACAGTAATTCAAACGATTAGAGTCAGATGCATCACAACAATGCGGGCGGCAGGAAACGGCCCGCCGGGGGAAGAATGTCCAACGCCATCGACCTTCAGGACCGCACCGCCATCGTCACCGGCGGCGCCCAGGGCATCGGCCGCGCCGTGGTGGAGCGCTTTCTTGCCTCCGGCGCGCGCGTCGCCATCCTGGACCGGGACGGCGACCTCGCGGCCAAGACCGCCGACGCCCTCGGCCGCGACCGGGTGCTGCCCGTGATCGCCGACGTGACCCGGCTCGCCGACGTGGAGCGGGCGGTGGGCGAGGCCCATGCCGCGCTCGGCCGCATCGACATCCTAGTCAACAATGCCGGCATCTCCGGCCCCAACCTCAAGCTCTGGGACTATCCCGAGGACGCCTGGCGGCAGGTGATGGCGATCAATCTCGACGGGCCGTTCCACTGCTGCCGCGCCGTGGTGCCCCACATGATCGCGCAGCGCTACGGGCGCATCGTGAACGTGGCCTCCATCGCCGGCAAGGAAGGCAATCCCAACGCCTCCGCCTATTCCGCCTCCAAGGCGGGGGTGATCGCGCTGACCAAGTCGCTCGGCAAGGAACTGGCCGAGTACGACATCGCGGTCAATTGCGTGACCCCGGCGGCGGCGCGCACGGCCATCTTCGACCAGATGAGCCAGCAGCACATCGACTATATGCTGTCGAAGATCCCGCGCGCGCGATTCGTCACCGTGGACGAGGTCGCGGCGACGATCGCGTTCGCCGCGTCCTCCGACTGCTCCTTCACCACCGGCGCGGTGTTCGACCTGTCCGGCGGGCGGGCCACGTACTAGAGGCGATCCCGCGGAACCGCCGGGCGGCTCCGCGGGATCGCCCTCTGAACGATTGGAAAGAAACGGACTTGCGACCCATCTTGCATCGCCTCGGCGATTCGATATGGGCCGATCGCGTGCCAAGGCTCCGACCGCGACAGCCGGGTCCCCCATCCGTCGCGGTCGAACCACCCGTCCTTGATCCACCAGAGGGTGTCCCCGCTTCCTGGAAGCAGGAAACCCTCCATGTCGCCGAGCGGTCGCGTTTTCCCGGCGCGAACCGGTGTCCACTTCGCTCGAAAACGCTCCAGAGGCCGGTGCCATGCGTGTGCCCGAGGGTCCACAGTCCGCCGGGGCGCACGCGTCCGCCTTCGTCGGCATCGGCCTCATGTGTCTCGCGGTCATGACCTTCGCCCTGACGGACACCACAGCGAAATGGCTCGGCGGACACACCAGCGTCTTCGTCGTGGTGTGGGCGCGCTACGTCATCCATTTCCTGTTCTCGCTGGCGGTGTTCAATCCCTGGACGGTGCCGGGCCTCCTGCGGACCCGCCGGCCGCTGCTCCAGATCGGCCGCTCGACCCTGCTGTTCCTGACCACCGCCCTCAATTTCACCGCGCTCCAGTTCCTGCAGCTGGACCAGACCGTATCCATCATGTTCTCGGTGCCCTTCTTCATCGCGCTCTTCGCCGGGCCGCTGCTCGGGGAGCGCGTGGGCGTGCGGCGATGGGTGGCCATCCTCGTCGGCTTCATCGGCATCCTGCTGGTGGTGCGGCCGGGCGGCGGCGGCATTCACCCGGCGGCGCTCCTCTGCCTCGGCGCGGCGGCCACCTATGCCCTCTACGCCATCACCACGCGCATGCTGGCGCGCACCGATTCGAGCGCCACCACGCTCTTCTATTCCTCGCTGGTCGGCTCCATCGCCGCGAGCCTGCCCTTGCCGCTGGTATGGGAAACCCCGCGCGAGCCCCTGATGATCGGCGCCATGCTCGGGCTCGGGATCGTCGCCGGCGTCGGCCACTTCCTGCTGATTCTCGCCCATGCGCGGGCCCCGGCGGCGACGCTGGCGCCGTTCATCTACACCCAGATCGTCAGCATGATCGCCCTTGGCTGGCTGGTGTTCGGGCAGGTCCCGAGCCCGTGGACCCTGGCCGGCGCATGCGTGGTGATCGCTTCCGGCGGCTATCTGCTGGTCATGGAGCATCGCAGCCGGCCGGCCGGCGCCTGAGGTCGGTGGGGGATCCGGCCTCCCGGCGCGGCATGCATGATCCGAGGGCCAGGGGTGCCGATCATCTTCTCGGTTTCGCCAAAAACCGCCCTATGCTTTGCCGATCCGCATCAGCCCGCAGGATTGTCATGGCCGCCGCCCGTCTTCTCGTCGTCGAAGGAAATACCGCGGAGGCGCGGGCGCGGCAGGTGGCATTCGGCGGTCAGGTGGCGAGCGAGGGCTACGCCCAGCTGCTGCGCGAGCTTTTCCCCGGCGCGGTCACGGTCGACATCTGCTATCCGGCCGACCCGGGCGCGAACCTGCCCGATGCCGGCGGCCTGGAGGGTTATGACGGCATCGCCGTCACCGGCTCCTCGCTCAACATCTACAATGGCGGGCGCGAGATCGGCCAGCAGGTCGACCTGATGCGCACCGCCTTCACCACCCGGGTTCCCATCTTCGGCAGCTGCTGGGGCCTGCAGCTGCTCACCGTGGCGGCGGGCGGCCGGGTGCGGCGCAATCCGCGCGGGCGGGAAGTGGGATTCGGGCGGCGCATCCGGCTGACGCCGGACGGCGGCGCCCATCCCCTGTTCGCCGGCAAGCCGGCGGTGTTCGATGCCATGACGGTGCATCTGGACGAGGTGGAGGCCCTGCCCGAGGGCGCGCGCCTGCTCGCAACCAACGACCATTCGCAGGTGCAGGCCGCCGCGTTTCCCGCCGG